>CANQXZ010000003.1 GCA_947627955.1 uncultured Clostridia bacterium
TTCTTTTCACCGTTCCCTCACGGTACTGTTCGCTATCGGTCACATGGTCGTATTTAGCCTTATGGGATGGTCCCCACGCTTTCCGTCAGAATTCCTCGTGTTCCGACGTACTCTTTGTATCAGATCGTAACTCCTTTCGCCTAAGGGGCTGTCACCCGCTTCGGCGGCAATTTCCATTGCTCTTCGGCTAAAAGTTACTTCTCTTTGTGATACCAACAGGGTATTTCTACCCCGTCTTCGGGCTCCTCCGCGTTCGCTCGCCACTACTTACGGAATCGTTTTTACTTTCTTTTCCTCCGGGTACTAAGATGTTTCAGTTCCCCGGGTTCCCCCCGCATGACTATTGATTCATCATGCGGTAACGCATATCTCTATGCGCTGAGTTCCCTCATTCGGATATCTGCGGATCATTGGATATTTGCTCCTCCCCGCAGCTTTTCGCAGCTTGTCACGTCCTTCTTCGGCGCCACGTACCTAGGCATCCTCCGTGTGCTCTTTGTAGCTTGATCACTTTCTCGATCTACTCGTCTCTTCTCTACAAAAATTCTACACTCTTAACTCGACTAACTTTTCCTTCTTCGTTCCTTTGCCTTCTTTGAAATTGTATTCCATTAAATGCAATTAACCTTCTTTTAAAAAATTAATCTTGCCTTCTTTGTACTTTCTATTTCGTCTCTTCTATGCAGTTGTCAGTCTTCGTTCGCTGCTTTCGGGCTGCGCCCGTTCCCAGCTATCGCAACAGCGGTTGCGTTGCTGTTTTTCAATGAAAAACAACGCTGTCCGAATTGACAGCTTTTATATCTTACCAAACAATAATCGATATGTCAATCGATTTTGAAAGTTTTTTGACAAAATCCAAGGAAATTTTTTACTGTTTTTGTCGACTTTGCCGCATACCACAATATATAGTATGCCCGCGCCGCAACAAAACGCCCGCGGGGAGCGCGGCGTCGTGCTCCCTGCGGGCTGAAACATATTTTCCGTTGAAGTCAGCCTGTCTTGCTGAGTATTTCCCCGAGATAATCGAGCGAGGCTTTTAGCTCTTCCGTGCCGCCGTAGTTGTCGCCGTAGACCTCGATTATCGCCTCGCCGTTAAATCCCGCGTCCGCAAGGCGTGAAAAAATCTCGGCAAAGTCGTAAACGCCCTTCCCGGGGAGACACATTTTGCCGTTTTCGTCCACGTCGGACAGGTGCACGTGCGAGATAGACCCCGCCATATCCGCGATATACATTCCGTAGGGATAGCCCGAACGCCTCGCCTGCTTCAAGTCGAGCACGCCGGAAAGCGACGGGCAGCGCGATTTGAACTCCCCGAATACCCCGGGACGGTTATATGCGCCCCACGCCACGTTTTCGAGGCAGAGCTCCACGCCGTACCGCGAGCAGAACTCTGCGACCTCGCACATATGTTCCGAGAGGGCGGCGATATCCGCGCCGCCCGCGCCGAAGCCCGTATAGCCGTGAAATGTGTACTTGCGCGCACCCAGAATCTGCGCCGAGCGCATCAGCTGGTCGAGCCAATAATATGCGTCGCCGCGCACCCTGCGGGAGGGTGAAAAGAGCTGCGGTTCGAAGTTCGTGGACAGCGAATGGCAGGCACATATGTCTATGCCCGCAAATTCCGCCGCATGCGCCTTGACGAATTCGGGTCTGTACTCGTAATATGTGCCCAAAAACACTTCCGCACACTCCGCGCCCAACGCCTTTATGCTCTTTATCGCCTGCTCGCATTCCTCCCTGAGGAAGAAGCTCGCCGTGGAAATACCCGTCTTCATACCTATATTCTATCACATAACGGGCAAATGTCAAGGCGCGGATATGTAAAATCAGTCCGCCGCTATCGCCCCCGCGAGCGCGCCGTACGCCCTCTCGTCGGCTATGTCCGCGATGGGCGCGAGCGGAAAGCCCCCGCCCGCGGTCTTGCGCGAGGCGTCGCGCCCTTCGGGCACGGACGTGGACGGGGCGGGCGACAGCGCCGTCACGAGTTCCGAAATTTCACGGACCTCCTTCATAATCTCGTCTATCTGTCCGCCGTCGCCCGAGACGGTCTTTATTAGCTGCACCGCTTCCTCGTTCAAGCCGCCGTTCTTTTTTGTGCAAAGCAGCGCGAGCGCCAACAACAATATCAGTTGCACGATCGGGATCCCCCAGCATATTTTGTTAATAACATTATATGCGAGGAATTGTATGAAAGATTTTAAAAGCTATACCGAAGAGAGCGCGGGAAACGCGCCCGCGGGGGACAGCCGCCTGAACAGCACCGTGGAGACGGCAAAACTGATCACGGCGGCTATGAGCGGCAAGTCCGCCGCGCAGATAATGCAGACGGTCGTCGCCGAAGCCGAGCGCGGAAAGAGGGAGGGCACTCTCACGAATGCCGACCTCGATAACTTTTACAACGCCCTCTCCCCCCTCCTCGACGGAGCCAAAAAGAGGCGGTTGAAGGAGATAATCTCCCGTCTGAAAAGCATATAAAGCCGTGCGGGCGGCTCCCGCGGGAGCCGCTCAGCGCCTTAAAGAGAGCGCTTTCGCCGCCCCGATGAGTTCGGAAACGGCTTGACGGGGCGAAAACGCCGAAAAAGAGGCGCGGACAAGCCCGTCCGAGCCGAGCGCGCGGTGCATGAGCGGGGCGCAGTGCAATCCTCCGCGCACGCATATGCCGAACTCCTCGGAAAGGGCGTACGCCACCATTTCGGACTGCATGTTCGCGAGCCTGAAAGCCACTAACCCGTACGGATTGGGCACGGAAAAGACTTCCGCCCCGCGGATATCTTTCAGCCCCGCGACCGCCTGCGCTGTCATCTTCTCCACCGCCGCCCCGTCGCCCGCGATGCGGTCTTTTAAGAACATCGCGCCCTCGGCGAGCGAGACCACCGCGGGGAAATTGAGGGTGCCGCTTTCGAGCCTGTCGGGATAGAAATCGGGCATGGAGAGGTTATAGCTCTCGCTGCCAGTGCCCCCGAACATTATGGGGGCGGGGTCGAACCTCTCCGAAAAGAGCAGCGCGCCGCTGCCCTGTATGCCGAGCATGCCCTTGTGCCCCGCGACGGCAAGGGCGTCTATTTTAAGCGCGCGCATATCTATCGGCACGTGTCCGCATGCCTGCGCGCCGTCGCAGATAAGGAGGCATTCGGGGGGCAGAACGCCGCGTATGGCGGCAATATCGGGGGCTGTGCCCGTCACGTTGGAGGCAAGGGTGACGACAGCCGCGCGGGGCGGTTTGCCGTTGTTCACCGCGTGCGAAAACGCCGAAACGTCCACCCTCCCGCGCCCGTCCAGCGGCATATACTCCACTTCCGCGCCCCGCCTTTTCAACTCTTCGAGGGGGCGCAGAACGGAATTGTGCTCAGCCACGGTGGTGAGGACGCGCACGCCGCGCGCGCCGTCCGCGCTGTACGGAGCGGCTATCCCGCCCAAAATGGCGATATTCAGCGCCTCGGTGCAGTTTTTTGTGAACACCACCCGTTCGAACCCGTATCCGCCGAAGAAATCGTTCAGTATCTTCCGCGTTTCCACCACGCGCTCCATGCAGGCGAGCGAAAGGCTGTGCCCACTCCGCCCGGGGTTGGCGGCGTGCGCCATCGCGGCGCACGCCGCAGAGATAACGCTGTCCGGCTTGTATCCGCCCGTCGCCGCATTGTCGAGATATATCATAAAATCTCCTTTTTTCATATTATAATATTATATTTATACTATGGAAGGAAGCTATTATGACTGAACAGATCGCCGTTTTCCGCTCGCGCACGCAGGCAATGGACTGCAATTCGCGGCTGCGCGCCCACGGGGTGTACTCCACGCTGATAAACACCCCCAAGGAGGCGAACATAGGCTGCGGGCTCTCCGTGAAGATCCCCAAAAATATGCTCGCCCGCGCAAAAAACATAATCGCAAGCGGAAAATATTCGGCTTTTTACGGCTATTTTACCGTGCGCCTCTATTGATTTTACGCCCGCCGTATGATAAAATTTCAGTATGGAACAAAAGAACGCACAGGCGATTTTGAACGAACTTGCAAATCTCTACCCCGACGCCGCGCCCGCCCTCCGCTTCGGGTCGCCCTACGAACTGCTCGTCGCCGTGATACTCTCGGCGCAGTGCACCGACGAGAGGGTGAACAAGGTCACGGCGGAACTCTTTAAAGAGCACAATACCCCCTCGGCTATGCTCGGATTGTCGCAGGAGGAGCTGGAAAAGTACATCTTTTCGTGCGGATTTTACCGCAACAAGGCGGCGCATATCCTCTCGGCGTCACGGGATATCTTAGAGCGTTACGGCGGGGAAGTGCCGAGCGAACACGCGCAGCTGAAAACGCTCGCGGGCGTGGGGCAAAAGACGGCGAACGTGGTGTACGCCGTCGCTTTCGGCGGGGACGCCATAGCGGTGGACACGCACGTCTTCCGCGTTTCCAACAGGCTGGGGCTCGCGCACGGCAACACCCCCGCAAAAGTGGAAGAGGGCTTGAAGGCGGCGATACCGCAGAATATGTGGTCCAAGGCGCACCACTACCTGATATATCACGGCAGAAGGGTTTGCCACAGCCGTAAGCCCGACTGCGCAAACTGCACCCTCAAAGAATGGTGCGAATATCATAAAAACGCGAATAACGTAACATAGGAACGGCAGAACAAAACGCCCGCGGAAACCGCGGGCGCAGAAAAAAGCGAGGCAATGTTGCCTCGCTTTTTTTGATTTTTTGATTAAAGAACCTTGACTACGGTGCCGGAGCCGACCGTTCTGCCGCCCTCACGGATAGCGAAACGGAGCTTCTCTTCTACCGCAACGGGCTTGATGAGCTCAACGGTTATTTCGACGTTATCGCCGGGCATAACCATTTCGGTGCCTGCGGGAAGGTCGATGGAACCCGTTACGTCGGTAGTTCTGATGAAGAACTGGGGACGATAGTGGTTGAAGAAAGGAGTGTGACGTCCGCCCTCTTCCGCTTTGAGCACGTATACCTGAGCGGTGAACTTGGTAGCCGTTTTAACGGTGCCGGGCTTAGCCAGAACCTGACCTTTTTCGATGCCCTTTCTGTCGATGCCGCGGAGAAGCGCGCCGATGTTGAAGCCTGCGATAGCTTCGTCAACGCTCTTGTGGAACATTTCAAGTCCCGTTATAACGGTGCCTACGGGCTTATCGATAAGTCCTACTATTTCGGCGGGATCGCCAACGTGCGCCTTACCTCTCTCTACTCTGCCCGTTGCAACGGTGCCGCGTCCGGAAATGGTGAACACGTCCTCGACGGGAAGCAGGAAGGGCTTATCGGTGTCTCTCTGGGGAGTGGGGATATACTTGTCGATGGTGTCCATCAGTTCAAGTATGCACTGGCACTCGGGAGCGGCAAGGATCTGTTCGTTGGAGAGATTGGGGTTGGAAGCGACTTCAAGCGCTTTGAGCGCGCTGCCCTTGATGATGGGGATCTCGTCGCCGGGGAAGTCGTAGCCCGAAAGGGTGTCCCTGATCTCCATTTCGACGAGCTCCAGAAGTTCGGGGTCGTCCATCTGGTCGATCTTGTTGAGGAATACTACGATGTAAGGAACGCCTACCTGACGGGCAAGGAGGATGTGCTCCTTGGTCTGGGGCATGGGACCGTCCGTTGCGGCGACGACGAGGATCGCGCCGTCCATCTGAGCCGCGCCGGTGATCATGTTCTTTACGTAGTCTGCGTGTCCCGGGCAGTCAACGTGCGCATAGTGACGCTTGTCCGTCTGATATTCGACGTGCGCGGTGTTTATCGTTATACCGCGGGCTTTCTCCTCGGGAGCTTTATCGATCTCGTCGTATCTCATTTTTGCTGCCTGACCCTTGCATGCCATAACCATTGTGATAGCTGCGGTCAGAGTGGTCTTGCCGTGGTCAACGTGTCCGATAGTACCGATGTTGACGTGGGGCTTGCTGTTGTCGTACTTAGCCTTTGCCATTTTTTTTGTCTCCTTGAATTATTTATAAAAAATGATAACTTACGCCTTGCGGCGTCGCAGCTATCGCGATGCCTGTTTTGGCTTTTTTTATTATAACGTATAATTTGCAAAAACGCAACCGATTTGATATATTTAATGCAAATTATTGGTTAGCTGTTCTTTTTGGCTCTCTCGCCTATGACCTTTTCGGCTACGGACTTGGGAACCTCGGCGTAATGGTCGAACTGCATCGTGAACTGCCCTCTGCCCTGCGTTCTCGAACGCAGATCCGTGGCGTATCCGAACATCTCGGAAAGGGGAACTTCGCAGTCGACGACCTTTGCCCCCGCCCTGTCGTCGGTGGAAACTATCGTGCCGCGGCGGGACGTTATGTTTCCCATTATGTCGCCGAAATAGTCGTCGGGGGTGATGACTTCCACCTTCATTATGGGTTCGAGCAGAACGGGCTTAGCCTTTGCCATACCGTCTTTGAACGCCATGGAGCCCGCGATCTGGAACGCCATTTCGGAGGAGTCGACTTCGTGGAAACTTCCGTCGTAAACCTGCACTTTGAAGTCAACGACCTCATAGCCCGCAAGAATACCCGTCTTGGAAGCGCCGCGGATACCCTTGTCTATCGCGGGAATGAATTCCTTGGGTATGGAGCCGCCGACGGTGAGATCTTCGAACGAATAGCCCTGTCCGGGTTCGGCGGGGATCATGTGCAGTTTGCAGTGACCGTACTGTCCTTTACCGCCCGACTGCCTCTTGTAAAGACCTTCGCAGTCCACAGCCTGCCTTATCGTCTCGCGGTAGGCGACCTGAGGCTTGCCCACGTTGGCTTCGACCTTGAATTCCCTCAAAAGTCTGTCGACTATGATGTCGAGGTGCAACTCGCCCATTCCGGCGATTATCGTCTGCCCCGTCTCCTGATCGGTGTAGGTCTTGAAAGTGGGGTCCTCTTCGGCGAGCTTTACGAGCGCCATCGTCATCTTCTCCTGACCCGCTTTCGTCTTGGGCTCTATGGAGAGCTGGATAACGGGGTCGGAGAAAGTCATCTGTTCGAGGACTATGGGATGGGCTTCGTCGCAGAGGGTATCGCCCGTCGTTGTGTCTTTAAGACCGACTATCGCGCATATGTCGCCCGAATATATCTTTTCTATCTCCGTACGCGTGTTCGCGTGCATCTGCACGAGACGTCCCACTCTCTCCTTCTTGCCCTTGGTGGAGTTATACACGTAAGAGCCCGAGTTGAGAACGCCCGAATACGCTCTGAAATACGCCAGCCGTCCCACAAAGGGGTCTGTGGCTATCTTGAACGCAAGTCCCGCAAAGGGCTCGTCGTCGGAGGTCTTTCTCTCCTCCGTTTCGCCCGTTTCGGGGTTGACGCCCGTGACGTGAGCCACATCCACGGGGGAAGGCAGGTAGTCTATAACCGCGTCGAGGAGCATCTGCACGCCCTTGTTCTTATAGGAAGAGCCGCAGAGCACGGGGGTGCACTTCATGGCGATGGTCGCCGCACGCAGACCCTTTCTTATCTCCTCGGGGGTGAGCTCCATGGTGTCGAGGAACTTTTCCATGAGTTCGTCGTCGCCCTCGGCTGCCGCCTCCATCGCCGCCATATGCGCCTTTTCGGCGGCTTCGAGCATATCTGCGGGGATCTCGTCCTTATGATACTGCTTGCCGTCGTCGGAATCGTATATCTCGGCGTTCATCTCTATTACGTCGACTATGCCCCTGAACGTCGCCTCCTTGCCTATGGGCAATTCGACGGGAACGGGATTGGCGGAGAGCCTCTCCTTCATCATGTTCACGGCTCTCTCGAAGTCGGCGCCGTTAATATCCATCTTGTTGACGTAGGCGATACGGGGGACCTTGTACTTGTCCGCCTGACGCCATACGGTCTCGGACTGGGGTTCAACGCCGCCCTTCGCGCAGAACGTGGCGATGGCTCCGTCGAGAACGCGCAGCGAGCGCTCCACTTCGACCGTGAAGTCGACGTGTCCCGGGGTGTCTATGATGTTTATCCTGCACTCGTCCTTTTTGCTCTGTCCGCTCCTCGTCCAATGGCAGGTGGTCGCGGCGGAGGTTATGGTTATACCTCTCTCCTGCTCCTGCACCATCCAGTCCATCGTCGCGGCGCCGTCGTGCACTTCGCCGATTTTATGCGTAATGCCCGTATAGTAAAGTATGCGCTCGGTAGTCGTGGTCTTGCCCGCGTCTATGTGCGCCATAATTCCTATATTTCTTGTATGCACCAAATCGTATTCTCTTGCCATATGTTACCTCTGTCAGAAACGGAAGTGCGCAAACGCCTTGTTTGCTTCCGCCATTTTGTGGGTGTCCTCTTTCTTCTTTACGGCGCCGCCGGTGTTGTTGTAGGCGTCCATGAGCTCCGCCGCGAGCTTCTGGGACATCTCCCTTTCGCTGCGCTTTCTCGTGCTGATGACGAGCCAGCGGATAGCGAGCGTCTGGCGCCTTTCGGGTCTTATCTCCATGGGCACCTGATAGTTGGCGCCGCCTACGCGCCTTGCCTTTACTTCGAGGACGGGCATGACGTTGTTCATCGCCTGCTCGAAGATCTCCATGGCGTCTTTGCCGAGTTTCTGACTCATTATATCGAACGCGGTGTACACTATGGTCTGTGCCGTGCCGCGCTTACCGTCGTACATTATCTGGTTTATGAGCTTTGTCACGACCTTGGACTTGTACACGGGATCGGGTAATACGTCCCTCTTGGGGACGCCGCCTCTTCTGGGCATAATAATTCCTCCTGATTTTATTTGCAGAAACCGCTTACGGGTTCCCGCATGAGATTTTAAGGGTCAAAACCTTAAATAAGCTATTGCTTGCCGCAGCCGTCTGCGGTAGCAAATCTTCTCCGCCTTGCGGCGAATACTGCCTACTTTTATCGGTTGAAGGGTGCAAATTCCGATAAATAGGAGACAAACTGTTCTTTGCGGAAAACTCCGCCCTGCCCCGCCCGTCAAAGCGCGGGGACTTAAAATAGATAGCTTAAAACGCCCTTATTACTTCTTGGGGCGCTTAGCGCCGTATCTCGATCTCGCCTGCATGCGCTTGGACACGCCCGCGGTATCGAGAGCGCCGCGGATGATGTGGTAACGCACGCCGGGAAGATCCTTGACCCTTCCGCCTCTTATGAGTACGGACGAGTGCTCTTGCAGGTTATGACCTTCGCCGGGGATATACACGGTGCCTTCCTGCTTGTTGGTGAGGCGCACTCTCGCGATCTTCCTTATAGCCGAGTTGGGCTTTTTGGGCGTCGTGGTGGTCACTTGCAGGCATACGCCGCGCTTCTGGGGGCAACGGTCGAGAATGGGAGACTTGCTCTTGTAGATCTGCTTTTCCCTGCCGTTCCTTATGAGCTGGTTGATTGTAGGCATAATTTCCTCCTGTATTTACTCGGGGAATTCCCCTGTGGAATATTGCACCCTGCCGCAACCCTTAATGCGGAGGGAGAATATGCATAGATTATTATATTAAAGTAAGCCGTTTTGCGGATTTTTCGGGGCTTTTTCAGCCCTCCGCGGCAATCGGCAAAGGCTATTTTAACAAACGGACGTGAAATTGTCAAACGAATTCGGAACAATTTTCCAAAACCCTTGCATTTTAAAGCCCCATATTTTACAAAAAAGCCGCCGCGGGGCGGCTTTTTGCCCCGCAGCGGGAAAAATCAGGCGGCATAAAGCTATGCGAGCGAAATTTTATCGGACACGCTCCTTATGAATATGCCCTGCGACACGCCCTCGTCTATGCAGCGCGCGACCATGTTCTGCAACCTGTCAGTTGCACGGGGCACGCCGAGCTCCTTCAAGGCGGCGGGGATGAGCTCGTCGAGATACACGCTCACCCTGTTGTTGAGCATGCCGCGGACAAGCGAGATGACCTCGAAGGGGGTATAGTCCGTCTCCTGCGAGCGGAGGCACGTCCCCTCCTCCACGCGGTATCTGTCGTAAGCGAGGACCTTTGCGTTTTTAAAATAGTACACGTTACCCGCCATGTCCACCGAGCTCAGTCCGCACTTGTCAATTAGGGCGTGCATCCTGCTCTCGAGCTTCACCCCGTAGCGGTTTATGCCGAACAGGGAGAGCGTGCGCTTTATGAGGAACGCCGAGGAGATGGGCTCTTCGGCGGAGACTACCGCCTTTATCGCCCTCGTTATCTCCGCGTCGTTATCCCCGCAGAGGATATACTGCGGCTCGCACTCCTTTATTGCCGTCTTTGCCGCGCGGTAGGGCTTTTTATATGCGTTGGCTGCGGGCTTTCCGCCGCCCGTCAGCTTGTCGAGATAGTCCTTTATCCTCTTTATCTCCCGCTTGGGATTGTTGAAGAAGTTGACGGCGTACAGCCGTATTACGTTCCAATTGCACCGCTTGAGGGTCTGCACCTGCGTGACCGTGCGGTCCTTCACGGAGAACTTCCCCGAACCGTCCGAGAGGACGGCGAGGATGAAGTTGCGCCCGTCCGCGGGGTCGAGCACGGCTACGTCTATCTTGAAATCGGAATAGCCCACGTCGCAGCGGCATTTATAGCCGCAGTTTTCGAGCTCGGCGGCGATGTAAGAGCCTATGCTCTGCCTGTTGAGTATCACGCCGTCGCTCCTCAAAGAGATGCCCGCCGTGCCCTTTTCCGCGAATTCGAGGAAAGCCCTCAGCCCCGCAACTCCCCTCGAGGTGGTGCGCGAAAGGTCTATCGCGGGATAGCGCATGGAGGAAAAGACTATCATCTCCTCCCTCGCGCGGGAGACTGCAACGTTGAGCCTGCGCCAGCCGCCGTATTGGTTCAAAGGTCCGAAGTTGAGGGATATCCTGCCCGCCGCGTCTGGACCGTAGCACACCGAAAAGAGTATCACGTCCCGCTCGTCGCCCTGCACGTTTTCGAGATTTTTGACGAACAGCGGCTCGTCGCGCGAGTACGCCGCGTCCTCGAGGTCGTACCGGGACAGGGCTTTGTTAAGGAGCTTTTCGACGTATATCTGCTGGGGAGTGGAAAAGGTGACTATGCCTATGCTCGAACGCGCCGAGGCGGGGTCTTTCAGCCTCCGCACGACCTCGGCGACGAGCGCTTCCGCCTCCGCCTTGTTGCACTTTGTGCCGCCCCTGTCGTATACGCCGTTTTCAAAATATCTCAAAAACACCTTGCTCTCCGAGGCGTCGGGAGAGGGGAAAGTGCAGAGGCGCGAGGAGTAGTAGTTGACGTTGGAAAAGGCTATAAGGCTCTCGTGCTTGGAGCGGTAGTGCCATATGAGGTGCCTCTCGGGCATGCCGAGGGCGAGGCAGTCGTCGAGCACGGACTCCATCTCATCCGGCTCGGTCTCCTCGTCGATGCCTGCGCCCATGAAGAAGGTGGTGGGCGGGAGCTGTTTGGGGTCGCCGACTATGACCGCGCTCTTTGCGCGGGCGAGGGCGGGCACAGCCTCCGCGGTGGGCATCTGGGAAGCCTCGTCGAAGATGACGAGGTCGAACAGCCCGTTTTCGGGCGGGAGATATTGGGAGACCGTTATCGGGCTCATCAACATGCAGGGAGCCGCCGCTTTTAAAAGCCCGGGGATCTCCCTGAACAGCTCGCGCAGGTTGAGCGCACGCGGATTGCCCGCTATTCGGCGGCGGAACGCCATCAGTTCGAGGGCGAGAGGACCCTCCGTCTGCGCGGAGGGCAGCCCCGCCACAAGATCTGCGCGTATCTTTTCGCGCGTCAGGCGGGAAAACTCCTCTATGAGGCGGGAAAACTCCGCCGCGGACTCGTCGGCAACGCCCGCCGAAAAGGCGGCGAGGTCGGGGTCGGCGGGGATATTCGTCTGCACGAAATTGCGGTAGACGTTCTTCCTGAACGAGGCGAGGACCTGCTTCCCGCTTATCCTGCCGCGCTCCATGGCGTCCGTCATGAAAGTCAGCCCGCAGCTGTTCAGCTTTTTGGCTGTGGCGCGGTATTCGCACCACGCGGGCAGCATGTCTATGTTGTCGAGGAGAGCCGTGCACTTCTCATAGAATATCTCGGTGATGTCCGCGTCCTCGAACGCCGACCTGTCGCCCCCTATCGCGGCGATATACTTATCCACGCCCGCCGAAAACGCCTTTGCCGCGGCGACATATCCGCTGAGGAGGGGGTCGAGAGCCCCTCCCGCGCACTCCGAGCACACGCTGTTGAAAGAGTCGGCGTTGTAGTCCATGAATGTATCGGCGCAGAGCGCGTGCAGCGCGTACAGGGGCGAGAGGAATTCCGCCCTCTTCTTCTCGTTTATCCCCCCGAAACCGCTGAAATTCTTGGAGAGCGCAGTCTCGGAGAGCATGACGGAGCGCGCCTTTTCTATCTCGCACGCCCTCTTTATCCATTCGGCGCCCTCCTTGCCCTCGAGCGGAACGGGGACTTTCAGAAGTTTTGAAAATCTCTTGGCGGTCTGCCTTAAAAGGCGGGAGGCGCGCAGATCGTCGCCGTACTCATCCAGCTCCCTTTCCGCCTCCGCCGCCGTCTTGCCCATATCGGGCAGGGCTTTGAAGTATTTCAGCCAATGCGCCGTCTCGTTGTCGTATCTGAGATTTGCGTTATAGAACGCGTAGAACTCCCTCTCGTCGCAGCCGAAGAACACGTCGAGGCTGTCGCCGAGGAGCATTTCGGCTATACGTATGGAGTTTGCGAGCTTTTTAAAGGTGAATTTGGAGACTTTCTGCCCGAACGTTTCGAGCAGCAGCCCCAAATAGGTTTTGAGATGCCTCAGCTCGGCGAGCACCACTTCCGCCGCGCAGGAAACGGCTTTTTTGACCTTTTTGTCGCATTCCGTCAGCTTTATTTCGGCAAAGGGCGAGCGGTAAACCCCGCCGCACTCGTTGGCAGCCGCCTGCGCCTCGGCGAGAGTCACTTCGTACTCCTCGAGCTTCTCCCTCGTCAGCCCGTCGTAAAAGGAGGTCTCTATGTCCATGAGGTCGGGCGCGGTCCTGTTGCGCAAGTAGTAGAGTATCCCCTCGTACACGGAAACGCCCAGCCTCCTCTTTTTATGAAGGGCGTCGAAGGGGGCTTTGAGCTTGCCGCGCAGATCCTCTATCCTGCCTGCGGCGGCTTCGAACCCGCCGTCGCTTTCCGCGCCCGAGAGGGAGAGCGTGCTCTCGAGGGAGCGCACTATCTCCTGTTTGTCCGTCTTGCCCGAGCCGAGTTCAAGGCAGAAATCGCCTATACCCGCCTCCGAAAGTCTCTTTTTTACAACTTGCAGCGCAGCCTGCTTTTCAGCCACGAACAGCACCCGCTTGCCGCCCGCAAGGGCGTTGGCTATCATGTTGGAGATAGTCTGGCTCTTGCCCGTGCCGGGAGGTCCGTGCAGGACGAAAGAGGTGCCCCTCGCCGACTCTGCTATCGCCGCGAACTGCGCGCTGTCGCAGGGCAGGGGAGCCATTATTTCGGAGGGCGGGCAAGCGTCCTCGTCTATCGCCTCCGTTTTATCGTCCGTCTGCGATACGCCCGATATAAGACCCGCTATCATGGGATTTTTTCTGTACGCCGCCATGTTGTTCTTCACGTCCGCCCACATGGCGTATCTCACGAATGTGAACTGCGCGATGTACACGTCGTCAAAGACCAGCCAATCCTTCATGTTGGCAGTGGCGGAGCGGAATACGGCGCATATGCGGTCGGGGGAAAGCCCCTTCCCCTCGAGCCCGCGCACGTCTATGCCGAACTCCTGCTTCAAAAATTCGGCGAGGGTGGTGTTCACCTCGAACTCTTCGCCGCGTTCGAGGATAAACGAGCGGTTTTTCTGCTTTTTGATGTTCACGGGCAGGAGAGCCAGCGGCGCGTATTTTTCCGCCTTTTCGCCCTCGTTTTTCCACCTCAGGAAGCCCGCGGCGAGATAGAGGGTGTTCGCGCCCGCCTCCTCCTGCGCGGAACGCGCCTTGCGCACGAGGTTTTGCAGGCTCTCCGAAATGTACTCGGGCGAGCCCGCCGCCCTGAGTTTCCCGCCCGCGGCTTCGAGCAGCACGAGCTCCCCCGCGCCGCCCGCGCCCACCTTTTTTGCGGCGCCGAAATGTCCCTCTTCGGGCAGTGTGCCCGCGTTGGGGAGAACGGTGAATTTGTCGCGCTTGAAGAGCTTGTCGCAAAAGTCGCCGAGGTCGCCCGAGAGCACGTGCACCGCGTCGCGCGAATAGCGGAAATTGAGCAGGTTGTTTTTGAGCGAAAGGTCTAAAAGCCGCCTCTGCCACACCATTTCGCGGGAGAGGGACTTATCATAGTTGTAGCGCGAGGCGTCTATCAGCTCTTCGGGCTTTTCGTCGTATGAAAACTGCCCCGCGCCGAGGAGCTCGTAGCCCGACTGCGTCTTTACCTTCAAGGGCAGGGGCAGTATGCCCCCCGCCCTGCATCTTTTTATGTCCACGCACGCCTCGAACACTCCCTTTGAAAGGGCGTCCGAAACGTGCCCGCCGCTCGTGGCTACGCTGGCGTTTTTATGCGCGAACAGATCCTGCGCGTCGAACGCGGCGAGGTTGTTCACGCCGTCCGAAAGATACTTGTCCACGAGCTGCATATCGTCCTGCACGGGCGCGGAAAAACAGCTTTCGGAAAGCCATACTCCCACGGCAACGCCCTTTTTGCCTATCAGGATGACGGGGTTCAGCTTCACCGCCTCTATGCAGCTCGCCGCAAAGAGCGCGAGGGAAAGCGGGGTGGCGCGCCGAGCGGAAACTATGTTCTCTATGTCGCCCGCACAGCCCGCGGCGGAGAGGTCGCCGTCCTCCTCCCACTCTATGTCGAGGTGGCGTATAGCCGAAAAAAGGGATGCGGCGGCGCTCCTCACCGCGTTTTTGTCGTTCCCCGCATAGCCCGAAAATTCGGAAGAATAGCCCCACGTTTTAAGTTGCAGCCCCGCCTCGGCAAGAATCTTTGCGCAATCGGGAAGTTTGGGGCGCACGAAGGCGGCGAGCATTTCGGGATTGCCCGAAAGCCCCGCCCAATAATTTATCGGCAGCGCCGTCACCTGCGCCGTGAGGGAACACAGCGTGCGCGCGGCGGAACGCACTTCCACCGTTACGGTGCACTCCTCGGGCGATTCGAGTTCGGCGAGATACCTCGGGTTGAGGATATTTTTCGGGCATGCCTCCACGCCCGTACCCGCGGGTATCTCCTCCGGGTATTCCTCCGACGGTAGAATGAGGGGCGTGGAGCCCGTCACCTTGACGGACAGCCCCGCCAGCCCCTTTTCGCCGCGGTTGAATATCCCGAAAGAGGTGAAGAGGGGAATGCGCAGATAGTACTCGGCGTACGACACGCAGTTTAACAGTTCGCCCTCTATTTCGATATCTTCAGACGGTTTTATCTTACCCATCATATACCTCCGTCCAATATTATAGCATCGCCGAACAAAAAGAGCAAGGACCTTTCGGCGCTTGCTCCCGTTATTGACAATTTTCGATGATTTTATTTGCTCACGCGCTCTCGAACTGCGAATAATACAGCTCCGAATAGTATCCGCCCGCCGCCATAAGGCTTTCGTGCGTGCCCTGCTCCACTATGTCGCCGTCCCGCATGACGAGTATCTTGTCGGCGTTTTTCACGGTGGACAGCCTGTGCGCTATCACGAAGCAAGTCCTGCCCTTCATGAGGTTTTTCATCGCCTCCTGTATTATCTGCTCCGTGCGCGTGTCCACGTTGGAGGTGGCTTCGTCCAAAATGAGCATGGGGGAGTCGAGGAGCATTGCCCGCGCTATCGTGAGGAGCTGTTTTTGCCCCTTGGATATGTTCACGGCGTTGTCGCTAAGCTCGGTGTCGTATCCCTTCGGCAGGCGGGAAATGAACGAGTGTATCTTGGCGGCTTTGCACACCCTCTCCACGTCCTCTCGCGTGGCGTTCATGTTGCCGTACGCTATGTTCTCGTACACCGTCCCCGCAAAGAGCCACGTGTCCTGCAAGACCATCGTAAACGCCCTCCGCACAGAGGTCCGCGTGAGCTCCTCCACGTCTTTGCCGTCTATCTCTATGCTGCCGCCCGCGGGGTCGTAAAAGCGCATTAAAAGGTTGATTATAGTCGTCTTGCCCGCGCCCGTATGCCCGACTATCGCGATCACCTTGCCGCTCTCCACCGACAGCGAAAAATCTTTCAGCACGGGCTTGCCCGCCTCGTAGCCGAAGTTCAGATTTTTTATCTCCACGTCGCCGCGCACATCGCCGAGGGGAACGGCTCCCTCTCCGTCCACGGGTTCGGGCGGTTCGTCCATTATCCTGAACACCCTCTCCGCGGCGGCTATCGCGGACTGGAATTCGCCCAATATGTTGGCTATTTCGTTTATGGGTCCCGAAAACTTTCGCGAATAGAGCACAAAGGAGGAGATCTGCCCCGCCGTCATGGTTATCCCCCACATGGGGTGCATGTAGAGGAGCGCGCCGCACACGCTGACGAACGTCAGGGAGAGGTTGTTCACAAAGTTGACGCAAGGTCCCGAGATCGTGCCGAAGTACTCGGCGCGGGAATACGCCTCTATCGCCTCCTCGTTTTTTACTTCGAAGTCGGCGATGAACTTCTCCTCGCAGTTATAGGCGCGGGTCGTCTTCTGCCCCGTTATCATTTCCTCCACGAAGCCGTTCAGCTCGCCGAGCTTTTTGGAGCGCTTCCTGAAAAGGGGCTGCACGCGGCTGACTATCAGCTTTGTCATGAGCACCGAAAGGGGCACCGTGACCGCGAACACCAAAACGAGCGGGGCGGCTATGACGAGCATCATGACGAGGGAGCCGACTATCATGACCACGCTCTTCAACACGATTATCACGTCGTTTGCGAGCGATTCGCCCACGGTGTCTATGTCGTAGCTCATGACGGAGATTATGTCGCCCGTCTGGCGCGCGTCGAAATAGCTCACGGGCAGGGTAGTCAGGTGCGCGAACACGTCCCGCCGCATCTTCCTCACCGTCCCCCGCGAGACGTAAGCCATGCCCACCGCCGAGAGATATTCGAGGAGGGCGGAGACTATGTACAGCGCGACGAGGAGGGCGGCGTAATAGCCTATCGCCCGGAAATCGGTGCCGCCGCCCGGGGAGATTTTGTCTATCGCCAGCCCGCACAGCCACGGCCCCACGAGGTTGGATACCGTCCCCGACACGTTGGCAAGGAATATCAGCGCCAGCACGGGCACGTAAGGTTTCAGATATCTGAACAGATTCCCGAGCGCGAATTTTCTGTCCACTTTTCCCCGCTCGGGCGAACGCTTGTCGTTTATGTTTATCCTCGGCTGCATATCACACCCCCATCTGCGCGGAACAGATAAGCCTGTATTCCCCGCACGCGTTTAAAAGTTCTTCGTGCCGCCCCGCGCCTATCACCTCTCCGTCCTCCATTACGAGAATGAGGTCGGCGTTTTTTATCGAGCTTATGCGCTGCGCCACTATCACCTTGGTAGCCGAGGGATATTCCGCAGCCAACGCCTTTCTGAAAGCGGCGTCGGTGGCGTAGTCGAGCGCGGAAGAGCTGTCGTCGAGGATGAGTATCGGCGGGTCGCCCGCGAGGGCGCGCGCGATCAATATCCTCTGCTTCTGCCCGCCCGAGAGGTTGTTCGCCTTCTGCGCGAGATTGTATGAAAGCCCCCCTTCGAGCCCGTCCACGAACTCGCGTGCCTGCGCGCAGTCCACGGCGCGGTCTATCGCCTCTTTTGAAAGCCCCCTGCCGTAGTCCACGTTGTCCTTTACGGAAGCCGCCATCAAAAAGTCGTTCTGGAACACCGCGCCGAACTTGCGCCTCAGCTCGGCGGCTGGATAGCTCTTCACGTTCCTGCCGTCCACGAATATCTCCCCCTCGTCCGCGTCGTAAAAGCGCATCAGAAGGTTGATAAGGGTGGACTTGCCGCTGCCCGTGGAGCCTATAATGCCGAGCGTCTGCCCCTTGCCGAGCGAAAAGGTCACGTTTTTTACGTTGTTCCCCACGCCGTTATAGGAAAAGCTGACGTTGCGGAACTCTATCGCGCCGTCCGCGCTCTCCCTGCAGGGGACGATATTTTCCCCGACGTCTTCGGACAGCACTTCCTCTATCCTCGCGGCGCTCGCCGAACCGCGGGAGATGACCACGAATATCTTGGAGAGCGCTATCATGGCGTTCAAAATTATCACGAAAAACTGCAAAAATTCGAGGACGGTGCCGGGGGTGTCGCCCGCCGCCGCGCCCACTATGATAAGCGCCACGAGCCCGAGATTGAGCACCAATGTCGCAAGCGGGTTGGAAAGCGACATTATCCTGTTCGCCCTGAACTCCGTCGCGGCGAGGTCGCGGGTGAGCTCGTCGAAGCGCTCCGTCTCATATTCCCCGCGCGAGAGCGCCTTGATAACGCGCACGCCCGTCACGTTTTCCTGCATGCGGCGGACCATGGCGTCCTGTTTTTGCTGTACCCCCATATAGACGGGTATGCTCTTTTTTGTGACTATGAATATTATCACCCCCACGACGGGCAGACAGGCGAGCAGCACGAGGGCGAGCATTACGTCCTGCGAAAAGGCGAGGCAGAGCCCGCCCAAAATGAGTATGGGCGCGCGCACGCCCAGCCGCAGGGTGCGGGCGACCATCTGGTTGACGTAGTAACTGTCGCTCGTCAGCCGCGAGATGAGCGAGGGCACGCCGAATTTGTCCGTCTTGCGGCTGGAAAGATAGCTCGTCTTTGAAAAGAGGTCGTATCTTATGTCGTGGGTCATTCTGCCCGAGGACTTCACCGTAAGCCTGTTGGCGAAGATGTTCCCCAAAAGCGCCGCCGCCGCGCAGAGCAGCATCAGCCCGCCCATAATGAGGGAATATTTCACCTTTTGATCGTATGTATACGCGGGATTGTCCGCCACTTTGTCTATTATGTCGCCCAAGAGGACGGGCAGAAAGAGCTCCGCCACGGAGCCGACAAGTTTTAAGACCAGCCCCGCTATCACCGTGCCCGAATAGGGCTTCAGATACCTTAAAGTCTTAGTCACCCTTTTCCTCCATGTACTTCACGGCGTTTTTGTACAGCCGCTCGGTGAGGTCGTAGAGAGTCTTCTTTTCCTCCTCGGAAAATCCCTCGCATATGACCTCCCGCCAGCGCGCGTTCACGCCGCGTATCACGGGCAGTATCCCCTCCGCCGCCGCGGTGGGAAAAACGCGGCTTATCCGCCTGTCCGAGGGGTCCTCCCGCCTCTCCACGTAGCCCTCCGCCTCGAGCTGGGCTATCTGCCTCGCCACGTTGGACTTGTGCACGAAGAGCATCCTCGCGAGGTCGTCCTGCGAGACCCCGGGATTGGAGCACACCGTCAGCAGATATTTGGACTGATAGCCCTTCAGAGGCGACGCCTTGGAAAGTTCCGTGTCCCCGAACAGCGTAGCCGAGCGGGAGACCATGTTTATGTTTTTGAGAAACGACGCCATAGTCCGCCTTCCTTTGAATTGTTGCACGCGCAACTATTTATATTATATAGTATACTCTGCGGCGCCCCGCATGTCAACCGAGCGCGCAAAATTTCACACAAAATTTACCTAAAAAAAAACGCCCGCGCCCCGAAAGAAGCGGGGCGCGGGCGAAAGCGTTTCAGTTTTCCGTAATGGGCAGCCGCACGGTGAACACCGCGCCGCCCCCCGGGCTGTTTTCGGCGGATATCTCCCCTCCCGAGAGGGCGCAGATGCGCTTGCAGATGGCGAGCCCCAGCCCGTTGCCCTCCTTATCCTTCTGCGACGGGGAGCGGTAGTATTTTTCGAATATCCGCGGCATATCCTCGGGGGAAACGCCGCATCCGCTGTCCTTCACGCGCACCGCGGCAAAGCCGTTCTCCGCGGAAAGCTCCACCTCCACCTTGCCGCCCGCGGGCGTGAATTTTACGGCGTTGGAGAGCAGGTTATACCACACCTGCCCGAGCATCGCGGCGTCGCCGTAGATCTTCACGGGGGCAAGGTCTGCGGACACCTCTATGTTCTTTGCCGTCCACTCCCTCTCGAGGGCGACCACGGCTTCGCTCAGCTCGGCGTCGAGCTTTATGGGCGCCCGCTCGCCCACCACCTGCTGGTTTTCGAGCTTGGAGAGGGTGAGGGCGTTGTCCGCGAGCCTGCCGAGCCTGCCCGCCTCCGAGGAGATTATGTTCAGAAACTTTGTCTCTTCCTCCCCGGTGAGCCCGCCCTCCAGAAGGAGATTGGCAAAGCCCTGAATGGAGAAAAGAGGGGTCTTTATCTCGTGGGAGAAATTCGCCACGAAGTCGTCGCGCAAAGTCTTTACCGAGCGCAGTTCCTTTGTCATCTTGTTGAAATTGCGGTAGACTTTCGCGAAGGCGTCGCCGCGGCGGAACTCTATCTCCACGCCGAAATCCCCCTCGGCAACGCGGTTGAGGCTGTCTATGAGGGACTGCGACTTCTGCATCATTATGTAAAAGGTCACGACCACCGCCGTGGTGAAGATAAGGGCGAACACGGTGAGCGCTATGAACGCCACGGTGTACGCGTCGAAGCCCTCGTCCTCCGTTATCACGTTCAGAATGGCGACTATTATCGCCGCCGCAGCTATCAGCACGGAGAAGCTGAGCACGCCTATCCCGAAGAAAAGCAGTCCCTTTTTTGTGCGACCCATGGGTTTTTTCATTTCGATATCACCGCCTTATATCCCACCCCGCGTATCGTCTGTATCTCGAACTCGGGATAATTTTCGAATCTCTTCCTCAGCCTGTTGATGTGCGTGCGCACGGTGCTCTCGTCGCTCTCCGAATCATACCCCCACACGCTGTCGAGAATGTTCTCCTTTGTGAATATCTTGCCGGGATAGGAGAGCAGAAGGTACAGCAGTTTGAACTCCTTTGTGGGCAGTTCCGTGCGCTCGCCGCCCCGCGTGACGGTGAAAGAGCTCTGTTCGAGGACTACGCCGCCCATGACTATCTTCCCCTCGTTGGCTATCTTGTACCGCCTTAAAAGGGCGTCTATGCGCCAGACGAGCTCCTCGAAATTGACGGGCTTGGTCATGTAGTCGTCGCAGCCCGCCGCAAAGCCCTTTCCCTTATCGGAGAGGGCGTCCTTTGCGGTCAGCATGATAACGGGGATATCCGAGCCCGCCGCCCGCAGTTTTTCCACGAGGGAATAGCCGTCCACGACGGGCATCATTATGTCCGTTATGACGAGATCCGCGCCCCGCGCCGCGATGACGCGCAGCGCCTCGGCGCCGTCGGAAGCGCACTCCGTCTCGTAGCGGGTCCTTAAACGGGTCTTCAAGAGCAGTTTGACGTTTTCGTCGTCCTCGACGATCAGAATTTTAGCCATAGCAGCCTTCCTTTGACTATATTTTAATATAAAAACCGCCGAAATGCAATCCAAGTTTATATTGATTTTATATTTGTGGGCTATATTTTGTATACTTTTACGGTGAGAATATGAACATTGTTATAGTGATCGACCTGATAGACAACCTTACAAACGGCTCCGTTATGACGGCGCGCAGGTTCGCGGACGGGCTCAGAGAGCGCGGGCACGACGTGCGGCTCGTGGCTATCGGCGCGGAGGGCGAGCGGGACGTCGCCGTAAAGGAACGCTACGTCCCCGTACTTTCCGAAGTCTCCGCCAAAAACCAGATAAAGTTCGGCAAGTTCGAGCGCGCGAGGATAGCCGAGGCGTTTAAGGACGCCGATATAGTGCACTTCATATTTCCATTCAAGCTCGAAAAGAAGTGCAAAAAACTCGCGGACGAGATGGGCGTTCCCACCACAGCCGCGTTCCACGTCCAGCCCGAAGACGTGTCGTACAACGTGCACCTCGAACGCTCGGCTGCCGTGAACAACTATATCTACTCCTATCTGAGGAGAAAATTCTACGCGAAATTCAACCGCATACACTGCCCCTCCAAGTTCATAGCCAACCAGCTCGACAGGCACGGCTATAACGCCGAGCTGTACGTGATTTCCAACGGCTACGACAGGGACTTCCGCCCGCCCGAGACAAGGCGCCGCAACGAGAAGTTCGAGGTGGTAATGGTGGGCAGGCTCTCACCCGAAAAGAAGCAGAAAGTCCTCATCGCCGCCGTCGCGCAGTCTAAATTCAAAGACAGAATACACCTCACCCTGCTCGGCAACGGGCCCTGCAAGAAAAAGCTCATAAAGCAGGCGGCAAAGGCGGGCGTGGACGTGACTTTCGGGTTCCTCGGGAAATCCGAACTCATAAAAAAATTGCAGACGAGCGACCTCTACGTGCACGCCTCCACCGTGGAGATAGAGGCGATAGCGTGCATAGAGGCGATAGCGTGCGGGCTCGTGCCCGTAATCTCCGACTCCGACCTCTCGGCTACGCCGCAGTTCGCGCTGGACGAGCGCTCGCTGTTTGAAAACGACAACTCCGCCCAGCTCGCCAAAAAGATGGATTATTGGCTGGAAAACGAGGCGGAAAGGCTGAAAATGGGCGAGATATACGCCGCTTCCGCGAAGAAATATTCCCTCGACAACTCCCTTGCGCTCGCCGAGAGAATGTTCATAGACGAGATAAACGACAAAAAAGGGGCGCATGCCGGACAAGAAGAGCATGCCGCGCAGGAGGCGCAGGGCGCGCTCTGAAAACATTGTAAATGCGCGGGCGGGGAGCAGTTTGCTCCCCGCCCGCGCATTTATTTTATCGGAACGTATTCACTTTTTCAGCTTTCCGGCGGCGTTTTTGCGCCCCGCATATCCCTCTTCAAAGAACTTTACCGTCCTTGCAAAACCCTCTTCCGCGGATATTTGCGGCTCGAATCCCGGCGCCCGCAGCTTGTCGCCGCTGCAACAGACCGCCGAGGTGTGCGCAAGGTTCAGATAGCCCTTATCTTCTCGGCTCTTATATTCCACAATCAGGAACGACCCCCCTTTAAATAACTATTCATACAGATCTCCTCTTTCACTTTTTTTACTCCGTCTTTAAATGCGACGCGCGGTTTCCAGCCCGTGTCGGCAGTCAGCGAGGCGATGTCGGCGCAGAGCTTCATGACCTGCCTGTCGGCATACGGCAGAGCCCCGATATCTATTTTATCTGGCGCACCCGCAACTTCCGCCAGCTCGTAAACGTATTCGCAGAGCGGTCTGCAAACGCCGCTGCCCAGCACATATACCGCGCCGTTTCTGCCGCGCTCGGCTATGAGCCTGAGCGCTTCGGCGGCGTCGTCGCAGTGCAGAAAGTCCCAGAGCTGCTCCCCCTTTGTAAAGGGCGCGCGCTCGCCGTTCAAAAGTCTTTTCAGCGTCTGCGCTATCATGTTGTTCCCGTAAGGTCCGTAAACGCTCAGTATCCTCGCCCAGCAAAAATCCATGCCGAGAGAGCTGCAATATTCGGCGGAAAGCCTGCCTGCGGCGAGTTTGGCTATCCCGTACGCGCTCTCGGGGAATGCGGGCGCAGAGGGCGACAATACCCCCTCTGCCCTGCCGTATTCGGCTTGCGAACCCGCGCCCACGAATTTATCACAGCCCGCCCTCGCCGCCGCTTCCACCGCGCAGAGGGTATATGATATGTTGTCCGCCTGCATGCGGCAGTCGTTGCGCGAGGCGCCGTAAGAGCCCTGCCAGCCTAAATGGAAAAATACGTCGTACTTCTCCCCGAAAGAGAGTTCTTTCAGCTCCGAAAGGTCGCATTCCTCCACGCGCACGAGCGGGCTTCGGGGTATATTTGCCGCACGGGCGGAATTCTTCCGCGCAAGGGCGAGCACCTCCACTCCGTTGGCGGCTAAATTTTCGGCGAGCGCCACTCCTATATCGCCAGTGGCGCCCGTGACGATCGCGCGCTTCATTTTTCCTCCACGGGGGGTATGAACAGATTTTCAAGCAGTTCTTCGCGGGGCAGGAAGGGCGCAAGGTCTTCGAGCGGCGGACTGACTATAGTGCCGTCTTCGAGCCGCTTTGCGCTGCTCTTGGGCTCCCACACCTGCTCTGTGTCGCAGAATATCTCGCAGAAGGCATAGCCCTCGGTGCGGAGAGTATTCTCTATCGCCGCGGGCAATTCCGAATTGTCGTGCGCGGCGAAATAGGGATAGCCGAACGCCTTTGCCACAGCCCCGAACTCGGGGAAAGAGAGGTCCCCCGATTCCCTGCCGATGCCCACTTTTTTATGATGACCGAACAGATTGTTCTGGGTTATCCTTATGGAATGATAGCCCTCGTTATTTATGAGGAATATCTTCACGGGCAGCCTGTTGGTGACAATGGTCTGCAATTCCTGCAAGTTCATCATGATCGAACCGTCGCCTTCGAGGCAGACGGTATCCCTTTTGCCGCCCGCTATGCACAGCCCGACCGCCGCGGGCAAGCCGTAGCCCATGCTCGCGACGCCGCTGTTGATTATAAAGCGCGTTCCCCTTTTAATGACGTAAGCCTGATGCCCCGCCACGCAGCACGCGCCGTTGGAAACCGCCGTCAGCGAATTTTCGGGCAGGCGGGAACTGAGCGCGTCGATAAAGGCGTACACGTTCGCCTTGCCGCCGTTTTCCCCCCTCTGCCGCTCGGTGACGACGGGATATCTCCTCTTCCAGCCCGCGCAGACCTGTTTCCACTTCTCCCCGTTGAACGCCTTTTTGCCGTCGGGAATGCGGCGGCAGACGGCGGAGAGGAAGTCCTTCGCGTCCGCCCACACGGGCATATCCACGTGGAGAGTGGGCTTTTTCATCTCGGCGCGGTCGATATCGACCATTATCACCTCTGCGGCGCGCGCCCAGCTCTTGAAGTCGTAACCCGTCTGGCGGATGGATATCCGCGTGCCTATGGCAAGGAGAAGGTCGCTGTTCTGCACGGCGAAATTCCCCGCCCTGTCTCCCATGTTGCCCCCTCTGCCCACATAGAGGGGGTCGTCCGTAGCCATCAGATCTACGCTGTTCCAATAGGTCGCCACGGGCACGTTCAGCTTTTTTATCGCCTCGGCGAACTCGCCGTAGCCGCCCGAAAGTCTTATCCCGCCGCCCGCGTATATCACGGGGCGTTCAGCTCTTGCTATCTTTGCGATTATCTCGTCTACAATGGCGTCGTCCACGGGTGGAGGCGTTTCTTCGCACCCCGTGTAGCCTTTAAGCGAGGACGGGTCTATATCCGCCCCCTGAAAGTTGACGGGGATATCTATCCACACGGGTCCGGGTCTGCCGCCCGTGGCGAGCGCCCACGCCTTTTCGAGCGCATAGCGTATGTCCGCGGGGTCCTCTATCATGACGGCGTATTTCGTCATGGGGGAGACCGATCTGACTATGTCGTATTCCTGATCCCCCACGGCTCTCAACGGCAGCCCTTCCGTGAACCGCGAGGCGTAGCGCGCGGTAGTGTCGTAGCGCACCTGCCCCGAAATCACGAACATGGGTATCGAGTCCAGCCAGCCGCCCAGAACGCCCGTTATGGCGTTGGTGCCCCCGGGACCCGTAGTCACGCACACCGCCGCTATGCGGTTTTCGAGGCGGGCGTACGCCTCGGCGGCGATTGCAGCCGCCTGCTCGTGATGGGTGTAGGTGACTTTGAGCCCGTCGCAGTGCCCCAACGCGTCGTTGAGGTGCATCGCGCCGCCGCCCACCACGGAAAAACAGTCAGTAACGCCGCGGGACACAAGAAATTCCGCAACGTAATCGGCAAGTCTCATAGCTTTATCCTCACGCTTTGACCGCTTCGAGAACGGTCTTTGCCATATAGTCGATCATCTCGTCGGTCATTCCCGGATAGACCCCTATCCAGAAGGTGTTGTTCATTATAAAGTCTGTGTTTTCCAGCCCGCCCGCGACGCGGTAGCCGTCGCCGCCTCGCATGCCGTCGAAACAGGGGTGCTTTATCAGATTGCCGCTGAAAAGCAGGCGGGTCTGCACGTTTTTGCCCTCTATGTATGCCGTCACGTCGTTGCGCTTCAAGCCGCTCTCCGGGCGGAGCGAGATCACGAACCCGAACCAGCTCGGATCGGAATTTTCGGCGGGCTCGGGCAGAATGAGCTTGTCCTCCGCGCATTCGAGCGCGGCGTGGAGCCGCGCGAAGTTATGCCGCCTGCGCTCGACAAAGGAGGGAAATTTTTTGAGCTGTTCGCACCCTATCGCCGCCTGCATGTCGGTGGCTTTGAGGTTGTATCCGAAATGGGAATACACGTATTTGTGGTCGTAGCCCTGCGGAAGTTCGCCGAACTTGCCCGCAAAACGCCGCCCGCAGAAGTTGTCCGTGCCCGACGGGCATATGCAGTCCCTCCCCCAATCGCGGTAGGAAAGGATCAGCCTGTTCAGAAGGGGGTCGTCCGTGTACACGCAGCCGCCCTCGCCCATCGTCATGTGATGGGGGGGATAGAAACTGCTCGTGCCTATGTCGCCCCATGTTCCCGTGAACTTTTTAACGCCGTCTATCGTATACTCCGAGCCGAGGGCGTCGCAGTTGTCCTCCACGAGCCACAGCCCGTGCTCTTTGCAGAATTTTTTCACCGCCCGCAGATCGAAGGGATTGCCGAGGGTGTGCGCCGCCATTACCGCCTTTGTTCTGGGCGAGAGCGCCTTTTCGATGGCGGAGACGTCGATATTGTACTGCGGCACGGTCACGTCCACGAACACGGGCACCGCGCCGTACTGAATTATCGGGGTGACGGTGGTGGGGAAGCCGCACGCTACGGTTATCACCTCGTCCCCCCGCTTTATCGCCCTGTCGCCGAGTTCGGGAGCCGTAAGAACGGAAAAGGCGATAAGGTTTGCCGAAGAGCCGCTGTTTACGAGGCGGGCATACCTGACGCCCAGCCACTTTGCGAATTCGCTCTCGAATTCGGCGGCGAACCTGCCCGCCGTGAGCCAGAAGTCGAGAGTGGCGTCGGTGAGGGCGCACATCTCCCTTTCGTCGAACACGCGGGCGGCGTAGTTTATCCTGTCCCCCTCCTTATAAGGGGGTCTTTGCTTGAACGCCCTGTAATATTCTGCGACCGCTTCCTTTATCTTTTCGCGCGCCTGCGCCTCGGTCATGTTTTCGAACATCGTTTACTCCTTTGACGCGGCGTCGCCGCCGTCAGATTTTTTCTCTCCCGCGGGGGGAAGGGAGATCTCCCCTCCCGTCTCGTCGGGCGGCGCGTGGCGCCCTTTCAGCTTGCCGAGCACGGACTTCACGCCCGCCTCCGCGCCCCTTAAAAAGAGGGAATCGCGCAGAATGAAGAGGCAAAGGGCGTACACGGCTATCCCCGTCAACGCAATGGCGGCGAAACTGCCCACGGAATTGCCCATATAGCGCTGCATAAAGTACATGGGCGCCGTCATCACGGCGACGGCTATCACGTATTTCCACATTCCGCCGAAGAGCCATTTGACCTTGATATATCCGCGCGCGAACGCGATTATAGTCAGCACGATTGTGACTATCATCTCGCACACCGCCGTGGATAGCGCCGCTCCTATCGCGCCGTACAGCGGGATCAGAAAACAGTTGAGGACTATGTTCACCGCCGCGCCGCAGCATGTGGCGATAAGGGGATATTTTTCCTTGCCGACGGCTATGAACAGCTGGTTGCCGAACACCTCGCCCATGCCCGAAAAGATAAATCGCACGGACATTATCTGCATAAGGCGGGGCACCTCGGCATATCCCGGACCCAGAAACCACGAGCGGAGGTTATCCGAGAGCACCGCAAATCCCGCGATAAGGGGCAGCCCCATCATCCATACGTAGCGCATGGCGAAAATGAGGTGCCGCTCCAGACTCGCCCCGTCCCCCACGCTGTGATCGTGCGCGTTCCGCGAGACGAGCACGGAAGAGATTATGGTGACGGGCAAAAGCGCAACGGAGTTTATCTTGTAAGCCTGTTCGTAACAGCCGTTTGCGTAGTCGGCGTCGGGGGCGAGGAGCCCTATCATAGTCTTGTCGAACACCGAATACACCGTCACCGCAAGGGTGGGCAAAAATATGAGCACGGCGGGCTTTAAGTGCCTCAAAAGGCGCAGCTCTTTCACCCGCACGAAGCGTATCTTGCGTATGACCGCGGGCCACATGACGAGGTTGGAGACCATCACGGACGCCGCGTAGCAGAGAGCGTACACCCACGTGTCGTTTTCGTCCCTCACGAAGAGGAACACGCAGACGAGCCCGATTAGTTTCATTATTATGGTGCGCACGGCAACCGTTTTGAAGTTCTCCTCCCCCCTGAACAGAAACTGTATGTCGAAGGGAACGGCTGCCACCTGTATCGAGAGAATGAGGATGAGCTTGTTGTAGATCTCCCCGCCGAAGCCCATTGCGAACACCAGCGAATACAAAATCCCGAGAGACAGCGCGGTGAGCGCGGTTTTAAGCGCGAACAGCTCCCAGAATATCTTGCTCTTTTCCTCCCTGTCGTCCTGATGGGCGGCTATCTGCCGCTGCCCGTAGAGGTCGAACCCCAGATTCGCGACGAGCACGAAATAGGAGATTATCGAAGCCGAAAAGCTGTATTGCCCGTTGCCCGTCTCGTGGAGCACCCTCGAAAGATAGGGCGTCGTGACGAGGGGCACTATCAGCGTGAGTATCTGGCTTATGAAGTTGTATACGAAGTTGGACTTCAAACTCCGCTTCGCCGTCTTTGCCATCTTGCTTATCCGAGGTTTGCCCTTTTAACGTAAAATTCTATCTCTTTTTCCGTCTCCGCGGGGACGCTTGCGGGGTCTGAAAGGAACGCCTTGGTCCACTGCACAGTGAGCTTTACGGCGTCGTCTATGTGCAAGAGGGGCTTCCAGCCGAATACCCTCTTTATTTTGGAATTGTCCAGCCTTAAATATGCCGCCTCGTGGGGTCCTCCCCCCTCGGCGCCCGTCCTTGAAAGCCCGCCGCCCCAATATTTGCAGAACATATCGGCGAGTTCGCCCGTAGTGACGCAGTCGCATTCGTCGGGTCCGACGTTGTAATATCCAGCAAACGCGCCGTCCTCATACTGCCTACGGGCTATTTCGAGATACATAAACAGCGGTTCGAGCACGTGCTGGTAAGGTCTTGTGGAAAGCGGGTTGCGCACCGCTATCTTGCCGCCGACGCACGCCGCGCGCACGCAGTCGGGGATTATCCTGTCCGCCGCAAAATCACCCCCGCCTATCACGTTGCCCGCGCGGGCGGTGGATACGGCGCAGCCGCTCCCCGAAAAAAAGCTCTTTATGTAGCTGTGGGTGACGAGTTCGCTGCACGACTTGGAGTTGGAATAGGGGTCGTAGCCGTCGAGCGGCTCGTCCTCGCAAAACGCGTGCTCCCTGTTTTCGGCGTTCAGATACACCTTGTCCGTCGTCACGTTCAGAACGCTCTTTACCGAGGGCGAAAGGCGGCAGCATTCGAGCAGGTTCACCGTGCCCATGACGTTGGTTTCGTAAGTATATACGGGGTCTTTGTAGGATTCCCTGACTATCGGCTGGGCGGCGAGGTGAAAGACTATCTCGGGGCGGGCGGCGTCAAAAGCCGCGCGCAGCGGGGCGAGGTCGCGCACGTCGCCCTTTATCGAGGTTATCCCCCTCTCCGCGCCGCAGAGCCCGAACAAATTGGGGTCGGTGGGCGGATCGAGGGCGTAGCCCGTGACCGAAGCGCCGCACATCGAAAGTATCTTTACGAGCCAGCTTCCCTTAAAGCCCGTGTGCCCCGTAACGAACACGCGCTTGCCCCTGTAAAACGACAGATCTACCATTTCAGTCCTTCCATATCTTCCACGGGGCGTTGCCCGAAGCGAGCATGCCGTCGAGTTTGTCCATTTCCTGTTTAGTGTCCATGCACTGCCAGAATCCCCTGTGGCGGTAGCACATCAGCTGTCCGTCGCGGACGAGCTTTTCCATGGGCTCCCGCTCGAACACCGTGCCGTCGCCGTCGATATAGTCGAATATCTCGGGTTCGAGCACCATGTATCCCGCGTTTATCTCCGCGCCGTCCTTTGCGCTCTTCTCCCTGAACGAGCGCACGGCGTTGTTGCCCCCTATGTCCAGAACGCCCTTCTGCTGCGTGAGGGTAACGGCGGTGAGGGTGGCTATCTTGCCGTGGCTCTTGTGGAACTCCACGAGCTCCGCTATGTTCACGTCGCACACGCCGTCGCCGTAGGTCATCATGAACGTCTCGTTGCCGACGTACTTTCTGACGCGCTTTATCCTGCCGCCCGTCATGGTGTTCAGCCCCGTGTCCACTACGGTCACTTTCCACGGCTCGCACCGCCTGTCGTGGACTATCATGTCGTTCCTGCCCGCCGTGAAGTCGAAGGTTATGTCGCTGTTATGCAGAAAATAATCGGCGAACCACTCCTTTATCATGTGCTGCTTATAGCCCGCGCATATTATGAAGTCGTTGAAGCCGTAGCAGGAATATTCCTTCATTATGTGCCACAATATGGGCTTGCCGCCTATCTCTATCATGGGCTTGGGCTTGTATTGGGATTCCTCCGAAATGCGGGTGCCGAAGCCCCCCGCCAACAAAACTACTTTCATGATCCTGACCGTAAAAAATTTATTTTTCCGCCCCGTTCGGGGTTGTTTTTTTTGTTTAGGTTTAGATTTTTTAACAGTATATCTTTTCCTTTCCGCGCATTTTTCTTATCGAGTGCTTTATAGCTCTTAACGCCCTGAAAATAAATGGCGGCGTTACAGCGATAAGTTTTGCAAGCCATAACGGACAAGCGAGCGACTTCTGTAACCAAGGCAAATATTCGTTTAAAAGTTTTCTACTGAAATTTCCCGTCGCTCTAAAACTCATCAAGCCGATAGGGGTAAAAAAGCAGTCAACCGTCCCTCTTTCTTTTATGATTTTTTCACGGGTTCCACTTTCGAGCGAATCGTCTAATTTTGCAATGCTTTCCTGGAAACAGCGCGTCCATATTTCAAGCGCTTGCTTTTTTGTTACCCATCCGGATGTGGTATTTTCAACAACGCGTACAAATTCGCCATGCAAAATTTTAAATGGACCGCGCGTTGCGCGGGCAAGTGCGCAAGGATATACAAAATATTTGCCGCCAAAATCTTCAAGTATTTTTTTTCTATCTATTGAATCAAGCATTCTTTTGGCGCAAACAGTTGCACCATAAGTTGTCAGTCGGCAAAAATTACTGCCAAAAAATTCTTGTTTATCTATCTCGGCACCAATTTTATTTGGTGTGAACTGGGGCGGATAAAGAAGAATTATCTCCGAATCCTCTGCGGAAAGGTCAATCGATTCAAAAAGTGTATTAACTTCCGCTATACGCGTATCTGCGCAAAGCCAAACATATTTTGCCACGGAATTTTCAAGCGCAATAAGAGTTTTTTCGTCAATATGCACGGACGGGTCTACCGCAAAATAGCGCACTTGGTCAGAAAAAAAATTTTTAAAAAATTCCCGTGTTTTACCGTCTGTTCCGCTGTCATAAACAGACACAATAAAATTATATTTTCCGAAAGCATTTTTGAGGTGTTCGAAATAAGTAACGATACACTCAGCTCTGTTATATGTCGGTATCACTATTTCAAGCAACGGACGAACCGCATTTTTATTATCTGTGGCGGAAGAATTAAATGCTATGTCCTTGTTCTTGTTTTCCATTTTTCTGCCTCCGGCAAGATCCGCGCCCGTCAGAGATATCTGCACACGTTCACAAACATGTTCAGATCGCGGGTCTTTACCGCCTTTAAAAACTTCCTTTCCTTTAAGGTGCGGGGCTTAAACTCCCCCATTGCGCTCTCCGTGAACGCCGCGACGCGCAAAAACGCCTCCTCGTAGCCCTCCGCGCCCAGCCTCGGCAGCAACGCCGTGGTGAGGTTGTATACCGCGAGGGATCTCAGCCTTGCCCCGTCCGCGGGGAAGAGCTTCACCGCCTCCCCGTAGAGAGTAGCTACCGCCGCGACCTGTTCGCCGCCGAAGCCGCGCTTTACCACGTTTGCCGTCTCCTGCCCCGCGTGCACCCTGTAATACACCACGGGTTCGGGCACATACCTCCAGCTCTTTGCGGCGGGCAGCACGAGAAAACTCAGATTGTTGTCCTCGAAATGCACCCGTTCGGGGAAGCCGCAGGGCGAAAACAGTTCCCGCCTGTACACCTTTCCCCATGGATATCCCTCGCCGTAGCAGTTTACGGAGAGTATCTTCTCCCTGTCGGTGAAGACCGCGGCGGCGTGCAGGCGTTTGCCCTTTTTGCCGCCCATGTATTCGAAGCCCCCCTGCACTATGTCCTCTTCGTAGGACATGAGAAGGTCTATCGCGCCGTCGCAGAGCCTGTCGTCCGCGTCGAGGAACATTATCCGCTTGCCGTACGAGGCTTCGAGCCCCCTGTTGCGGGCGTAGCCCTGCCCCGAATTCTCTATGCGGATATAGGTTATGCGGTCGAAGAGTTTAAGCTCCTTCAAAAGCTCTCCCGTGCCGTCGTCGGAGCCGTCGTCCACCACTATCACCTGCACGCCGTAGCGCGTGGACTGCGAGAGCACGGAGGCTATGCACTCCCCCAAAAGGTGGGCGGAGTTGTATGCGGGGATTATCACCGAGAGATCGCACCTCGTCTCTGCGGGGAGGGCGACCGCGCAGTTTGCGGCGGCGGGCAGAGGGCGTTCCCCCTCGCATATCCGCCTGCGCGTGAACAGCGATCTCATAAAGTACGCAGCCGCAAACATAAGATACGCAGATCCCGCCAAAAGACGTGCGAGCGGGCGCCATTTAACTATCGCGGATATCCTGTAAAAGAGCTTACTTTTCACTTTTCACCGCCCTTGCCGCGCCCTGCAAAAACATAAAGGGCAGTATGCACTGCGGCGAGAAAGTATTGTCCTGCAACACCGAAACGGCGAGCAATATCAGGGGGAGATAGGCGAAAAGCATATAATACGCCCTGCCCTCCCCGCCCGCGGAAAGGCTGAGAACGCACACCGAAAATATTGCGCACCCCCATATCCCGAGCTGGTACATGTACGAGAGCAGACCCGTCTCCCCGCCAGCGGCGAGCACGTCGGAGAACAGACCTTCCCCGCCCAGAGCTATCGCGGCGTTGCCGCCCGTGCCGAGCCCGTAGCCGAAAGGCCGTTTGAGCACGCTCTGCCATGTCTTTACGATCCCCTCGAAGTGGGGCAGTACGGCGGCGCCTATGTTGCGCACATAGTAGATACAGAACAGCACAAAGAGCACGCCGCCCAGAACAGCCGTGGCTGCCACATAGGGCGTTCTTTGATTTGTCCTTATCCCGAGCGCGGCGCAAAGAGCCCTTAAAACCCTCTCGCCCGCCACGCACATCAGCGCCGTGCCCGCCATGAGGTAGCCTCCCTTGCCGAAAGTGAGAAACAGCCCCGCGCCGTTTACGAGGCAGGCGGCAAAGCGCACGCGCCCGTTGTCCGTCCAGCGGTACAAAAGCGAGACGAGCAGCGCGGCGGCGAAAAAGTACGCCAGATTCACGGGCTCGTAGTAGAGGGAACCCATTCGGGTGTACTGCGTATACAGCAGCGTGGTGAAAAATCTGTAATCGAGCCTGCCCTCTTCGAAGGGCGCCGCCTTGGCGATATACACCTCGTGTATGCCTATCGCCTCATAGAGGGGATAGCCCGCGATGAGGAGAACCGCGCCCGCCGCGAACATGGCGGCGGAGAGCCCCATGAAAAAAGCCGCGAATTTTTTGAACTGCCCGCTCTCTTTCAGGTTGTAGCGCGCTATCGAAAAGCCCATGAAGAACACCGTGAGGTTGCGCACGTTCACGAGGGTAGCCGTGAGCGTTCCCCTCCCCAACGTGAGAGAGACCGCCATTGCGGCGAGCAGCAGCACAAAGCAGAAGGACTGCGGGGAGAGCTTTTCCATCTTGCGAGAGGCAGCCCCGCCCGCCCAAACGCAGAAGACGACTATAAAGGGTATCTGCGTCAGATATCTCAGACTTTCGTCCGTATTCCCGAAGAGGTGCGCGCCCAGACCTATGCAGAAGTTCTGCATGCATAGCAAGAGCAATATCCCCGCGCACGCTTCGTACGAGGGGCGTTTAACGTATTCTGCGGAGAGCGACGCGCCGCAGAGGGCGGCGCAGATTATGGCGGCGGGAGTCAGCGCCCTGTGGGCGGCTCCCAAAAACGTGCACGCCAAAACGAGCCCCCATCGGAGCGCGGCGTCATGCCTCGCGCCCGCGCGCGCGGGCAAGCCGGCGTTTATGGAATTTTTCGCCCTGACCACCATGTGCGTTTCAGCGTTTTTTAAGTTTCGCCGTCAACTTTTCCCTGTTGTCCTCGCCTATTATGCGGGTCAACAGCATGAGCAACCTGTTTTTGAACTTCTGCCCCCCGCTCTTCCACGAGGCGTCGAAGTGGTGCACGGTATATGTGTTCTCCGTCATAGTCTTTTTGCCCGTAAAGCAATTCACGGGCGAAAAGTAGTCCGCGGGGTAGATCTTAAAGCCGTCGGGCGCGGTGAAAACGTCGTCCGACGGGGAGTATCCGTAGCGCGACGAAAAGTATTCCAGCATCCGCCGCGAGTTGGGCGTCAGGTCGAGGGAGCCGTCCTCCCTTCTGAACGCCATTCCGCCGTACGCCTCTATGAGGCTTTTCAGCCACTCCGCGCCCGCCTCCGAGGCAATGACCGCCGTGCAGAGGGTGTGTCTGCTCTCCGCGCCGATAAACCCCGGCGCGCCGAAAAGCGGGGTCATGTCCCTTATCGCTTCGAGGTCGGTATCGAAATATATCCCGCCCTCCTCATAAAGCGCGGCGAGCCTGACGTAGTCCGAGACGAACGCGTACTTTTTTTCCGCGTACGCCTCCTTTACGTATGCGGGGGCGCCCTCTATGTCAAAGACGTCCTCGTTCCACTCCTTTATGTCGAACCCGGGCAGAAATTTGCGCCAGCTCTCGCGGCACTTGTCCGTAAGTTCGGACTTCTTTCCCCGCCCGAACCAGCAGTAATGAACGGTATGCGGTATCATATCACTTCTCCATGAGCGCCGTAACTTCCTCGGTGAACCGCTTCAAAAATTCGGCTGTATGGCTCGTTTCGCCGCCGCAAAGCCCCGCGCATATCTCGTCGTAGCGGGTAATTATGCCGCCGAGTTCGGCTATGTCGTTGACGACTATGATATTCCTGTTCCTCTCCGCCACCTGCGCGGCGAATTCCGCCTGATGGTCGTTCACGTGCTCGCCGAACTCCTTTCTGCGGGGCACGACGATGGGTATCTTGCCCTCCTGCAAGGGCATGATAAAGCTCGCGGGTCCGCCGTGCGTTATCACTATGCGCGCCCCGTGCACGTACTCTGCCATCTTGTCGTGGGGAAGCAGTTTCTCGTGCGTGCAGTGCACGGGCTCGTATGTGCAATAGCCCGTCTGCACAATCACTTCCTCTTTTATTGTCCCTTCCTTGACGAGATCGTCCACGCACTTCACGAGCCTGTCGAAGGGTTGCTCGTGCGTGCCAACCGTAACAAAGATCATATCAGAAAATCGGTCCGAGATTTATTGCTTTTTTGTACACTTTTTTCTGTTCCTCCCACTGCACGAAAAATTTGTCGCAGATGGGATAAACGAGTTTACCCGTGATTGTTCCCTTGTCTATCCTGTCGAATACCTCTATATAGACGAGTTTCGCCTTTTTCAGCTTGCCCAAATAGAAAAAGGGCACAGCCACAGCCGCTCCCGAAGATATTATGAGGTCGGGTTTTTCCTCTTTGAGTATCTTGCGGGCGAGAAAGGTGTTCTTTATGAGGTTTTTTATGTTCCTGTTGGTGGGATAATGGCAGGGATACACCTTTTCGCCCTTCAAAAGGCTGCGCGCGTCCTCCTTGTCGAACGTCACGAAAAACCTTTCGTGCTGTTCCCAGAACGGTTTGAGCGCATAGAGATGGGCGAGGTGTCCGCCGCTCGAACCCACAAGACAGATCTTCATTGTTCACTCCCCGGAATGGTCGAAAAGGACCATATAAAATCCCTTGAAAATAATCTTAGTATCCAGCCACAGGCTCTGCTTTTCTATGTATTCCAGATCGAGCTCCACCCAGCGGTCGAACGACAGTGAATTGCGGTCTTTCTGTATCTGCCACAGGCAGAGCAGGCCGCCGCGCACGTCGAGGCGGTGTTTTTGATACTCCGTGTACTTTTCCACCTCGTCTGGAAGAGGGGGGCGGGGTCCAACCACGCTCATGGTGCCGTTGATAACGTTGAACAGCTGCAACAGCTCGTCTATCGAAAACTTTCTGAAAAACCTGCCCACGCGGGTCACGCGGGGGTCGTTTTTCATCTTGAACGCGGGCGGGTCCGCCTCGTTCAGCCCCGCGGCTATCAGCTCTTCCTTCCGCTTCTCCGCGTCGGGGACCATCGTCCGTATCTTGTATATCTTGAAGGGCTTTCCACCCTTGCCCACCCTCACCGAGGCGTACACGGGATTATGGAAATCTTCGAGCCACTTGACGAGGAGGCATATGAGTATGAACCACGATATCAGAATCAGCAGCAACAGCGCCGAAACTATATCGAAAGTCCTCTTGAAAAATCTGTAACACCCGTACTTGAACTTGTTCCTTACGGGCGGCGTATATTCGTCCGCCATTGCACAACTCCGCAAACGATTGTAAAAACTCATAATAATTTTAGCATCGGCGAGGTCAATTGTCAAACATATGCAAAGGCATTATTATAATTGCGTCGCACGTGCGCACCCGCATTTTTCCGCGCGGAAAGAAAAAATACCCCCGCAAAAGGGGTATACATTGCGCCGCAGGGCGGCTTTAAGCCTTCTTTTTTATGAGTTTTACGGCAAATCCCGCCGCGAGAGCCGAGAGGGAGAGCCCCCAGCCGAACGCGAATTCCGCCCACGGCGGAGCCCCGCCCGCGCCCGAAGAGAAAAATCCCGCCCACTGCGTCAGGGCGAAAAACACCGTCACGGCGGGGCACAGAACGCGCAGCGAGAGCCCGAAAAACCTTTCGGGCGCTTTCAGCCGCGAACAGTATCTGTTCACCTCCCCCGCGAGCCCGCCCCCTTTCAGCGCAAAGAAGATACACTCCGCTGCGCACAGCGTGGCTACGTTGTAGAGGTTGACGAAGCGGTCCCCCACCGCCACTATCACGTCGCCCGCGGTGGTGGCGTAGACGAGGCTCGACGCGCCGAGAAGGGCGCACGCGACGCCAGCGGTTTTCCCTCGGCTCAGCCCGAAGCGCGAGATCAGCGGGGAGAGCGCCGCTTCGAGCATCGAAGCCCCCGACTGCACAGCCATCATGGCGAGGGACATATAGAAGAGCGCGCCCGCCGCGCCGCAGAGATATCTGTCGGGGAAAAGGTTGGCTATCGCCGCGGGATAAGCCGAAAAAGCCGTGAGTATCCCCGAGTCGGAGACGGCGCCCCGCAGCCCGCAGCCGTACATGGTGGTGAAAAGCGCCACGGACGAGATAAGGGAGACCGACACGTCCGCCGCGGCGATTACGAGCGCGGAGGGGAATATCCTGCTCTTTTCGGGCAGACACGCGCCGAACGCGGGCATTATCCCCACGGCGAGCGAGAGCGAAAAGAACACCTGCCCGAGGGCGTCCGCCCACATCGCGGGGGAGGAAAAAGCCGAAAAATCGGGGGTAAATAGCGCGGACAGCGCCTCGCCCGAGTTGGCGTACATCAGCCCCCGCACGGCGAGCGCGGACAAGAATATCATGGGCGCGAAAACGGTTATCCGCGCCGCGCCCGAAAGGCTCTTCGCGCCCTTTTTCAGGCAGAAGAACATGGCTGCCCACACGAGGCATATGCAGACCGAAACGAGCGGGGATATGCCCGAAATAACGCCGTCTCCGCCCGCCTTCAACACCTCCGAAAAGAAGAATTCCGAAGCCCTTGCGCGGTATTCCTCCGAAAGGCACAGTTTAAAGGAAGAGAGCCCCTGCGCCGCTATCCAGCCCGCGAGCCCGGAGTATATCACGGCGGTGAAAGCCGAGTTGGCGCACTGCGCCCAGCCGAGCTTTTCGCCGCCGCGCACAAGGGATCCCATACACGCGGGCGCGCCATCCCGCACCTTTCTGCCGAGGGCTATCTCCGCGCAGAGCAGGGGAATGCCGAGCGCGGCGAGAGCCGCCGCGTAGACAATGAGAAAAGCCCCGCCGCCGTACTTTGCGCACAGCCCGGGGAACCTCAGCGCGTTGCCCAGCCCCACCGCCGCGCCCACGCACGCGAGTATGAATCCGCTCTTTGTAAACCGTTCCGACACATTCTATGTATATGGCGGAAAGCGGGCGAATATCAGTCGTTTTTTTCGCGCCCCCCGAAAGGGCGTTGAAAAGGGGCGGCGCGCGCCGCCCCATTTTTTAAAGTTCTCTCTCGCTGTCCGAAAAGAAGAACAGCGCCACCGTTCCCGGTCCCGTGTGCGAGCCTATCACGGTGCCTATGTTCTCTATCTGAACGCCGCCGTCGATATGCTTGAACTCCTTTTCCACCATCTCCGCGAGCGCCGCCGCGTCCGCCGGGCGCATCGAGTGGGAGATATAGCACTTCCCCGAATAGCCCGTGCCGCCGCAAGCCGTCTCCTTCATCTTGCCGACGAGCTCCAACATCGCCTTCCGCTTGCCGAGGACCTTTTTTCTGACTATCAGCTTGCCCTCGGAATTGACGTCCATAACGGGGCAGATGTTGAGCATGTTGCCTATCGCCGCCGCGGGTCCCGAGATGCGCCCGCCCCTCTTCAAATGGGTCAGGTTCGTCGTGAAGAACCAATGGCGGAGCCTGAGCTTGTTCGCTTCGAGCCAATTATACAGCTCCTCCGCGCCCATTCCGCCCGCTTTGAGGGACGCCGCCTCGTCCACGAGCAACCCGTATCCCGACGACGCCGCGCGCGAGTCGACGAAGTACAGCTTCCTCTCGGGGTATTTTGCCGACAGCGCCTCCTTTACGACGAGGGCGGATTGCTCCCAGCCGCCCGAAAGCCCGCCCGAAAACTCTATGTGCACCACGTCCTTGCCCGCGGCGAGCACGGGCTCTATTAAAGCTGTGAGCTCCTCCACGGTTATCTGCGACGTCGTGGGCAGCGCGCCGCCGTCAATCTTGCCGTAAAACTCCTCGGGCGACTGCGTGACGAACAGATCGTCCGCGTAGTCCACGCCGTCGATTATGTAGTGATAGTGCCCGTAGGGGACGCCCAATTTTTTGAGCCGTTCCGCCGAAAGATCGCAGGTGGAACAGCAGGTTATGCAATAATCTCCCATATATATCTCTCCATGCTTATAGCTTAATTATAATTGCGGGCGGGGCGGATGTCAAGAGAGCGCGCCGCCGCAAAACCATAAAAAAGCGCGGTTTACCGCGCTTTTTTGTCGCAACGTACGCCCTACTCCGCCTTTTCCTCCGACGGAGCGCGCCTTTTGCCCTCGGGGAATTTTTCCGAAAGGCGATACACGGCGCAATACACCGCGGGCACGAGCACGAGGGTGACGAGCGTGCCTATCAGGAGCCCGCCTATCACGACTATGCCGAGGGGCTGCATCAGCTCCGCGCCCTGCCCGAGCCCTATCGCGAGCGGGATCAGCGCGAGTATCGTTGTGAGCGTGGTCATGAGTATGGGGCGCAGGCGCACCTTGCACGCCTCAGTGACCGCCGCATAGTGGGACATCCCCTCCCCGTGCAGCTGCTTTATCTTTTCGAGCATGACTATGGCGTTGTTGACGACCACGCCCATGAGCATTATAAGACCTATGAACGACACCACGTTGAGCGAGGTGCGCGTTATCACGAGGGCGATAAATCCGCCCGTAAATGAAAACGGTATGCTCGCCATGATTATGAGCGGCTTTACTGCCGAGCCGAACTGCACTGCCATTACGGCATACAGCAAAAAGAACGAGATGACCAGCGCCACCGCGAGCCCGCGGAAGGCGTCGTTGAGATAGCTCGATATGCCGCTCTGCTGGAAGGAATAACCGCTGTGCTTTGCGAGCACCCCCGCGGCGACGGAACGCATGCGGTTGCCCGCCGTGCCCGTGTCCACGCCCGGCAGAACGCCCGAAACGGAGACCATCTTTTTGCCGTCCGCGCGGCGTATGCAGGCGTCCACCACCGAGTGCGGTATGTGCCCGTCCTCGAGCCTGACCACGTCCTTTATCCTTACGGGCGACGCCGATCCCGATACGGATGACGCCTCGTAGCCCAATATGAAGTTTTCGAGCTCTTCCACGCTCTGAACGGCGTCCTTATCGAAACTTACGCTGACTTCGCACGTCTCCCCGTCCACAGTGGCGGTGCACGCCGTGTAGCCGGAAAGCCCTATCCTGAGCGTGAGAACTGCGGTCTGGTAGTCTATGCCCTTTTGAGCGAGGGCGAAGCGGTCGAATTCGAGGTCGTAGCGCACCGCCTTGTCCGCCGCGGAAGAGCGCACGTCCTTGAAGCCGTTTTCGGGCTTTTGCAGCTCGGCTATCACCTCGTCGGCTATCTTAACGAGCTCGTCGTTGTCGTCGCCGAGGATAGTCACGGACAGATCGTCCGTGCCCGACATGAGCGAAGCCACTACGCCGTCTATCTCCTTTACGGAAACGCCGCTCCTGCCCTCCGGCTTTTCCGTATCCTCCTCCGCGAGGGAACGTATCCTGTTGACGGCGTTTTCCGTGCCGCGGTTGGAGCTGAGCTGAACGGTTATCATTCCCGTATCCGTCAGGGCGAGCAGACCGTGTTTGCCCACGCTCACGGAGACGTATTCTATGTTGTCGGCGTATTCCGCCTGTATCTTTTCGGCAAAGCGGGAGACGTCCGTCTGTATCTCGCTGAGGGAAACGCCCGAGCGGTAGGTCATATTGACCTCTATCTGCCCCTTGTCGATCGAGGGCAAAAATTCCGTGCCCGTCAAAAAGAGCAGCCCTATGCTCGCGCCGAATATGATAACGGCGGACAGAATGGGGATCACCCTGCGCTTCAAAACGGCGGGAAGCAGCCTGCCGTATGCGCCAGTGATGCCGTTCATTATCCGCGGCTCTTTGAGGGCGCGCAGCTTCTCCTTAAAGCTCTTTTTGGGCTTTTCCGCCCTCTCCTCCTCTTTTTCCTCTTCCGCCCTCTCCTCCTTCACGGGAACGGCTGTCTCCGCCGCGGCGGGCGCGCCGCTTGCGGGGGCGAGCCTGCCGCCTTTGAGCATGCGCTTTTTGCCGCCCGTCATGGCGTACAGCGCGGGGATAACGGTGACGGCGACTATCAGCGAGAGAGTCAGCGAGAATATGACCGCCCACGAGAGGTCGGTGAATATCTCGCCCGTGAGCCCGCCCGCAAATATTATGGGTATGAACACGCAAACGGTGGTGAGCGTGGAGCCGAAGAGCGCCCCGCCCACTTCCGCAGTGCCGTCCACCGCCGCTTCGAACGCCGTCTTATCCATGTCGCGGTGCTTGGAAATGCTCTCTATCACGACTATGCTGTTGTCCACGAGCATGCCTATGCCCACGGCGAGCCCGCCCAGCGAGACCATGTTGAGCGTTATGCCCATCAGATACAGGCAGATCATGGCGGCGAGCACCGAGAGAGGCATAGTCACGGCGATAATCAGGGACGTTTTGACCTTTTTGAGGAAGAGGAAGATGACAAGCACCGCCAGAACGCCGCCTATGACCATGCTTATGAGCACGTTGGAGATGCTCTCCGAGATGAACGCCGACTGGTCGTCGAGCAGATTTATTTCGGCGGTGTAGCCCTCTTCGGCGGACGCGTCCGCGCACGCCGCCTTTACGGCGTCCACCACAGCCGAGGAATTGGCGCCGTTGGACTTGTATACCTCTATCGTGACGCCCGGGGTCACGCCGACCGTGCCGTTATAGTAGTAGACGTAGCTCGAATAGTGGGGCTCGCGCGAGACGGAAGCCACGTCCGAGACCTTCAACGTCGTCTCCTTCGCGTTACCGTCTTCGTCCTTTCCGAAGGGCGTGAGGATTATCATCTTCAACGCCTCGTCCGAGAGCCCGCCGCCTATACTGCCGTTTACCGTGCTCTTCACGGCGGAAAAAATGAGGGCGTTGCCTATAAGGCTCTCTGCGACGGCGGGGTCGTCGATATCGTTGAGGCGCATTGCCGTAAGGGTTTGATTGCTCTTTATCCCCTCGCGTATGCCCGCGAACAGAGCGCACAGCCGCGACGGCAAAGTCAGCGGCATTCCGCCTATATCCTCCTCCGTCTTTATGTCGGAGTTGTTGCGTATCTGCACGCCGTCCGCGCCCACGGAGCCGAGGGGCAGGTCGAGCCCGCCGTAGGAAAATGTCTCCACGAGCAGGGGAGCTATGAGTTCCAGCCCGCCGTACGGGCGCACGCAGTACGCGTATTCCGCCCCGCCCTTTACGTCCACGCTCTCCACGCCGTCTATCGCAAGGAGGCGCTCGGAGAGCTGTTTGCCCTTTGCATATGCGTCGTCCAGACCCTTTTCCGAGGTCAGGGAGAGCACGGCGAGGGCTTCGGCGTTGAGGTCTATGTCATAGACGTCGGAAACCACCCCGTCGGGGAGCCCCAGCGAGGAGAGTTTGCCCAGAATGTCGGTCTGCTTGGACTTTGTGTCCGTGCCGTAGTCGAAGGAGAGCACCACGGCGGAGAGATTGTCGTACGAATAGCTGTCCACCGAGGTGACGCCGCCTATCGACGACAGCCCCTCTTCGAGCTTTACCGTCACCTCGTCCTCCACCGCTTGCGCTGGCGCGCCCGCGTACACCGCCTGAACGCACACCATCGGCACGTTTATGTCTGGCAAAAGATTTACGGGCATGTTCAGCGTGGAATACACGCCGAAACCGAGGACGAACGCGACGGCGAGCACCGCGGCGACCGATTGACGTATTATGAATGAAAAAAATTTTTTCAAGGTCTGTGTTCTCCGTCAAGTTTTTTCAGCTTGGATACGGTTATCGCCGATATCAATAGCACGATAAGCGCCGCGGCTATCCCCGCCAGCGCCAGAAATCCCGGCACGAGCACGCCTATGAGCATGCCGGCGGGATCGCTCTCTTTGAGCCCCGTGCCCGCCGCGACTGCCGCAAAGACGATGAGCGCCGCCACGCATACTCCCGTGGCTATGATTATCGCCTTTACCGCTTTAAGGCATCTGCGGAGCCTTATTACGTATTTATTCGCCCTTTCTGCGGGGTCCATACTACACTATTCCTCCTTTATCCCGCTCGACGCGATGGCGAGATTTGCCGCCACGTCGATATTCCGCACGGACACGTCCGCGGGGACCTTTAAGATCACAGCCGCGAAGTTGAGGATAGCCGCTATCCCGCACCGCACGAGCATATCCGCCGCCGCCTGCGCCGCGGAAGCGGGCACACATATCACGGCAAGCCGCGCGCCGCTCTCGCCTATCACCCTCTCCGCTTCCGCGGGAAGATATACGGGCTTGCCCGCGACGGAGCCGCCCGCCTTTGCGGGATCGCTGTCGAACGCGGCGACTATCTCTATGCCGTAGTTGGCAAATCCCCCGTAGGAGAGCAGGGCTCTGCCCAGCCCGCCCGCGCCGAAGATGACAGCCGTGCGCCTCGTGCGGCACCCGAGGCAGTTCTCTATCGCCTCTATGAGCTCGCCGCGGCGGTAGCCCACCCTCGTCTTGCCCGTTGCCGAAGTGTGCGCGAGGTCCTTTCTCACCAGCACCTCGCCCATGCCGAGGGCGCGCGCGATCGTCCCCGAAGAGACGTATCCGTCCCCGCCGCCCGCTTTAAGGTAGTTGAGGTAGACGGGCAGCCGCTGCAAACTTGTAATGGGTATGCTTTGGGTCTTTTTCATATCAAAGGAAGAGAGCCGCGGCACCGAGGGCGCCCGCCCTGTTGCCGAGGGAGGCGCACCTTATCTCCACGGGCGCATATTCCGCGGCGAACATCTCGCCGTCCACTATCCTCTGCAGGGGAGCCGTGAGGCGCGTGCCCTGCGCCGAGACTCCGCCGCCTATGAGTATTACCTGCGGGCGGAAGATGTTCGCAAGGTTGACGAGCCCGCACGCAAGCCGGTTTATATATGTATCCACCACCCTCTTGGCGGAGGGGTCGGAGTCCATGTACTCGAACGCCGTCCTGCCGTCGCAGTCGGAGTGGGTGTACGTCCGCCACATCGCCGAAGAGGTGTCGTTTTCCATCGCCTCCCGCGTGGCGCGCGTGAGGGCGCTCGCGGAGCAGTAGGCTTCAAGGCACCCCCGCCTGCCGCACGTGCACTTTTCGCCGTCCTTTTCTATCACCATGTGCCCTATCTCGGCGCCCGCGCCCCTGTTGCCCGTGAACAGCTTGCCGTCTATCACTATCCCGCCGCCGACGCCCGTGCCGAGGGTGACGAGAATGCTGTTTTTAACGTCCTTCCCCGCTCCGAACGCCGCCTCGCCGAGCGCGGCGCAGTTGGCGTCGTTGCCGATCTTCACGGGCAAGCCGAGCCGCTTTTCAAGCTCGGCGCGCAGGGGGTAATTTTCCAGCCCGAGGTTGGCGGCGCGCACTACCGTGCCCGTTCCGTCGTCTATCACCCCGGGGCAGCCTATCCCCACTCCCGAAATTTCGGAGAACCGCGCCCCGCAGCCCATCGCGAGCTTTTCGGCGAACGCCTCCACGCAGCCCGCCAGATCGGAGAGGTCTGTTGGCGTCTCGCTCCCGGATACGGGCGAGCCGTCCTTTAAGACCTCGCCTTTGAGGAAGGTGCCGCCGATATCTATTCCCAATATATACGACATATCTGAGCTCCTTAAACTATGTATAGTTTAAGTTTACACTTTCCGCGCCCCGCTGTCAATAGCAGGAAGAAAATTAAGGCGCAAAAAAAGGCGCCCCGCGGGGGAGCGCCATGGACAAATAACGGGGAAAAAGAAGTCATTTGCCTGTTGAACCGAAGCCGCCCGCGCCGCGGACCGTTTCGGAGAGTTCTTCCGACAGCTCGAATTCGGCTGTTATGTAGGGGGTTATGACGAGCTGGGCGACCCTTTCGCCCGGGGACACCGCAGCGGGCGACGAGGTGTGGTTGTGGAGGGAGACTTTCACCTCTCCGCGGTAGTCGCAGTCCACCACTCCCACCTTGTTTGCGGGGGCGAGCCCCTTTTTGGTGGCGAGCCCGCTCCTCGCGTATATCAACCCCGCATAGCCGACGGGCAGTTCGAGGGCGAGCCCCGTGGGGATCATAGCCGTGCCGTGGGGGGGAATGACTACCTCCTCATCGAGGCAGGCGTAGAGGTCCGCGCCCGCGGCGTACGGGCTGCCGTACGTAGGCACCACCGCCCTTTCGTCAAGTTTTTTTATGCTTATCTTCATACGTTCCGCCTATACGAAGTCCTTCTCGTTCCACAGCGTTATCTCGTCGTGTTCGAGGGTGGGCTTCATGAGGATTATCCTCTGGTTGGACGAGCCGCGGAACAGGAGGTTTATGTCCTTCAATTCCTCCACGAACCGCCCGTCCACGAGCACGTCGAGCGTCCTCAAAATGCGCATGTTCGTGTTCATGTCGCCGAGCTTGCCCGTGAAGAGGTGCTTTTCAAGGTCGTACCCCGTGAAGCACCACAGCGATTTGTGCGGATATGCGGCGCGCAGTTTTTCCATAAAAGGAGCGAGACGTGTTGCGTTTTCGGGCTCGAACGGGTCGCCGCCGAGGAGGGTGAAGCCCTTTATGTAGTCGGGCTCCATGGACTTGATTATCCTGTCCTCCACCTCTTCGGTAAAGGGCTCGCCGTATGCAAAGTCCCACGTTTCGGGGTTGAAGCAGTTCTTGCAGTGGTTCCTGCAACCGCTGACATACAGCGAAGTCCTCACGCCGGGACCGTTGGAGACGTCGTAATACTTTATTTTCGCGTAGTTCATAGTCTTAAACAAGTGCCGCCTGCCCGCGGCGCGGGCGGGCGGCGTGATATTTTAAAGATGCAGCACGCGCGCCTTTATTTCCTTGGTCTTGCCCACGTTCCAGAAGTTTTCGCCCAAATATCCGCATGTGCGGCGGGTGACGTTCATCTTCCTCTGGTCCTTGTTGTGGCAGACGGGGCACTCCCACTCGTTGTCGTCGTTGATTATTATCTCGCCGTCGAAGCCGCAGACGTGGCAGTAGTCGGATTTGGTGTTGAATTCCGCGTACTGGATATTGTCGTATATGAACTTGACGACGTCTTCGAGCGCCTGCAAGTTGTGGCGCATGTTGGGAATCTCCACGTACGAGATCGCGCCGCCCGAAGATATCTTCTGGAATTGGCTCTCGAACTTGAACTTGGAGAAGGCGTCTATGTGCTCGCGGACGTCTACGTGATAGCTGTTGGTGTAGTAGCCCTTGTCGGTGACGTCCTTTATCGTGCCGAAGCGCTCCTGGTCTATCCTCGCGAAGCGGTAGCAGAGGGATTCGGCGGGAGTGCCGTAGAGGGCAAAGCCGAGCCCCGTCTCCTTCTTCCACTTGTTGCAGTGGTCGCGGAGGCAGTTCATGACTTTGAGCGCGAATTCCTGACCCTCGGGGGTGGTGTGGGACACGCCCTTGACGAGCTTGGTCACCTCGTAGAGCCCTATATATCCCAAGGATATGGAGGAGTAGCCGTTGTGGAGGTATTTGTCTATCTTTTCGCCGGGCTGCAATCTCGCTATCGCGCCGTACTGCCAATGCACGGGGGAGACGTCGCTCGTCACGCCCTCGAGAGCCTCGTGGCGGCACATGAGCGCCTCATAGCAGAGCTGCAACCTCTCTTCGAGGATCTCCCAAAACTTCTTTTCGTCGCCCTTGGCGAGAATGCCGCACTGGGGAAGATTTATGGACACGACGCCCTGGTTGAACCTGCCCTCGAACTTGTAGTTGCCGTTTTCGTCCTTCCACGGCGCGAGGAATGAGCGGCAGCCCATGGGCGAGAACACGTTGCCCTCGTAATTTTCGCGCATCTTCTTGGCGGAGATGTAGTCGGGATACAGGCGCTTGGACGAGCACTTGACCGCGAGCTTGGTGAGATAGTCGTACCTGCCGCCTTTGAGGCAGTTGTTCTCGTCGAGAACGTATACGAGCTTGGGGAACGCGGGCGTTACGTACACGCCCTTCTCGTTCTTGATGCCCTCGTAGCGCTGGTTGAGTATCTCCTCTATTATCATGGCGTTCTCTTCGATGTACTCGTCGTTGTCGTCGAGCCACATGAAGAGGGTAACGAAGGGAGACTGTCCGTTGGTGGTCATGAGGGTGTTTATCTGGTACTGTATGGTCTGCACGCCCGCTTTGAGAGCCTCTTTAAGGCGCATATCCACAAACTGCTTTTTGGTGGCGGCGTCTATCTTGTCGCCGAACTGCTCCTCGCACTGCGCCTCGTACTTTTCGCGGGTGCGGCGCAGATACTTGCCGAGATGCGCCACGTTTACGGACTGTCCGCCGTATTGGGAGGAAGCTACGGAAGCTATTATCTGCGTGGTGATCGTACACGCCGTCTGGAAAGACTTGGGGCTCTCTATCATCTTGCCGTTCATGACGGTGCCGTTTTCGAGCATGTCTTTCAGGTTTATAAGGCAGCAGTTGAAGATGGGCTGCAAAAAGTAGTCGGCGTCGTGGAAGTGGATGGCTCCCTCGTCGTGCGCCTTGGAGATCTTTTCGGGCAAGAGGATACGGCGGGTAAGGTCCTTGGACACTTCGCCCGCTATCAAATCGCGCTGGGTGGAAGCCGTGCGCGCGTTCTTGTTGGAGTTCTCCTCCATTACGTCCTTATTCTTGTTGCGGATAAGGGAGAGTATGCTCTCGTCCGTCGTGTTTGCCTTTCTGACGAGGGCGCGCTCGTAACGGTAGAGTATATAGGCTTTCATGAGCTGGAATTTCTGCAATTCCATCAGCTTTTCCTCTACCATATCCTGTATATCCTCGACGAGCAGCCTTACCCTGTGGAGCCCCGCTATCTCGTCGACTATCTTCTCTATCTGGGCGTCGGTTATCCTCTCCTCGAAGTCCACCGCCTCGTTTGCCTTGCCTATCGCCACCTTTATCTTGCTTCTGTCGAAATCGCAGGTGGTCCCGTCTCTCTTGATTACTTTCATAGATCTTCCCTCCAAATGTAGAACAGTCACATTGTAACACAACAATTCGGGCTTGTCAACCCGCTCTACACTATATATTGTATGAAAATTTTTAACTATCTAACAATATGTTGTGTGTGATAATTTTTAACAATACGAGGGAAAACAGCGGAAAAATGGCGTTTTTTGGCAGTTTTTCCGCCGTGAAACATAACACTTTATAAAACAATCACATTTTTCGGTCGGACGGAAAGCGCAGCCTTTTGCTATTTTAAAAATTTTTTCAGATATCCGAGGTCGAGTTTCCACTCGGGCACGAGGTTGCACCGCCTGTGGAGGGCGTTCGCCTCGCCGAGAGCCTTCCTGTACTCCGCGTAGGAGCAGCCGTTCACCTTCATGAAGTGCGCCGCCGCCCTCTCCTCCCCGCCCAAAAGCTGGGTCCTGCCTATGTGGATGACCTCGTGGCAGCTGTGGCACACGGCTACAACGTCGGCGAGTTTTTGCACGGCGTTCGCCTCGTCGTATTCCCACCTCTCGTGCGCCTCGAGCCTCTTTGCGGGCGCGCCGCATATCATGCACCTGCCGTTCGCGCGGGCATAAGCCTCCCTCCTCACCACGTCCCACTGCGCGGGGGAGAGTATGCTCCTCAGATTGGAATACCAGCACGATTCGGGCACGAGCTCGAAATCAAGTTTCAACGTCTTTGTCCCCTTTTACTATATTAAATATATATACGCCCCCTATTTTAACCTCTTTGCGGAAATTTTTCAAGCAAAAAGGGCTTGACTGAGAGGGCGGGCGGGGGTTAAAATATACGGGAGGTGAAAAATGGCACAACTTGACGACCTTAAAATAAGAAAACTCAGAAGGGGCGAGATAGCGGGAGAATTCGCCACGGCGTTCAGCGCGCTCGCCCTCATATGGTTCATAGTGGGGTTTTCGGTGTACTCCGTAAAGCATATCGCCGCGCTCGGAACGGCGGTATGGTCGTCCGCGCCCCCTCTCCTCGTGATAGGCGTCGCGGCGGCGGCTTTCTGCAACCTCAAATACGGCGGTGCCCTCGACAGGGAAGTGAAGGACTACGTCACCGCGGCGCTCGTGGAGAACGCGCGGGCTCTCCACCCCGAAAAAAAGTCCCTCTCCTTCTACATAACCCCCATGCAGAGCTCGGTGGAGCTCTCCGTAAACGACTTCAAAGAGAAGATCGTGTTCGACTTTTCGGCGCTGGGCAAACTCACGGGAATGCGCAAACTCAGCGTTGTGGACGCCGTGGAAAGGAGCCTTTCGCACGCCTTTATAAGGCTTGCGGAGCGCGGGGAGGAATTCACCTCCGTGAGCTACACGGAAGTTAATCCCGCGGGCAAGCGGCGCAAAGCAGTGCCCGTGATAACGGGCGGCGTTCCCGACAAAAAGGCGTTGAAGGAATACTACAAGAACAGATGAAGGGACTGATAATAGAAAACGCCTATTTCGAGAGCGAAGCCACCCGCTACCAGAGCGGCAGGATCGCCGCCGAGCTCGCCGCCCTCGGCGTGGAGACGGATACGGTGAAAAACGACTTCTTCGGTGGGGCGACGGAGAGCGGCAAACTTTTAAACGCCGCCCGCGGCTACGCGTTCTGCGTGTATCTCGACAAGGACAAGTATACCGCGCGCGCCCTCGAGAGCTCGGGGCTGCGGCTGTTCAACACGCGCGAAGCCATCGAGCTGTGCGACGACAAGGCGCTCACTTTCCTCGCCCTCGCGGGGCTGGACATTCCCACCCCCAAGACCCTCCCGGGGCTACTGTGCTACACCCCCGGGGCGCCCATAAAAGAGGAGACATACGACTATATAGAGAGGGAACTCGGCTATCCGCTCGTAGTGAAAGAGTGCTACGGCTCCCTCGGAAAATTCGTGTACAAGGCAGAGGGCAGAGAGGAGCTTGAAAGGCTTTCAAAAGAGCTGCAATGCACGCCCCACCTCTACCAGAAGTTCGTCTCCGGGAGCGCGGGCAGGGACGTGAGGGCTATCTGCGTGGGCGGAAAAGCCGTATCCTTTATGGAGAGGCGCTCGCAGGGCGATTTCCGCTCCAACATAGGCATGGGCGGCAAGGGGTCCTTATATCGGGCGGACGATAGGCTCGTCTCCCTCTGCGAGAGGACGGCGACGGCGCTCGGGCTCGATTTCTGCGGCATCGACGTGCTGTTCGGAAAGGATGGATATCTCCTCTGCGAGGTCAACTCCAACGCCTTTTTCGGCGGCACGGAGAGCGTGACGCACGTCAACGTGGCAAAGCTCTACGCAGAACACATAATAAACGCGGTAAAGCAGTGAAACCCCGACACGTTCGGGCAATATGATGGGCGGCGGGCGCTTAAAAAGCGCCCGCCGCCCCTTATTTTATTCACATATTCTTTAAAGCCTTGCCTTCTCCACAGCCTTCTGCCAGCCCGCGAGCAGGGCGAGCCGCTCCCCCTCTTCCATCGAGGGCGTGAACACCTTGCGCTCGCCGCCCTTTAAAATTTTCGCGACCGCCGCCTCGTCCCACAGCCCCGCGGCTATCCCCGCGAGGAACGCCGCCCCGAGCACGGTGGATTCGCCGTGGCGGGAACGCACCACACGGGCGCGCAGAATGTCCGCCTGAAACTGCATCAAAAACCCGTTCGCGCTCGCGCCGCCGTCCACCGAGAGGCAGGCTATCTTTATGCCCGCGTCCCTTTCCATCGCCTTGACCACGTCGTGCACCTGATAGGCAATCCCCTCCAAAGAGGCGCGCACTATCTGCTCCCTCGTCGTGCCGCGGGTTATCCCCGTTATCGTGCCGCGCGCGTTGCCGTCCCAATAGGGCGCGCCCAAACCCGTGAACGCGGGCACTACGTACACCCCGCCGCTCGACTTCGCGCGTATCGCCGCCCGCTCGCTCGACTTCGCGGATCTTATCAGCTTAACGCCGTCGCGCAGCCACTGCACCGCGGCTCCGCCCACGAACACAGAGCCCTCCAACACGTACGAAGGGCGCGTGCCGCCCGTCGCGCCGAGGGTGGTGACCAAGCCGTTTTCGCTCTTTACGGGCTCTTCGCCCGTGTTCATAAGCAAAAAGCACCCCGTGCCGTAGGTATTTTTTATGTCGCCCGCCGAAAAACAGCCCTGCCCGAACAGCGCAGCCTGCTGGTCGCCCGCAACGCCGCACACGGGAACGCCTTTCAGCTCCCCCTCGGCTATCCTGCCGAAGTTGCATGCGCTCGGCTTGACTTCGGGCAGCATGCCGCGCGGAATGTCGAAGAGGCGCAACAGCTCCTCGTCCCATTGCAGGGTGTGTATGTTGAAGAGCATCGTGCGGGCGGCGTTGGTGTAGTCCGTGCAAAAGCTCGCCCCGCCCGTCAGCTTCCATAAAAGATAGGCGTCCACCGTGCCGAATATGAGCTCCCCGCGCTCCGCGCGCGCCCGCGCGCCCTCCACGTTGTCGAGTATCCACTTTATCTTTGTCGCCGAAAAGTAGGCGTCGGGCACGAGCCCCGTCTTGTTGTAGATCCTCTCGGAAAAGCCGTCGCGGACGAGCTTTTTGCAGTATTCCGCCGTCCTGCGGCACTGCCACACTATCGCGTTGTACACGGGTTCGCCCGTCGCCCTGTCCCACACTATCGTGGTCTCGCGCTGGTTCGTCAGCCCCACCGCGGCGATATCCGAGGCTGTCAGCCCCACGCGGGACAGCGAAGAGGAGATGACCGCGCGCACGGAACTCCATATGTCGGCGGGGGAATGCTCCACCCAGCCGGGAACGGGATATATCTGGGGAAATTCGAGCTGATACTCGCTCACGCATTCCCCGTTTTGGTCATAAATATGGGCACGAGTAGAAGTCGTGCCCTGATCGACGGCAAGTATGTACTTCATGACCGAATTATAACACACCGTCTTTTATTTTTCAATAGCAAAGGCAAATTTCGCCGCCCGTCTATATAGCTATTTCGTGTAAAGGCGCGGGCGGCAATTCTGCCGCCCGCGCCCCGGAATTTTTCCCGCGCAATAAAGTCATTCTTCGCCGTCGTTGAACAGCTTGTGGAACAGCACGATCTCCTCGGGGTCGGACGAGATCTTCTGCAAGAGCCCCGTGCACTCGTTCGCCGAGGCGCACCCCTCCATCAGCTCTTCTATCTGTTTTTTAGGTTTTCTTCTGCCCATAACCGCAGTATGCCCCGTTTTTGGGCGGGCTATGCGCGCGGGGCGGCAAAAAATCCCCTCCCCCGAACGCACCAAAATCCGGGAGAGGGGACCATGCAAGAATGTGTGAGCAATTTTTTCGCCCGCCGCTGCCGCGCGGGCTTTGCGGAATCAAATATACTCCGCCGCTTTGTTTGTATACGTCGTTCCGAGCAAAGTTCCGTCCTCTTTGGTCACGCTGAAACGAATAAGACCGCCACTTGTAGTGTTACATTTCACGGTAACTACTCCATAGCCATCGATCGTCACGTTGAAAGTAAACGTCTTTTTTTCGCTGTCGGTGACGGTAACGTCTTCGGCGGCTATCTCATAGGACACGCTGTCGAGGATCAGAGTGACTTTATCGGCTTCGAACTTTATCGAGAATACCGTCCAATCGTCCCCGTAATATATATTGCCGATATATGAAGTCGGGAAAATGCTCTCCGCAACGGCTCGCGAAATGAACTTTATCTCGAATTCCGTGTTCCGCGAGATATAGAACGTGTAACTTCCGTCTTCGAATTCTTTCGTCACGTTGCTCACGCTGTTCATCCATACAATGTTCAGAACATAGTCCGCGTTCGGCGTTATGGTTATGGTGACCTGTTCGTACGCCGAATAGGTATTTCCGCCGTTTTTGGGCGGGGTTATATCGCACGTGCCGTATTCGCCGTCGGGATAGGTCACGGTTATCGTGTACGCCTCTGTGCCCGTAACGCGCCTGCACGTTATCTCGTCCGAGTAAGACGCGTCCGTCAAAAGGAACTGCTCTGCCGTAGCCTTGATTATATGCCACAGATCGCCGTTCTTTCTGAACGTGTAGCCGAACTTAGTATCGGCAGAATCCACGGGCAGAACGCTGTATTTCGTCCCGTCGAATGTAAACGCGCCGTCTTCGCCTATCTGCACGGTGTGCTCTCCGTTAGTGTAGTAGTAGCCCGCGAGCTCCGTAAAGAACGCCTCTTCGGGCGGGATAGCCTTTGTGTAAACCGAGGCGGAAGCCGCGTCCCCCGCAATGGTGAGCGTCAGCGTTTTCTCTTCCCCGTCGTATGCGAGGGTATACTGCGTGCCGCCCGCAACGAGCGTATAAGTCTTTGTCTGCGCGTCGTAGAATAAAACTATCGCCCTATCGCTGCCTATCGTCAGCCTGTCTGCGCCGATATTTATGGGGTAGTTTGCGGGACCCGCGTCCCAATCGCCCTGCAACTCGTCGGGGAAATCAACGGAATAGTCCGTGCCCGACTTTATGCAGTACTCCGTCAAAGTCTCCGTGGGCGTAGACACGGTGAGCACGAGGATATACTTTTCTTCTCCCACCTCTTCGAGGTTGAGATAATAGTCGAATACGTCGCCGCCCTCAGCGACCGTGAAGGCGTAGCCGCCCGATTCTGCCGTGAGAGTATAGGACTTTTCGTTGAAAGTGAAGCTGTCCTCCCCTATCACGAGCTCGTCGGCTATCGTGCCCGAGCTCGCAACGGAAGTCCATGTGCCCACATACTTGTCGCGGCTGAACTGTTTGGCGAACTCAATTGTTATTTTCACGTTCGAGACGACTTCAAAGGTGTATTCGCCCTCTTGGAGGGTCACTTCCTC
>CANQXZ010000004.1 GCA_947627955.1 uncultured Clostridia bacterium
AATAATGTTGAATTGCATTTAAAATCAATTCGTTTTCGGCTTCTCTGACGCCCGCCCGAACCGCTATCGCAATACCTTTAATATGCTTGCTTGATTTATATTTCAAGTTGGGATTTGTATCGCCGTAAGGCGTAGTCCTATCAAAAAGCGTTTTAAGTTGTGCGGGCACATCAGCCCACCAAGACGGTGCGGCAATAGCGACATAGTCGGAACTTAAAATATCCAAAACAATATCTTTTACGTCGTCTTTTTGCACACATTCGCCATCTGTATAACACGCCTTGCACCCAAGACAATAATTCATTTTTATTTCGCCTATATTATATTTCTTTATTGAAGCAGAGCCAATTCCCTTAATCAGCGTGTCAATAAGATATGAGCAACTGCCGTTATTTTTCGGACTGCCCACAATACAGGTAATTTTCAGCATAGTTTCCTCTCAAAAGTACATTTTATATATGTTATCACACTTTTTCATTTTGTCAAGACTAACACTTAAAATGGCACCGCGGCGGATGCTTGAATGAGAGCAACAAAAAGCACAGACCCGACCCGTCTCGGGTAAAAAATTGCTCCGCCATGAACAAAACAGGTCTCACAATGCAAGACAACGGCGATTGCCCTCCTTCACATAAAAACGCGTTATATATGTACAGCAAAAAGAGCCCGGACCGAACGCTTAAAAGCGCATGATACGGGCTCTTTCGCTTTTGCCGCTGCGAGGAGCGGTTGCTGTTTATTACAGAATGCGCACGGAGGGTTCGCAGAGATAGACTTCGGCTTGCGCAAAATCGGGCGCAAACGCCGCGACGCCCTCTGCCGCCAAGGTCAAGCGCGTGCCGTCCGCCATGGAATAGTCGGCGAAGACCCTGCCGCAATAGTCCCTTACTCCCTGCGCGGTCAGGGGCATGCCGCCCACGGTAAACGCCTTGGGGGAGAAACGCAGCTCGAAGTCCCTTTTGAACTTCTCCCTGCCCAGCGCCGCCGCCACCGCGCGGAACAGCTCTTCGGGGCAGACGGTTTCGCCGCCGCCCGCAAGCAAAACGCGGTTGCCTTCGTCGTTCTTTTTGCGGGACAGTCTGCACCTTACGGCATTATATTCGGGCACTGCCGGAACGATCTCGCCCTCCTTGCCGCACAGCGTGCACCGCGCAAAATCCACGCCTATCGCGCCGCCGAATTCCGCCGTTTCGCCATAGACAAACACCCTCTTGCCGCCGGCGTCGAGCACGTACAGCGTACTCCCGCCAATCTCTTCCGAAGAGGTCAGCTTCGCGGGGAAGTCCCCGCCGAAACTTATTGCGTCTACGGGTATCGACAGCGTGTATTCGCCGTCCCCGCACGCAAACGCCGCGGGGAGGTCAACGTCCGTCCCGAAAAGTTGCATTTTGCCGCCGCCTATTACGGCTTTCGCGTTTAAGCGGCGGGGCACGCGGGGCAGAACGGACTGCTCCGTTTCGGCGTCGAACACGCTTATCGCCGCCATATTCACCGATATGCGTATCTTATCGCCCTGAGTTACGCCGCAGCCCGAGGGCGCGCGTATGATGACGTCGGCAGAGGCGGAACCTGCGCCGTCTTCGTCACTGCCGAATGAGGCGTAAACATAGCTCTCCACGCCCAGATCCTCGACGTGGACGACCTTGCAGTCGGCGCAGAACGGGAAGGCTTCGGGGTCTATCGACATATACTCGGGGCGGATGCCGAACACGACTTTTCTTCCGTCGAAATACCTGTCCTCCGCCTTCATGAATATCTCTTCGGGCACGCTCATCTCAACGGCAGTATTGTCGAAAGACACCTTTACGTTGCCGCCGTCCCTTACGAGCCTGCCCTCTATGAAGCTCATCTGCGGGGTGCCTATAAAGCCCGCGACAAATTTATTGCAGGGGTAATTGTACAGATTGTTGGGGGCGTCTATCTGTTGTATGCAGCCGTCCTTCATGACCACTATCCTCGTGCCCATAGTCATGGCTTCAACCTGATCGTGGGTGACGTAAATGAAGGTCGTTTTGAGTTTTTCGTGCAGTTTGGCTATTTCGGCGCGCATCTGCGTCCTCAGCTTCGCGTCGAGGTTGGAAAGGGGCTCGTCCAGAAGGAACACTTTCGGCTCGCGCACGATAGCCCTGCCCAACGCCACTCTCTGGCGCTGTCCGCCGGACAGCGCTTTCGGCTTTCTTTCCAGATATTCCGTTATGCCGAGGATCTCCGCCGCCTCGCGCACCCTGCGGTCTATCTCTTCCTTAGAGAACTTCCGCAGTTTCAGCCCGAAAGCCATGTTGGCATAGACCGACATGTGCGGATACAGCGCATAGTTCTGGAACACCATGGCGACGTCCCTGTCCTTGGGCTCGGCGTCGTTGACCTGTTCGCCGCCGATGAACAGTTTGCCCGCGCTGATGTCCTCGAGCCCGGCTATCATCCTGAGCGTTGTGGACTTGCCGCACCCCGACGGTCCGACAAACACAATGAATTCCTTGTCTCGGATATCCATGGTGAAGTCGTTCACCGCCTTCACCCCGCCGGGATAAACCTTATACACGTGTTCCAATTTTACTTCTGCCATATTTTCCTCCCTTACCCATCTTGAAATTACGCTCTGCCAGAGACGGCGGCGGCGAGCGCGCCCGTGAGGTTGAGCTCTTCCCCGCCGATTATCTTGTATGAGATGCCCTTACGGGTCAGAATAGCGTGCAGATATCTTTCGAAGCGGTCCCTGTACCCGTACAATTTGTAAAAAGTCGTGCCCTCGGCAACGATCGCCACCGTTTTGCCTGCGGGGACTTCCGACTTGATCGCCGCCGCTCCGTTGACGACCGCGCCCATGCGCGCCGCCCTGTCGATAAGCGCCGTCATTATGTCCTTTGCAGCCGTCTCGTCGTCTTCGCAGCCGAACGCGCCGCCGAATACGCCCTTTGCGCCTTTGAGATAGTCCGAAACTTCCCCGAGCCCGAATTCGGGCAGGGCGACGGGGCGCTGCATGACCCCCTCCCCTGCCGCCGCTTCGAGACTTATCCTTATAAGTCTTGCGAGATACTTCCCGCCCGAAGCCTTTTCGAACTTCTGGCTGCCGGGCTCTGCGGTTTCGCCCGCGACGGCGGCGTCGAAGTCGCCCGTGGGGAATTTATCGTAATTCCCGCACTCGGTATTCACGATCATCTTGCCTGTGAGGTCCTTGCAACCGCGCAGCTTTCTTATCTTAGAGGCGTCTTCGATATACGCGACGTTCGTGCCCGTGCCGTAGATATAGCCTATGTAAGCGGGGAATATTCCGCACGTCTGCGCCATTCCGCCCAGCAAAGTGGCTACCGCGTCGTTTAAAATGACTATCTTCCGCTCGGCGGGGTGATATTTTTGTACGGCGCGCAGAGTGCATTCCCCCACGCGCGTGCCCTTTATGCCGCGGGCTTTGAGCTCTTTGGGCGTATCGGCGACCATGCCGTCGAGCCCCGCGTCCATGTCCACGGGATAGGAAAAGCAGAATCCTATGTCGCCGCCGTGGGGCAAAAGTCTTGTTATGTTGCGCGCGATCCCGTCGTAGAACTCTTCCGCGCCCAGCTCCCTGTCCGAGGCGGGCATGGCTCTGTTTTCAAGATGCTCCATCACCATTCCGCCCGCCGCGTCGAAGTGGCAGAGCGCGCTTCTGAAATTCGTGCCGCCCGCGTCTATTACGATCGTCTTTTCGGACCGCTGCCCGAACACGGGGCTGTATGTCCCGAGATATGTGGGAAACATTTTCAGGCTTCCGCCGCCGCCCTCCAGACCGAGCCGCATTTCCTCTAAAAACCGCGTCGTGTAGGCGAATATGTTGATATCCTCGGGCGATTGCCTGTGTTTTTTTAAAAATTCCTGCACGGTCATAAGTTTATATCCCCCACGCAAGTCATGATGTATTTGCCTTTTCCCGTCAGCGCGGCGCGCTCTCCCGCAGACACGAACGCCGTGTCGCCCTTTGAGAGCTCCAGCCCGCCGAGCCGCACGCCGCCGTCCGTCACGGTGAGCGCGCAAAAGCTGTTATCGCTGCCCACGCTCATGTCCCCCGAAAGCGCATACGCCGTAAAGTACTTGCAGGAGAACAGCTTGCGCCCGCCGCGGACCGCCGCGGGCTCCGTCCTTGAAAAGTTCAGCACCATCCGCGCCTTGTCGAGGTGCAGTTCGCGCGGGTTGCCGTCCTTGTCCACCCTGCCGTAGTCGTATACCCTGTATGTGACCGAACTGTTCTGCTGTACTTCATATAGCGTCACCCCCGCGCCTATGGCGTGCACCGTGCCCGAGGGGATGAAATACGCTTCTCCCGGGGTCACCTCTATTTTATTGAGCAAATCGCACACGTTCCCGTCTTTTACGGCTTTGTCAAAGTCCACGGCGGTCAGATCGCGGTTGAATCCGAGATATATGCATGCGCCCTTGTCCGCCGAAAGTATGTACCACATCTCGGTCTTTCCGGGACAGCCCTCGTACGCCATAGCGTATTCGTCGGACGGGTGGACCTGCACGGACAGCGGCAGCGCGGCGTCTATTATCTTGTTGAGCACGGGAAAAACCCGGAACCCGTCGCAGTTTTTTCCCCAATCGGCGCGCGTTGCCACGTCCGCAAGCGGTTTGCCCGCGTGAACGCCGCCCTCTATAATGGACAGCCCCTGCGGGTGGAAGGAAAGTTCCCACGTTTCCGAAAGCATGTCGCCGCCCTGTTTATTCCATTCGTCCTTCAATTTATGCCCGCCCCAGATGTAGCTTTTAACGGACGGTATCAACTTAACTATCATATCAGAAAAATTTTATATCCCCGTTCGGGTAGTCTTTTCCCCGCCTGCGGGTGCGGCAGCTTCCAATCCTCTGCCTACGTACTCCTTGCCGAGCGCGGGGTTTATCGTCTTATCGAATACGCCGTGCGCGAAACAGAACAGCCCGAGCGAGGCGAAACCTATATACAAAAACGTCAGTACCAGCACCGCCAGAAGATTGAACGGCGACGGTATCACCGCCGTAAGGACGTACGGCGCCGCCACAGCCGCGACGGCGGCAAGCGTAGGCAGAAATTTGCCGAACGCGAGGCGGACGGAATTTTTCACTATCTGCCACACGCCCGCCTTATACAGCGCAGTCTGCGTACAGTACCAGACCGTGAACGCCGACACGAGTATGAACTGCAACACGCCCACGGCGGTGAAGAACGCGCCGAGGAACCTGTTTTCAGCCGCCGAGTACAGCGCGGCAGTCAACCTTGCCCCGCCCGCGGACAGCCCGAACACGAGCCCCGCGAGCGCAAATCTGAGCCCGCATTCCTTTATGCCCCTAAAGAAGTCGCCCACCGTGCAGAACCTGCCCGTGGAGATGCGCATGGCGGCGTGGAACGCGCCCGCAAGCCCCGCAAAAAACAGCGCGGACAGCGGCACGGAGACGAGCCCCGAGGTCAAAGCGCCGCTTATCTGCAGAGCCGCCAGCGAATCGGCGTATGCCGCAGAGGACGGATCGAGCGCCGCGGCGGCTTTTAAGAGGGAGTAGTTGGAAGCGAACGTCCAGAACAGCCACGGCAGGAAAAAGAGCGTGCCCAAAGCCCCGAATACGACGAGCTTGAAAAAGTATTCCCCCGAATAGTAGAAAAAGGATCTGAACCTTGTGCGGGGCAGGGGTTTATACCCTTGCGGACCGCCGAAACCGGCTTTTTCCATAGCCCCCTCCTACTTCATTCCCGTCACCGAAAGCCCTTCCACGAACTGCTTCTGGCAACAGAGATAGATTATTATGACGGGCACGAGCGTGAATATCAGCGCCGCCGCCCTTAGAATGTTGTCCGCAAAGCCGCCGTAGTAGGAGGTGAATTCGGTCAGTTTGAGCTGTATGGTGAACAGGTCGGGGTCGCTGGTGACGACCATCGGCCAGAGGTAATCGTTCCACTGTGCGACGAAATTGAGTATGAAATATGTGGCGATGACCGGCATACTCATGGGCAGCACTATTTTGAAAAGTTTGGTGAGCTCGCCCGCGCCGTCTATATCCGCGCTCTCGAGCACGGCATTGGGGATACTGTTCATGAACGATATCACAAGGAATATGCCCGTTACGTTCACGAGCCCCGGAAGTATCAGCGCCGCATACGTGTTCAATAGCCCCATGTCGGAGATCAGCTTGTAGTTTGTGACCATCATGAGCTCGCCGGGAGCCATCATGGTTATAAGCAGGCACGCCTTTATCACCTTTTTGCCCGCAAAGTCCTTTTTGCCGACCACATACCCCACGAGCAACACGACGACCGCGCTCAGAAGCGTGTACCCGAGAGACACGATAAGGCTGTTCACCACGCCCCGCCACAGGTCGACATGCTCTATCGCCTCGGCATAATTCGAAAAAGTCGCGGCGACGGGCCACCAATAGATCTTGCCCGACTCGGGCTGGAAATCGAGAGGTTGCAGGGAAGTGACTATCTGTAACCAGAACGGGAATATCTGCAAAAAGGCTATGACAGAAAGCAGAACTATTATGCAGATATCGGGCGCGCGGGAACGCTTTTTGCGCCTGTTTAAGAGCAACTCACTCATAGTCCTCCCCCTTGCCCGTGAACTTCATCTGCACTACGCCGAGGATCAAAATCACTATGAGCATGATGACGCCTATCGCGCAGGCATAGCCCATCTCGTAACCCGTGATGCCCTTGTTGTACAGATACAGCATTATAGTCACCGTGCTGTCGAACGGTCCGCCCGCGCCGTCTACGCTGACCAACTGCATGGGCGCCATGATCTTCATGTTGCCCACAATGGAGATGAGCAGGTTATATGTCAGCGCGCTCTTTATGAGCGGAACGTATACGTGCCAGAGTATCTTGAAGTTGGACTTGGTTTCGAGCCGCGCCGCCTCCACATACGACTTGGGCACGCCCATAAACGCCACGTAATATATCATCATCTGCGTGGAAAAGCCCAAAAGCGTGGGCAATATCATTAGTGTGAACAGCGCAATATTGGGGTCGTTATACCACCCCAACGGATTTCCGCCCATCGCTATTATGATAGAGTTCAGCACCCCGCTGTCGCCCGGGTTGAAGATTATCTTCGTTATCTCCGACCCGATAACGGCGGACACAAGCGTCGGCCAGAACAAGAGAGCCAGAAATATCTTGCTGCCCTTGGTGAGCCTGAATATCAGAAATGCGACCAAAAGCCCGATGACGTTGTTTGCAAGCGTCATTACGACCGTCCAGATCATGGTGTTTGCGAACGCCTTGCCGAAAGTCTCGTCGGAAAACAGCCGCACGTAGTTCTGGAAGCCGTATTCGGAGATCTGCGATTCGTCGAACCTTAAATCGGTAAACGAAAAGTAAATTGCCCTTATGAAGGCGAACAGGAAAAACACTCCCCACCAGATTATCGGCAGAGACAGCATGAGATACGCCGTTATGTTCCTTCTCGCCTTGCGGCCTATCAGCCGCTTGCCTTTTACGCTTTTCATATTTTCCACCCTCGCCCCGCAAGGCGCGCCCGCCCCGTCGGTTATTCCCCAACGCCGCCGAACGCATGCCCGTGCGCCGCAAAAAACCGTTTTTTTGCAGATGTTTTTAAAAAACGGCAGCGCGCCATTTCAACAAAAAGACGCAAAAAACCGTTTTTCTATATTCTATCACAGCATTATCGGGTTGTCAATAGCCTCGGGGGGATTTTTTTATTTATTTTATAAAGCGGCGGAGCCGAAATGGCTCCGCCGCGCGCTTTTACCTCTGAAATTTTGCGTCAATCGTTTTCGACGACTCTTCTTGTGGACATGTTGTGGATTATGCGGTTCTCTAAAAGAACGCTCTCCTTTTTGAAGCCGTTTTCTATCTCGGAGATCAGCAGCTGCACCGCCCTTCTGCCGAAGACGTCGTAGTTCTGCTCTGCGTAGCTCAGCGACGGCGTAAAAGTATCGGAGGGCAGCGAAGTGCCCAGCGCGAACACGGCTATGTCCTTGCCCACTTCGAGCCCCCTTGCGGCAGCCGCGGCGTAGACGCCGCTCGCCACGAGCCCGTTAGCCGTAATTATCACCGCGTCCTTTCTGAGCACTTGCAGCGCAAACTTTTCGCCGTCGGTCTTGGAGCCCGTGAGGCTCTCGAACACCCTCCCCGAAGTGTCTATGCCGTTGCGCGCGCACGCCTCTTCAAAGCCCGCTTCCCTGTCCTGTGAAATGGTCATTCGGCTGTCGCTGTTTATGAGGTATATATCCTTGCCGTACGCCTTTATCAGCGATTCGGTGACGGTCTTTACCATATTCAGGTTGTCTATATCCACGTAGTTTATGTCGTGCTCTCCGCCCGGTCTGCCCAAAACGACGCAGCTCACCCGCTCCGACTCCATGTGTTTGAGGCGCTCGTCGTACACGAACGGGCTCATGATAAGGGCGCCGTCTATGGGCGCCATGCCCTGCCGCAGCGTATTTATGAGTTTGACCCTGTCCGAATTATAGTATAAAAGCAGCGAATAGCCGAAATGGGAAGCCTCTTTAAGGCAGGAAACTATCAGCTGGCGGTAGAAAGGTCTCTCTATGTCCTCCGTGCTTTCAATGAGCAGGGCTATGATATTGGACCTGCGGCTTGAAAGCCCCGAGGCGTAGAAGTCGGGATGGAAATCCAGCTCGTTGCAGGCGTCGAGGACCTTTTTGCGCAGCTCGTCGCTGACGAACTTTCTGCCCGTGAGCACGTTGGAAACGGTCGACTTGGCGACGCCCGCCCTCTCGGCTACGTCGGTGATCTTTGCTACCTTTTTCATCTTTTTACATTCCTTTTTATCATTCCGATCAGTTCGTCGGCATATACGAGCTCGATATGCCCGCCGAGCAGGGACACAAAGCGGTCAACGTTTTCCATACTCATGGTCCACGGGTGAATGTTGATGACCGAATATCCCTCCGCATGCGCGGGGTCCGCTTTCATGGCGTTGACTTTCGCCGCAAACTGTTCTATCCACTCTCTATCGCACGCGCCCTGCCTGCCGCTCTCGTGCCACATCGTGAAGCGCACAGACACGAACGGCTTATCGTCCGACCAGAATATCCTGCCGCGCCCGCTCGAATATCTGTCGGGATCCAATTCCCATATTCCGCCGTATATATTATCATGCTTAGAATAAAAATGCAATCTTTTATTCAGATCTTTGCAATTTTCTACATCCTTTATGTTGTCGAGGAGGGTGACGACGTTCAGCCCGCAGTCCTCCATTCCCTCCGCGGTCATGCGGGTAAACTCCTCCAGATGCTCCATGGGATACGACATGCTGTTGGCATACCCTATCCCCGAGACCCCGCACACGAAGTAGTCATGCTTGTTCCCCGAATATATCCTCTTCGCCGCCGCGGGGCAGAGCCTTGCGAGCGAGGGCGCGAAGGTCCAGCTCATCTTATAGTCCGCGCCGCTCCTTTGCCGCTGCCCGTAGAGGCTCGTGGTGGAAAAGTCGCGTTCCAGCCACTGCACGTTGTCGCCGTCGCTGACGACTATCGCCGCGTAGTGCTTGCCCCCGGCTACGGGCGCGGGCTTTGCCCTCTGCGAAAGTTTGCCCTTTGTGACCCCGAAATAGCTGTGGTTCAAAGACCAATCGCACGGCACGGCATAGTCGCCGTAGGCGGAAATGTCCTTTATGAACGCGATCTCGTCGTCATTCCAGCCGTAGACGGGTATATTTCTGTCCGCATACTCCAAAACTTCCCTGCGGAACGCCCTGTCCTCCGCGCTCTCGCCCGTGTATATGCACGCCCAGCGGTTGGCGATGGGAAAATCGTACAGCCGGATATGAAAATTGCCTTCCCTTACGACCTGATGCACGACAGCCGTCTTTGAGAGCCTGTCCTTTACCCTGTTCCACACCGCGCGCTGCGCGGCTGCGGGCGTGCCGCCGACTTCGGCAAGGTCGCCCACCGTCTCTATCCCCGCCGCGTTTACCTTATTTATAAGCGCGCGCGGGACGCACAGCACGTCGTAAGCGGCAGCAAGCGTTGCCGCCATATTCACGGACACGTCGGTGCAGGAAAGGTCGTATACGACCGCGCCCGAAAACTTGCCGGCATATGTTCCGATAAGCCCGTAAACGTCCGCATACTCCCCCTCTTCGCCGAGATAGGAAAGGTAGTTGTCGGCGTCGACGAATATCTTTACGCCCTTCCTCGCCAGCACGCCCTGCAAAAAGAGCGCAAGCGCCTTCTCCCCGTCGGAAAGTTTACCGAAATCGATCAAATGCACCACTTGCCCGTCCTCCAAAAAATCGGTTTTCTATAAATTTCATTATAGCACGCGTCCCGTCGCATGTAAAGAGTTTTTTGCAAAATTTTGTAATAAAAATTTTTATATTTCGCTTTACAAAAATGCAAAAATATAGTATATTAGTTAAAGAAAACCGATTTTTTGAGGTAAAATCATGAAAAAAATTCACTTGATCAACGGAACCCACTGGGACAGGGAATGGCGGCACACCGCCGAGCAGAGCAAACTGAGGCTCGGCGACCTTCTGGACAACATTTTGAACCTCCTCGAGAGCAAGCCGCAGTACTCGTATTTTTGCGTGGACGGCGGCACGATCGTGCTTGAAGACTATCTCTCCATCCGCCCCGAAAACAGGCAGCGCATAATCGACCTTGTCAAGGCGGGCAGGCTCTTCGTGGTGAATTGGTATACCTTGCCCGAGACCAACACCGTTGCTCCCGAGTCGCTCGTGAGGAACCTTCTGCACGGGCACAAGATGGCGGAAGAGTTCGGCGGGGGGATGAAATCGGGATACACCGCCACGAGCTACGGACAGCCCTCGCAGCTGCCCCAGCTCTATAAGAATTTCGGGCTGAACGACGCCATATTTTACCGCGGCACAAACAAGCATATTCTGACCCCGCTGTTCGTGTGGGAGGGCGCCGACGGCACGCAGATAGACACCCTTCGTACCTTCGACGAGGTCACGCGCACGAATTGGTTTTTCTACGTACACGGCCCCGCCGTTCTTGGCAAGGGCGAAAAGGACCTGACCTACACCTACGACAAGTCGCAGCGCCCCACGCACATGGCGGATATGAAGTCCTACGAAAAGGCTTTCACGCTCCTGCACGAGGACTTTGACTACATACACGACGAGTCCACCTTAAAGAAGGCTTTGGACCGCCTTTTGGCGCAGGCGGAGCCCTACTCCATAGGCACGCACATCCTCGCGCTCAACATGGAGGACAACGACGAGCCGTACCGCTATCTGCCCGAGCTCATTGCCGATATGAACAAGATATATCCCGACGTGGAGATCGTGCAGGACTCTTTGGACAGCTACATGGAAGCCATAAAGTCGGAAAAAGGCTACAAAAAAGCCGTGCACCACGGCGAACTCCGCTACACCACGATGGAGTACAACAACTTCAATGCGCTGCTGGGCGCGACCCACTCCTCGCGCATAAAAATAAAGCTCTTGAACGACGACTGCGAAAACAATCTTCTGAACTTTGCCGAACCCCTCTCCGCCTATGCGGCGGCGTACGGCAAGGAATATCCCCGCACCAACCTCGACAGGGCGTGGGAGGCGCTTTTGAAGTGCCACGCGCACGACTCCATCTGCGGCGCGGCGGTAGACCGCGCGCACGAGGACATGCTGTATAACTTCTCGCTCGCCAAGACGGTCGCGGAGGAGTGCTGCAACAGGGGGGCGATAAACCTGTTCGGTCAGATAGACACGGCAGGCAAATTCCACGAAAACGACCACACACTGACCCTCTTCAACACCTTGCCGTTCGACAGGGACGAGATCGCCGAGGTCGTGATAGACACTCCCCGCACCTCTTCTGGCAAGGTGGATATAGGCGTGGACGGCGCGGCGCAGGGCGGCGATTTTTACGACATAGTAGACGAAAACGGCAACAAAGCCGAGTACTGCGAGCTCTCGCGCGACGATATCTCCATAGGCGTGGAGCGCGAAATGGACACAAAAGCCATCAAGTTCAACGCCAACAGAAAGCGCATACTCCTCCGCGCGCAGGTCCCGCAGAACGGATATAAGACCTACGCTTTGAGGTTCCGCGAGCCCGAGTTCGCATTCCGGCCCGAGATAGGCGAAAACCGCAAACTCATAGCCCGCGACGGCGGCACGCTCGAAAACGAATATCTGAAAATAGAGATAAACCCCAACGGCACGTTCGACATGACCGACAAGACCTCCGGGCGCGTAATGAAGAAACTGATGTACTACACCGACGACGGCGAAGTGGGCAGCGCGCACATAACGCAGCAGCCCAAGCGCAACTTCACCTGCACCTCTTTGGGGGTGCAAGCCACGATAACGCTTATGGAGAGCAACGTTCTCCGCGGGGTGTTCGCGGTGGAGACGGCGTTTGCGATCCCCGCCGCCGCCACGGTGGACGGCAACGACCGCACGAGGGAGCGGCAGGAGCTGAAAATACGCACCTTCCTCACGTTGGAAAAGGGCGCAAAATATCTGAAAGTGCGCACCGTGCTTTTTAACGAGGCGCGCGACCACAAGCTGTGCGTGAACTTCCCCACGGGGCTTGAAAGGGCGGATTGGGTGGACTGCGAGAGCGCGTGGGATATCGCCCACCGCACCGTAAAGCACAGGGAGCACAAGGACAACTTCGAGGCGTTCCCCGCATACCAGCCCATGCAGAACTTCGTGGACCTCTCCGACGGCGAAAACGGCTTTGCCGTGCTCACCAAGGGGCTCAGGGAATACGAAGTGGCAGACGACGCCGAGCGCACGATAAAAATTACGCTTATCCGCACCCAAAGGGCGTATATGACAGCCAACTCCAAGATGAACGTGTACGAGCTTGACAAGTACACGGGTCAGCACTGCTTCGGCAAAACAGAATACGAGTTCGCGCTCTATCCCCACCGCGGCGACTACCGCGCCGCCGACGTGCTGCACGCCGCCTACGCCCATAAAGCCGCCTTCAAGGCGGTGCAGGGCGTGCCTTACGGGGGCGTTCTTCCCCCCACGGCAAGTTTTATCGCCTTCGATAAGCCCGAATACATCATGACTTCCGCCGTAAAGCAATCGGAGGACAAGAGCGGCATAACCGTAAGGATATGGAACATTACGGGCGACGACGTGGAGATCGCGGCTACAACTGCTCTGCCGCTGCAGGGCGTAAAGCGCGTGAGAATGGACGAAAAGTTTATATCGGATACCGACTTCGACGGCAAAAAGTTCACCTTTAAGCTGGGACCGCACAAGATAGAAAGTTTTATATTGGAATTTAAAAAATAATCATGGAATTCGAAATCAAAGATCTGGGCACGTTCCGCGAAGATTGCGGACTTGTAAAGTTGGAAGTTTGCAGCGACGGCTATTTTAAGACGGGCAAAGACGGCGTGACCGCCATATACGCCACGGGCGACAAAAAGGTGGAGTTTATCTGCTTTAAGGACAGAACGCTCGCCTACGTGCTCTCGGCGGTGGGCTTCCCCGCGTACTATCCCGTGAAGAAGACGGAGCTCAAAAAGCCGATAAAAGCCGTTCTGATGGACCTCGACGGCACGAGCGTAAAGAGCGAGGAGTTCTGGATATGGATAATCCAGAAGACTACCGCCTCCCTTCTCGGCGACGAAAATTTCCGTCTGGAAGAGAGCGATCTGCCCTACGTTTCGGGGCACTCGGTGACCGAACACCTCAAATACTGCATAGACAAGTACTGCCCCGAAAAGTCGCTGGAAGAGGCGCGCGCATACTACTTTGAACACACCCACAGGGAAATGGACGAAATCATGCAGGGGCGGGGCAAAAAGGGCGCGTTTACGCCCTCCCCCCACCTGAAAGAATTTTTGCTCGGACTTAAAGAGCTCGGGATAAAGATCGGGCTTGTGACGAGCGGACTTTACGAAAAGGCGTGGCCCGAGATAACCTCGGCGTTCGACACCCTTCAGATGGGCAAGCCCGAGGACTTCTACGACTGCTCCATTTCGGCGGGATTCCCGCTTAAAAAGGGCGGCGTGGGGACTTTGGGGGAGCTGTCCCCCAAACCGCACCCGTGGCTGTACGCCGAGACGGCGGCAGTGGGGCTGAACATGCAGGAAGCCTGTCATGTGCTGGGCATAGAGGACAGCGGCGCGGGCGTGTGCTCGATACGCCTTGCGGGCTACTATGTGATAGGCTTCGGCGGCGGCAATATAGAGGAGAGCGGCACGCGCGCCCTCTGCGACAAGTACTGCGACAACTTCGGCGAAATACTCGCCTTTATAAGGGAATTCAACGCAAATTGATCTCCGATTTTAAACAATAAAAGTAAAAAAATTACGCCGGCCCGAAGGTCGGCGCAATTTTTTATTGCAATAAGGAGAAAATGAAAGTGGTCGATGTTTTTCAACTGCGGCGGCGCGGCGCGCCGCCGCAATTTTTATTAAATCGGAGAAAAATGATGTGTTGTCAAAATTGTCAAAAGCCTTTGCGGCTGCGGCGGCATGCCGCCGCAGCGCGTTTCGCCTTTTTTTAGGTTACGGTTATCTTCATGTTCAGGTCGGCATAGCGTTCCTGACCGTCTATCTGCGCCTTGCCGCGTATTACAAACTCATATGTGCCCGCCTCGGTGAACGTATGCGTCCATGTGCCGTTAGCCGCGTCTATAGTGCCGTATTCGGTGGTAACCTGTCCGTCCTTCATGATTTCAAACGTGTACTTAGTCTTGTCGGTGTCGCGGTTTGTATTGTGCTCTACCTTTTCCGTGCAGTTGCCTTCGCCCGCCTTTACGCAATAGAACATCGAGTAAATTGCAAGAGTGATAGACGAATTTGCCTTTACGGATTTTGCACCCGTGTTGTTGTCGTATCTCACGGTGTTGTCCCAAACTTCGGAGCGGAGATATACGCCCGACGGTGCATCGTAGCCGCTGGTAACTTCAAGCCATGTGTCTTGCTCGCTTGCGCGTACAAGTACTATATAAGTCAATCTGTATCCTTCATAGGTTGAGCGGTTGTTTGTCTTTGTTCCGTGCCAGCCGCCTCTCTCCTGCGCGGTGTACCACTCCATGTCGAAGTCGTTGCCGTCCGAGCTGTCGCCGTATGCGCCGGGAGCCAGCCAACGCCAGTTGTCTGAAGAACCGTCGGGTTTTACGGACGAGTACAGTATGCGGTAGCTTGCGTTGCCCTTTACGAAGAACGTTCCGTCATAGCCCGCAATCTGTTTGGGAGAATTAACCGTGAAGAACAGCGCGGAAGTCGTGTCCTTGTTGCCCTCTATGCCCTTTATGTCGAGCTTAACGGTCTTGTCGTCCTTTTGCGAGAACGTCACGCTGTCGTCGTTGGTCACAAGCGAGAATTCGGCGTTTTCAATCTTTATATTGCCGTTGGAGCCGATATTGCCGATATTCCCGCTGCCGCCGAGCTCTTCCGCCGTTATAACGCGCATGCCTGCAAAGCAGAGGAAGTCGCCCGCTTTATAATAAGAATCGGTTGAAGGTACCAAATCTTTTACGGTTACGGTAAACGTTTCGGGAGTGGCAATGTTGAGGTCCTTTATGAGGGTAAGGTCTATTACGTGCATAAGCCATACCGTATTTAAGTTGATATTGGAAGTAGCTGCCTTTGTGCCTATGCCCATGCCCGCGCCGTACTTGGGTGCGCCCGCCTTGTTGCCGTCGTAAAGGACATATTCCTTTTGGTCCTTGTCGGTAAGGCTCACATATACCTGAGGGTGATTCTTGCCCTTGTAGTAGAAATACAGGTAAGGATGATCTTCCGTTGCGGGGATATTTATAGTCTGCGTTGCAGATACTCCATCGCCGTCCGTCAGGGTGACAACTTCGCCCGCCTTGAACGTTTTACCGCTTATGGTCGTTTCGCCGTCGCTTACCGTCGCCTTTTCGCCGCCGCTTACGAATATGCCCCTTACGGAAACTTTTGCCGTGAGCACAGCCGACTGTCCGCCGCCCGTCGCCTTAACTTGCAACAGGTTCACGCCGCCGTTTTTGAAGGTTACGGTGAGCTTGGAGCCGCTGAATGACGCGCCCTCGAAATCTGCCGCATTTTCAAGCGAGTATTCGAGATCTCCGTCGCCTTCGTAAGTGAACAGCCCGTTAAAGTCGAGTTCGGTCTGCGTGCCGACGATTATGTCGAAGTCCTCCTGCTCGTATTCGCCCGTCGCCTCTACAAGCCCCTTGATACTTATCGTGAATTCGAGGCGGGCAGACTTTTTACCGAAAGGAGTCATTTCCGTCTCGGCGGTGATCGTCACGGTTATGTCGCCGCTGGTCTCGGGTTTATAAGTCCATACGCCGTCTGCGATCGTGCCGACGTCTGCCGACCATGAAGCTATGTCGTAGCCCGTGGTGTTGGTGAGGAGCGAGGTGAAGTCCTGCGTAAACTGCAAGTCATCGGACAGCATCTGACCGTTCCAGGGAACTTCGAATTCGCCGAACGACAGCTCGCCTTCGACCGATATGGTCACGGCTATGCTGACCGTGGCTGCGTCCTTTGTTGCCTTTACGGTGAAGGTGTACTTTCCGCTCTCGGCAGGGGTGAAGGTGTACAAGCCCGCTTCGGTTATCGCGCCGCAGTTTTCGCCCTCGAGAGAGAAGGTCGCAGAGCCGGCTCCGGCAAAGCCGAGGTAGCGGTTGAAGTCTATCGTAAGCGGGGTATCCTTTGTCGCCTTTAAGCTGAGGCTTTCGGCGAGCCTGCACGAACCTTCGGCATACTTGGTGTCGCATACTTCGAGATAGGTGTCCTGCTCGCTTGCGCGGACCATCACGAATATGGTCAGCTGGGTGTTTATAAGCGAGTTGCTGCCGTTATAGTATACCAGCATTCCACCCTCTTTTGCCGTCAGCCAGCCGTTGTAGCGAGCTTCGTCTGCGCCCTTATCCGCAGCCGAGTAGGTGTTCGCGTTGCCGAGTTCATAGCAGAACGGGAACATCCTTGTTACTTGGTTTGATTCCACCGCAGTATTTTTGGTGTATATCGCGCCGAGCATTATCCTGTACTCTGCGTTGCCCTTTACCCAGAACCTGAGCGCGCCGCCCGCGTTTATGCCCGTGGTCACGTAGTATGTGTTGTATGCGCCGAATACCGTGTCTTCGCCGTGTTCCGCGTTGCCCTTTACGTCAAGGCGCAGCGTGTTGCCGTTGACCGACATGGTGTTTTCAGCGTCGTCGTACATTGCCGTCCAGCTTCCGCCGTCCGTCATATCCATGGAGTTGAGGTACGCCTTGGGAACTACCGCAACGTTGGCTATGGAGAATTCCTTGTTTGCGCCTGAAGCTACATTTTCAAACACGAACGTGAGCTCTTCGCCCATGGGGTCGAAATACTTGTTGAGCTCGAAGGCGAGTATCTGGTAAGAGAGAACGTTGTCGGGAGCGCTGCTCTTTACGCCGAGACCGCTGTCGGAGCCGTTGCTCGCGTCATTCTTGTAGAGGTATGCAATCAGATCTTCGCCGCGGTAAACGTGTATGCGCACCTTGATGTCGTTCTTGCCCGCGTACAGCAGGGTGAGAACGGGATCGGCGGACTTTGAGGGAACCTTTAACGTGGTCTCTATGCCGCCCCTGTTTTTAAGCGTGGCTTGCTCGCCCGCGGTGACCTTGGTCTTGCCTATCGTGAGCTCTTCCTGATTTACCGTCACGTCGTCGGACTCGGACTTTGTCCACTTTTTGAGTTCTGCCTTTACGCAGAGCTCTATGTCGAGCACGGCGTCCTCGTCGTTTGCGGCGTCGTGCGCGGTGATCTCCACGGGTATCATGCCGCCCTTGTCAGGCGTGAACGTGAGTATGCCGCTGCTTGAATCGATGGAACCGAGCCCTTCCGCGGAATAGGTGAGGGTCGCCTCTTCCTTGGGATGGAAGTACTTGCTGAAATCTATCGTGTACTCCGTGCCCAGATCGTAGACGTCCGTCCCGTCGTACTTGTCGACGCCTATATTGCCGTTGAACTTGACGGTGAACTCTATCGTCCTTACGTCCGCGCCGTGGTGCACTTCCACTTTCACGTCGTAAGAGCCGCCCTTTGTGGGTTTGAACGTGTATGCGCCCGAACTTTCGTCTATCTCGCCGTACTTTTCGTTCACCGAATAGGTCACGGGAGTTTCCGTGGAATTTTTAACGTATTCGGAGAAGTCTACCGAGAGCGTTTCGCCGAGGTTATATTCCGTCTTTTCGGGCTCGTACGGCTCAACGACCAATCTCGCCTGAGCCGCCAAAGTTACGGCGATCTCGTCGGAGTACTGCGCCGCGGAGCACTTGACCGTGAAGGACTTTTCGCCTGCCGTGTCGAGGTTAGCCGTCCATTCGCCCGTGGTGGGGTTGATGGAGCCGGGCGCGCCCTCGCCGAGCGTGTAGGTCTGCACGAACGTGTTTACGCCGTTGAATACGCTGTAGAAATTCTTGCTGAAATCGTAGGTTATATCCTCAAACGTGTTCTTCGAGCCGAGGTCTACATTCGACTTGGAGGCGTAAACGCCCTCGCCGCCCGTCGTGACGTCGATATACGCGTCCTCTTCGGAAGCGCACATGAACACTGCCACCGCAACATGCATGTTGCCCACGGAAGCCGAACCGGGATACCACAGCACGTCGCCGTGCTCGTCCGCCTGCTGCCAGCCCAAATCGCCCTTGGACGTTTCGCTGTTGTTATAGTAGCCGCCCGGACGGAGATATTCGAACGCCGCCACAGTGGCGCGCTCGACCTTGCCCGCGTTGTTTGCGTCTACCGCAAAGGCGTATAACCTGTACTTGCCCGTGCCCGTCACGGTTATCTTATAGTTTGTAAGGGTAGACCCGCCGTTATCCAAAAGCACAGCCGCGACGACCGCGTCCGTTGAGGTCACTTCCTCGCCCGTGCCCTTTGCGGAGAGCTTTATGCCCTTTTCGGTCTTTTCCACCTTGTTGTTTTCGGAGTTGAGAAGGGGCGTCCATACGCCGTTAGAGGCCTCTATCGTGCCTGCCGCGGTCTTGGCTGCCACGTTGACAGCCGCATAGCTTGCGGAAGTGTCCGCGCTGCCGCCCATATCGACTTTCAGCGCCGTTCCGTCGCCGATCGCCTCGCCGTTTATAACGCCGTCCTTGTAGCCGTCCGCAAAGCGGAACTTGACAAGTTTTTCCTCGTCCAGCTTGAAGAATCTGTTGAGGTCGAACGCATAGGGCTGCCAGCCGATCTCCGTGTTGAGACCCGTATCGACGCCCATGCCCTGTCCTTTTCCGCCCGACTTCGCCATGAAGCCGTTATAGAGGACAGCCAGAAGTTCTTCCGATTCCGCGTCGTAGGCGTACAGCATGGGCGCAGGCGCGCCGTTGCTGCCGGGGCACACGCCCTTATACATGAACGTGAGCACGGGTTCCGCCTCTTTTGCGGGGACGAGCAGAGTAGTCTCGGCATAGTCGCCCGCCCTGCCGCTTATCGTCGCTTCTTCGCCCGCCTTTACGGTGTAGTCCGAAATGGTCAGCTCTTCGGCGTTTATCACGACTTTTTCGCTTTCGGAAGGGGCAAAGCCGCCCGTTACCGTGACGTACAGATCCAGCGCGCCGCTCTCGTCGCCGCTCGTCGCGGTGATGCGGGGGCTCAGAACGCCGACTTTATCCGCCGTGTACGTCCACACGCCGTTTGCGATATTGCCGAAACTTGCGGTGTAGGCGAGTTCGCCCACGTCCGCGTCCTTGTCGAACAGGGGCTTTACGTCTACCGATATCTCGTCGCCGCTGCGGTACTGTTCGGTCTGCCTGAACGGTATACCGCGTATCTTGGCTACGGCGGTTATCGTGAGCTTGAACGAAAGAGTATCGGAAATGAGCTCTTCGCCCTCGCCGACGCTCGCCGTTATACTGACGTCGGTCTCCCCCGCCTTGTCGGGCGTCCACGTCCACTGCCCGCTCGACGTGATAGAGCCGGGCGTTGCCGTGAAGGCGAGCGCCTTGCCCGTGGTGTTGGTGAACAGTTGCTTGAAGTTCAAGGAGATCTGCTGCCCCACGAAGTATTCTTCGGTCTGGGTGAACGTCCCTGCCTTGATCTCGCCCGTTGTCTGCTGGCTGCCCGACGGATCCTGCGGCGGCGCCGTTTGCTCCGGCGCGCATGCCGACGCCACGGATATGCCGAATGCCATGGATAATCCGAGCGCGAGTAGTTTGAATCTCTTCATCTTTTCCTCCCTAAGATTTTTTCTAAATCGTTATGGTTATTTCAAGCGGCTGACTCTCTGCAAACCAGACGTCTACCGCGTAAACCCTGATGTCGTACGTCTTGCCCTTCTCGTAGTCCTCGGCTATGAAGTCCACGGGGTTGACCATCTCGTCGCCGTTCTTATAGAAGTGGTAGAAGGGCGACAGCCAATACAGCTGCGTAAGCGTTTCCGACCCCGAGATGTTGGATTCGAGCCTGTAAAGATAGATCATGTCGTCGTCCTTTGCGGCGGGAATGGAGAACTTGACGCGGGAATCGTCCAGCTTGGTCACTTCCAGCTCCGACCCGTCCTTAAAGTAGGGCGCGGAGTTGTTCTTGACGCGGTATTCCCTGCTGTAAGGGATGAGGTGCGACAGATCGTCCTGCGGGGCGGGGATAACGCAGGGCTGCTTTATGAGCGAGCCCTTGCCGCCGTCGGCGTTGCCGTCTATCCTCAGAACGCGCACGTTGTTGTTTTCGTCCACCTGCAGAAGAAGGCAGCTGCACGTGGTGTTGTCCACGCTCGTCCCGTACGCCTTCAGATTGCTTATGCTGGTGTTTTCCTCGTTTTCATATACGAGGTTTATGCCCTCGTTGTGCACGCTGCCCGGGGTTAAGGAGGTGAAGTCCTCCTGCATGATGAACCGCTCGTCCTGAATCACGTTGTGCACGTGACCTGCTATATACACACACTGCGGGAAGTTGCGCATTATCTCCCCGATATCCTTGTCGTACCACGTCTCTATGGAGCTGCGCAGCGTAGTGCCGTATTCGGGGGCGTGCCCGAGGACGAATATGGGCTTGTTGGGGTCCTTGGAGGTTATATCCACAAGCGTTTCGAGCACCCACTGCTTCGTCTCTTCGGTATAGCCGTCCGGTTTCCAATAATATGTGGCGTTGCAGCCTATGAAGTGGAAGCCGTTTACCACCGCATGGCGGCAGCCGTTGGGACCTTCGTCCACGTCGTTTTTGAAGTAGTTTTCGCCGAGTTTCTCCTTGAAGAGCCCGGGAACTTTCGCCATTTCGGTGACGTTGGTGTACTGCGGGTCGTTATCGTGATTGCCGAGGCAGTATATGACCGACGTCTCGGGCACGTTCACCGCCTCTTCCACCGCGTTTTTGAACTGCACTATGTCGGGCTGGCTCGCCCCCTCTCCGTAGCGGTTAACGGGGTCCCTGTCCGTCCTGTTGGTTATGTCGCCCGACACGGTTATCGCGTCGAGATATCCGCCCGCGTACTCTTTGGCGAGGTTTATCGCCTTTGTGAGCCTCTGCTTGCGCGGCTCGCTGCCCCACTGCTGGTGGGTGTCCGCAAACGCCGCGAAGGACAGCACTATCTTGTCCTCGTCGAACTCCGTCTTCTCGTTGGTTATCCACTGCTGCGGGGTGTAGTCGGAGGGATCGGGCAGGGTCGGCGCCTTTTCGGGCGCGCAGCCCGCAAACAGCGCAAGCGACATCACCGCCGCCGAAGCCAAAGCAACAATTTTCTTAATGCCTTTCATTTACTCATCCCCCTGTGCGGCGGTTATTTTAATACTGTCCACATAGACGAGCTCGCCGCTGCCCTCGCCGTTGTCGTCCTGTTCTATCGTGATTATCACGCGCTTGCCTTTAAGCGAGGATATGTCGAACGTGAACTCCCCGTCGTTGTCCTCGGTGATAAGGAAGTATCCGAATTGGTCCAGACTGCCCTCCCCGCCGAAGCCGTCCGCAAGGTTCAGCTTTACCACGTTGCCGTCGCCGTCTTCGTATATGGCGCGTATGCGCACGTTGGTATCGGCTTTGTCGCCCGCGTACATATTTATCGTGAGCAGGTCGTCGCCCTCGCCGAATTCAAACATGTTGTACATCCAGCTGTTGGGCATGGGGTCCAGACCGTCGCCCATATCGGAGCCGTCCAGCTTTATGCAGTTGTTGTGCTCGGCGACCCATGCGGCGGCGTCGTATTCGTTGCTGCCGTGACCCGTTTCGAACCCGCCGAAGTCCACGAGGTTGTTGAAGTTGAACGTGCGGGTCTCCGTCGCCTGCTTGTCCTTTATGTCCTTCCATATGAGCTGGTCGGAATCTATCGCGCACAGCTGTATGCCCTCTTTTGCGACGTCGTCGAGAGCGTACACGTCCCTATGCTTTACGTTCTCTTTGACCATCTCTATCATTTCGCCTACGGTGACGAGCTGCACGTGGCTGTCGAGTTTGTCCACGAACCGCGCGATGCAGTCCATCGTGCCTATCGACCACGCGTGGGCGACGACGACCGTGTAGCCCTCTATCGTGGTGTAGTCGCGCTTATAGGCGTTGATGCGCTGGGCAACGCGCTCGGTGTAGCCGTAGTAATCGTTGTCCGCGCTGCCGTTGGCGCGCCAGAGGGTCTCTCTCGCCGTTATAAACGGCTTGTCGCCCGCCCAATAGACGCTGCCCGCGCCCTCGATGTATTTGTTCCCGACAGACCATATGCCGCCCTTGATCTGCTCCTGTCCGCCGAACGACGCCAGCGCGCTCTCGTTGACGAACGAGTCGATAAAGTTCACGTATTCCAGATCCCCGCGCTTCATGTATTCGGCGGTCATGGCGGCGTATTCACTGAGTTTGTCCTCGTTGTAGTCGCTGATATTCACATATCCCAGACCGCCGGGACCGCTTATGAATTGGTCCTTTGCCGTCGCTTCGGAGTAGACTTTCTGCATTATCGTGGGCGCGATATCGCTGAGCGAGGGGCTTATACCCCACGTCATCTTGAAGTCGCCGCGATAGGGAGAGCCGAAGAACGAACGGTTCGTGATGAAGTTGCGCTGTATCCACTGCACGTTGTCGCCGTCGGACATGACTATCGCGACATAGTGCTTGCCCGCTTCGGGAGTTATTTTTTCCTGCGTGAAGTTGACCTGTTCGGCTTCGCCTTCCTGCTTTGCCGCCGAGAAGAAGGACAGATTAGTGCTCCAGTCGGCGGGAACGGTTATCTTGCTGCGCAGCGAGTTCGCCGCGACAAAGTTCGTCTCACTGGTGGTCCAGCCGAAGACGGGCGCGTTGTCGTCCGCCCAGCTCAAAATCTCCTGATTTATGGAAAGATCCGTGTCGTAGTCGGAATAGTAGCAGAGCGCCTTGCCCGCGATAGCGTAGTCCCTCAGCTCCGAGCGGTCGGGCGATTGGTGCACAAGATAGGATCTGTTCAGCGCGCCCTTGTACTTTTCGAACACCGAGCGCGTCGTATATTCGCGGGCGTCGTCGCCGAGCACGAATCCGCGGCTCTTTGCAAGGAGCTCTATCGAGGTGTCCACCATTACGTATTTTTCAACGGCGGCTATCGTGGCGGCGTGGTTTATGGACAGATCGTACACCTCGCCCGAGCTGTAAGGCGAACTGTACAGCACGTACTTCATGTCCGTTATCTCGCCCGCGAACATGGAGAGCATCTTCCACGCATTGTTCACGTAGACCACCTCGACGTTCTGCTTTTCGGCGAAGTCGTCGAGCCACAGCTTGGTGTTCCCGTTTTCGTTGGCGGAATCGAGGTCCTCTATGAAGATGGTCGCGCGCTTTTGCGCCACTATGCCCTGAAGAGAGACTATCATCTCCCTCTCCGCACGCGACATCTTGTCCTCTTTTATCACGTATACCTTGGACGCCACGCCTTCGGGCTTGAAGAACACGTGATCCCCGTCGTCCTTCGCCGCGCAGCCGCCGAAAAGCGCCGCCGCGGCAGCTATGGCGGCGACAGTCACCGCGATAAGAGCAGCCAATAAAAATTTTCTCTTAGTCATTTTTCCCGTCCTTGATTTTATTTTAAGGAGCGACCCGCACTTTATTCAGAAAAACGTTTTTCTCTTAAAAAATGAGAGCCGCTCCGTTATCGGATAAGTTTATTTGTGTTGCCCCCGCCGGGGGGCAACACAAACAGAAGCGCTCCTGTTTGCGAAATTTTCCGCTCTGCGCTTACTTATATAACCTATCCAATGCGCTCTGAACTTTGGCGTTGTACTTTGCGGTCACCGCCGAGAAATCCGACGTGCTGCCCGTGACAACTTCCCTAAGCATATTTATGATCGCCTGTTCCATATCCGGCCACACGGGGGTAGCGGGTCTGGGGGTGACTTTGCGCAGCTGGGAAGCGAAAACTTTCAGCGCCGCATCGCCCGTATAGTAGCTGTCCGAAAGCGCCTCGTTAGTCACGGGGAACAGGTTTTTGGCTTTGTTGAATTTGAGCTGGACGTCTTTATTTGTGGAAAGATGCTCCGCAAGCGCGAGCGCGGCTTCCTTATTCCTCGTCTTTTCGGGTATGCAGAGGGAATAGAGCCCGAGCCCTGAATAGTTGGGCAGAGAGGCGTCTATTGTAACCATTTCGGCAAAGGCGCAGTCGAACTTTTTGGCGGCGCCCGTCACGTTGGAGAGCGACCAGCTGCCCATCTCGCAGAACGCCACGCCGCCCGTGTAGAATTTATCCTCTTCGTAGGCGTTGGTGTTTGCGTAATTTGCAAGCTCTTTCCAGTTTGCGAGCGCCTTTTTAACGCCCTCGTTGTCGAAGGTGACGGTCTTGCCGTCCGCGGACATCATGGATCCGCCGTTCCTCGAAACGTAGGAGGCAAAGGGCATGGCGGCAAAGCTGTTCATGGGTTGCGCAAACGCCGTCTTGCCCGCATCTTTTATCTTCTTGCAGGCGGCGATGAGCTCTTCGAACGTCTCGGGTATGTCGGCTTCGCCCGTGCCGTCCACCACGCCGCAATCCTTCAATATCTTGGGGTTGACCATGAGCACTACGGTGTTTGCGGACATCGGCAGGGCGTACACGTTCCCGTTGTACGAATTGGCGTTGTACAGGGCTTCGGGATACTTTGCCTTCAGCCCGTCGGAAACGTTTTCGGAAAGGTTCAGAAGCTGGTTGCTCTGGGCGAGCGCCTGCACGTAGACGTGGTCGATTATGGCGACGTCGGGACGGGTCTTGTCGTCCTGAAGAGCCATCTTGTAGGCGTCGAACGCGTCCATATCCTTGTAGGCGACCTTGACTTCCAGATCGGGATAGTCGGCTTTGAAGTCCTCGAGCACGTCGTCTATGATCTGGCGGTAATCCCTGCCGCTCGGCCACCAGATGAGAAGCCCGTCCGTTCCCTTATTGCAGCCCGCCGCGCCTATTGCTATGGCGCACGCGAACAGCAGCATGAGTATCATCGAAGTAAATTTTTTCATCTTTCCTCCCACAGAAAAAACCGTTTTTTTGATTATTTTTTAATAAACGGCTCGCCTGCAAGGGAAAATTGCAGAAAACCGTTTTTCTTGATTATAACACCAAACCCCCGATTTGTCAAGAGCAAAATAAATAAAATTTTTCAAAAGCCCTCCGCGGCGGTCTCAAAGCGCGCCTCCCCCTCCCCCGCGCCATTCGCGGAAGAAAAATATTTAAAGCGCGCCAAATCCTTGACTTAAACGTACTTATTTGCTAAAATTATAAAAAAGTACGGTTTAGACCGCATTTTCGGAGAATATTATGAAACTTTATAGAAGAGAACTGTATTTAAAGCGCATGCGCGGCTTTTACGACAACGCGGAACTTATCAAGGTGATTTCCGGCGTCAGAAGGTGCGGAAAATCCTCCCTGATGCAGACGGTCATAGAGGAACTGAACGAGCGGTCTGTTCCGAAAGAAAATATAATATATCTCAATCTGGATAAGCGCCCCTATAAAAGAGTAAAAGACGCCGACGCTTTGGAGAGCGTGATAGACAAGCGCTCCTCAGGGGTCGCAGGCTTGAAATATCTGTTCATTGACGAGATCCAGAACGTCGATCGCTTCGAGGAAGTTATAAACGCTTTCCGCGAGGAGGGCGACTATTCCGTGTTTATCACGGGCAGCAACAGCTATCTTTTGTCGGGCGAACTCGCGACAAAGCTCACGGGGAGATATCTGGAATTCAGGCTCTCCACCCTTTCTTTCTATGAATATATAGAAATGAAAAAGTTTTACGGCAAGCCCATCGCAGACAGAGTTGAAGCCGAACTCAACAATTATATTTTGGAGGGCGGGTTCCCGCTCACAGTATCGCTCGACGCCTTTGAGGAAAAGAGATTTTACGTTAAAAACGTGGTCGCCGAGATCTTTGAAAAGGACATAAAAAAGAACAAACGCATAAAAAACAAGGAGCTTTTCAATAAGATCCAGACCTATATAATCAACAATTTCGGCTCCACGACGTCCGTTTCGTCGTTGTGCGATTATCTGACAAAGACTTCCGAAAGCACGGTGAGAAAACAGACCGTGTATAACTATCTGGATATATTGGAAAACGCAAGGATAATAAACAGGTGCCGCAGATTTGATTTAAAGAGCAAAAAGTCGCTGAACGGCGGCGAAAAGTTCTATCTGTCCGACCTGAGTTTCTATTTTCTGAACAACGTGGACAACAAGATAAACTACGGTCCCGTGCTTGAAAATATCGTGTACAACTACGCGGCGAGTGCGGGGTATGAAATAAGCATAGGCAAGATCGGAGATCTGGAAGTTGATTTTATTTTGAGGGATATGGATCTTAATTATTCCTACGTGCAGGTCGCGCGCTATATCGATAACGGAAATACGGACGCGCGGACGGGCAGGAATATCACCGAAGAACGCGAATACAGACCTCTGGAAACCATCAGGGACAACTATCCGAAATACTTGCTGACGCTGGACAGCTTATTGCAAAAGCGCAACGGCATAATTCATGAAAACATCATTGATTTTATGCTCGGCAACAAAAGATTCTGATCCGCGGCGGGGAGGGGGAGAATTCTGCGGTTCGGATATTTTTTGAAAGCGGCGGGGGACAGGCATTTGCCTGTCCCCCGCCGCTTTGAATCGGGCGTTTTCCCTTTGTCCCTCTCAATATATTTCCGTTATGCCGAGAAAATAATCGGCGGAAACGTTGAAAGCCAGCGCCATCCTTTTCAGATAGTCGTACCCCGGCTTGGCTTTCCCCTTCATCCACTCGCTCACCTGGCTCGGCTTTATATCTATCCTGCGGGCAAATTCACTTTGCGTCAGAGAATTTTCGCTTAAAAATTCCTCTAAAATCGTGCTGAATTCCGTCTTCACAAAAATATTATATAGAATTTTCTATAAATCATTTGACATTGTAGAATTTTCTATATATAATCATATATATAATGCTTGAAAATAAGTTAAATTATGTATTACTCGGAAACGGGATTTATAAATTTATACATTTATAAATTGTCCGCGACGGGAAAATCCGGCGTTTCGGGGCTGAAAATTGCCCTCACCGCCGAAAAACGCCCGTAAGCAAGGCGGTTTCGGAGCCGCCAAGGAGAGCCCCAAAAAAATAAAAATAAAAAAATAAAAAAAAATTTCAAAAATTCTGTAACAAAATTACTGTTCGTCACGTCTTTATAATCAAAGAGCGATTTTAAGCGACTTCGGGTTACCCCAGGCAGGTACTGCGCTTGAATATCTCATGCGGGACGCGATATGCGGGTTCGGGACTTGCCTGTACGGATAGTAATTTTTAAGGAGGATTTTACAATGTTAAAATCTCAGAATTTGAAACAGCGTGTCTTTGCCATTGTAATTTCGTTACTTATGGCAATCGGCATAACCGCGTCCGCGGGTCCTGCCGTACTTTTCGCGAACGCCGCCACGGGCGACATCGTCGGCGTAGGCGATACCGAATACGCCGAACTGACAATCACGAACGGCGGAACGGATAGCGCTACGGTCGGCGAGGACGTCAGGGAAGGTCAATACTTCCTGTATGCAAAGGTGACAGATCCCCTGTTTACGGGTTCCCAGACGGAGGGATATTACAGCATATCCCTTCAGGTCACGGCAGGCTCGGGCGAAGAGGCATACACCGAATATCTCACCTATAACGATATGTTGGGCATGTATTTCGCCAATCTGTCGGCTGTCGCCCCCGGAGAAGAACTCGTTTTCCGTGCGGATTATCCCGAGTCGGTACATACAGGGGCGATAACCGTGCAGGCGTATCTCGGCGGACTTGCCCTCGGCGAGTTCAACGATTACGATCTCGGCAATGTGACGCTTCCCGCAGACGTCGAATTGCAGATTTCCGCCGGCGAACACCTCATTTCGGTTTCTCCCTATATCTATGAAGAAGTCGAAGGCTTCGACCCGACGTATACCGTAGAAGTAAACGGCGCGGCGGTAACGCTCGCTCCCGATTCGGATTCCGGCTATACCTATACGGGCGTTATAACGGTCGGAGGGACGACCACCGTCACCATTTCGGGCGAAAACGCGGGCGACTACCCCGTGGACGTGAGGATATACAACTATGTCGCGCCCACGGAACTGAAGCTGGATGAAGCCATAGAAATGACGTACGGCGAAGTGAACTTCTACTCGCTCCGCGCAACGGCTACGGGCTTCCAGAAGTTCACCGCCACCGCAGTCGCCGAAAACGAAGCCGGCGAAGAAGTCGCCGTCGACGCTATATTCTCGCTTGCGTCGAAGAGCTCGGCTACCGCGATAACGAGTACAAATTATCCCCAACTCGACTATCCCGTTTACCTCGAAGAGGGTCATACCTACTACTTCGAGATCTCCTATGCGGGCATAAGCGGCGCGGATATAGACGATCCCGCGGCAGGTCAGACGATCCCCGATACCGTTAAAGCCACTTTCTCGCTCGGCATGTGGGAGGGCGTCGACGTAGTGCGCGACGAAATACTCTATATCCCCGTATCCCCGACGGAACGCTACACGGCAAGCGTATCGGGCTTCAGCGGCGCATATGATATAAGCGTAGCCGCATTCCCCGAAGATTTCGACTTTGCGGCAGACGCGCTTGCGCTGCACGTAATAAAGGGCGAAACCGAGGAGACCTATACCCTTCAGCTCGAAGCGGACGCCGAGACAGGCATTTCGGGCGATTTCAGGGCGACAGTAGATCTGGAATCGGCTACCGGCTTATACGTGACGTGGAGAGAGAACGCCGTTGTAGGGCTCGTTGTGGAGTACACCCCGATAGTGGGCGAAATAACCGTGGGAACGGCTCTCACGATAACTATGCCTGCCGGCAGAAACGGACAGTACTATATTTATTCCGGCTTGACGGCGGGGCAAACCTATCAGATAACGCTGACGGGCGGCAACGGACGTATCGAAATATCCAGCCCCAACGGCGTAGCTGTTCCCGAGGGCAGAAATTTCGGCTTGTTCACCGTTGATTATCCCGACTATTTCTTCCTGACCGTACAAAACTATGACGAAACGGCGCCCGCAACCGTTACCGTCACAGTTGAAGAGGCAAACGTCACCGATACCCTTACGCTCAATACCGCAACTGCGGTCGATCTTTCGGGCGGACAGTCCCGCGCGTACAGCATTGACCTCGAAGACGGCGTTTACGTCCTGCATATCGGCGGCGGAAACGGCAAAGTATACGCCCGCACTTCCGACGGCGCAATAGTTGACGAAGGCAACCAGAACAGGAGCGGATATCTGTACGTTTCGATATACGATACGGAAACGACTACCAAGACCGTAAACATTATATTCGACAACGCAGATGCCGCCGCAACGCAGGTTACGGTAGTAGTGACAAAATTCGGCGGAGGACTCCCGCTTAACGCCGAAAATGAAATTACCTTATCTGCCGAAGCCCCTTACATAGCGTATTCCATGGATCTGGAAGCCGGCGATTACTATATCGCTCTTTCCGGCGAGCTTAGTGTGAAAATAACGTACGGCGACACGGTAATAGTTGAAAGTGATTTTGACTATGGAGAATTTACCGTAAGCGGTGAAACAGGCAGTTCTACCGAAGTAATATTGTTATTCTATTACAGCGGAAATGCCGAAATACATTTTAGTGCTTTTATAAGTACTTTATCATAATGTAACATATTGCCACCCCGCGCCGCCGAGGCGGCGCGGGGCAGGTAAATTATCAGAACAATAAATTTATAGGAGCTAATAATATGAAACTCAAAAACAAAATCGCCGCGTTGGCAGTGTGTGCAACTCTTGCGGCAGGCAGTGTGTTCGGCTTTGCCGCCTGCGACGCGGATAACGGCGGCTCCGCCGCAGGGGACGCGGATATCCGCGAAGTATACTCCCTCTATGTGGCGAGCGCGGAAGAGGCGGGCAATGACCCCTTGACATATGAAGAGTGGCTTGAATCGATAAAAGGCGCAAAGGGCGACGACGGCATAACTCCCCATATCGGCGACGACGGCTATTGGTGGGTAGGCTCCAAAAAGACCGACGTTAAGGCGCAGGGTGAAAACGGCGAAAACGCCATAACACCCCATATAGGCGCGAACGGCAATTGGTTCATAGGCGAAGAGGACACTCACGTTCCCGCCACGGGTCCGAAAGGCACGGACGGCAACAACGGCGCAAACGGCACCTCCTTCCGCCACGGTCACGGCAAACCCGCGGCGGATCTGGGAATAGCGGGCGATCTCTATCTCGACATAGACGAATGGGACGTATACGAAAAGACGGAAAGCGGCTGGAGTGAAGAACCCATCGGAAATATAAAGGGCGAAAAAGGCGACAAGGGCGACCCCGGCACGGGCGGCACAGCCGAGCCTGCGGAAATCACGGTAGACATTACCGCGGGCGGACAGCAGGAAATTTCCGTAGCCGGTTTATCTGCCGGAACACATTTGATAATAATGGATTTAGGCGACGTAACATTGGCAAGCAGCTCTTCAATAAGAGTGCAGGTTGGCGAAGGATATCCTTCTGAAATAGTTAAAAGCGAAGCCCGCAGCACGGAATCAGGCAAAAATATATATTATGGATATCTCGTTGTACCTGAAGCCGCAACCACAGCGACCGTTTCGGCAATAGGCGAAGACGTTAAAGCAACCGTAACATTTGAGGATTATGCAGCTCCTACTCTCGAAGTCGGCAAAGCCATAGAAGTTCCCATAAATGCGAAAGACACGGCGGAAGGGAACATAATTAAATTCAAATTGGCAAGCGGTCTTTCCGGAAAATACTCATTTCAGATAACCTATTCAAGTCAAAGCTCTAAATCCACCGGTACATATTTTGTTAAGAAAACTGGAAAATCAAGATTAGCGAGTCTTACAAGAGCATGGGATGTTACTATAAGTGAAGCCGATTACGAAACCGACGGCGATACGTTTGTATATCTGATTTTAATGGGTATGAATGTGTCTTCCGAAAATCTTCAATTTACTATTCCCGTTACACTGACCATAACTGCGGCGTAATATATCATACACCGTTTACAATTTTCTGTCTTTACATGGCTCCCCTTATTTTATTATAAGTGGAGCCATAAATTACAGGCAGCTTCCGCATAATTTTCGTGAACTTCTCTACGTTGCAAGCAGGGTTTCCCTGCGCAGCCTTCTCACACGGCGCAAGGAACAACGCCGTGTTCGGTCACCGTTCGTGCGAGACATATGCACTCACTCATCTCGCGCGGCAAAACAGCGCACTGTGCTGTTTTGAGAAGTCCGCGCTCGTCAGCATTTGCGAAAACTTTCGCCTGAGCGGTGTGAATTGCCGCCATTATATAAAATGTGCGCCCTTATTTATGGCGGCAAGAGCGGCAGAGCCGCTCAACTCACGGAAAATTATGCGGGCGGCTTCCGCATAATTTTCGTGAAAATAAACCCTTTTAAGGAGATAAACCATGAAAAAATTTTTTATTACAATACTTGCGGCGCTTTGCGTTATTGCAGGGCTCGCAGGGGTGATCGGCTGTGATTCCGGCAGCGGCAAAACCTACTCGATAGCGGTATCCTGCGGAGAGGGCGGCACGTACACGCTCTCCCACGACAGCCCCGTACAGGAAAATTGCGAGGTAACGCTGACCGCCGTTCCCGAATACGGCTATGCCGCCGACAGCCTTACGATAAACGGGCAGGCAGCCGAATTCACGGATAACGAATACACGTTTACGGTGCAGTCCGACGTGACCGCAGAAATAACCTTTAAAAAACTGCCCATGTGCGATCTGACCGTGACCTGCGGCGAAAACGGCGATTACAGCATAGAGCACGAGGGCAAAGTGGTTGTGGGCTCCGACATAATCCTCACTCCCCTGCCCGACAACGGCTACGAAGTGGATAAAGTGTACTTAAACGGCATGAGGGTAAACCCCGTCGGGGGCATATACATATTGACCGTCACCGAAGACTCGGCGGTGGACATAACCTTCAAGGCGCATATCCACAGCTACGGCAATTGGGAGATAACCGCGCCCACGCTCACGGGCGGCGGAACAGCCGTGCGCACCTGCCCCAACTGTTCCGAGCAGGCGGACGGGCACACCGAAACGGTTGCCCTCCCTCCCCTTACGGATAAGGGATACAGCGTTGACGAAGTAGTCCCCTCCACCTGCGAAAGCGCGGGCAATGGCGATTACAGCATAGAGATAAACGGCGTGACGTTTACCTTCGCGGGCGAGATCGCCAAAAAGGCGCACAGCTATCAGTTTACCATACGCGAATATCCCACCAAGAACTACGGCGGCGTTGCGGCAGGCACGTGCACGCAGTGCGGCGAGGGCGCTTCGGGGCACACCATAACCGTAGATCTGCCCACCGACGACGGAACGGCTTATACGGTGACGGGCAACACGGCTACCTGCACCGTCAGTGGCAGGGCGAATTACTCCGTAACCGTGAACGGCTATGAGATAAGTTTCTCCATGGAGACGGACCCCCTCGGGCACGACTTTTCAAACGGCACGGGCAAGTGCAGCAGGTGCTCCGAGGCGGAAGGCGTGTTCGACAGCAGGTTTATCGGCACGTGGAAGACGGACGGACTTCCCGAAAGAACGCTTATCATAGGCGGCAATTCCGTATCGCTGAACGGCGCGGCGAGCCTTTCCGTCTCCGAGGGAGAACGTACTGACGGGGGCGAGCAGACCTTTACGTTCACCATAGGCGAAACCGATTACACGATAGTCGCCTACGAGGGCAGATACAACAATACCACGCGCTACTACGTTCTGGAAGTTTCCTATCTGCACCCGGAAACGAACCTGCGGCTGGCGAGCCAATATTTCAAGAGCGACTACCCCATTCCCGCATTCCCCGAAGAAGTAGAGGGGCGCTGGGCGGCAGGCGACAACATAATCTCCATCACGGGCAAGACTTTGAGGTTCAACGAGGAGCTGGCTGTGATAAAGAGCTATGTTCCCTCCGCCAACGGCTTCACTTTAACGTTCAACGACGCTTCCGAGGAGGACGTACTGTCCGCCCACGCCGCGGATAAAGAGGACTTCACGCTCAAATACACCAAAAATAACGATACGCTTGTGCTGATAAACAACGCGGACAATTCCCAAACCGTGTGCGAAATAGATACCTCGCTGGATAAGGTGCTTATCCCCGAGGGTTGCGACGGCACATACGTCTCCGACGACGGCGAATACACGATAGTCGTGGACAAAGAGGGGCGCCTGAGCTTCAACGGAGTGAGATACGCCCTCGACAATATCGGGTATTATCAATACTCCTTCGTGGTCGACAACATAGCGTACCGTATATCTATCTATTACAACCAGACGGCAATGACCTTAAACTGCGCCGCGCTGGCGATAGAAAACGTCAAGCTGACCAAATTGACCTGACGGCATACCCGAAAAAGCGCGGCGCGCGCTGAGTTCTCTTCTACCCTTCCCGCCTCCTCCCCAACTGCTTGCGGTTGTCCTGCAACCGTATGCGGCTCTTCGGCGGGAAGGGCTTTTTGCGCCCTTTGAGAAGACATGCTTATACGCCCCACCGCAGATTATAGGCTATTGCTCAGTGTCGCCGTCGGGCGGATCCGTTTCGATTTTTGTATTCTTCAACTTTTGTATCAATTCTTTATACTCTTCGGGATACAACCTGGAAAAATAGTAGCGCCCTATATCCGACAGAGAACGCGCATAGACCGAATCGGGATCTTCGGCATAGAGCTCCCTCCATGCATCAAAGATCATTTGCCCGCGATCTTCCGAATATTTTTCGGGCACGAGCCACTTCCCCAGCCTGCCCAAGAACTCCCTCCGCTCGCCGTCGTCGGTTCCGTCCGCCGAGTCGAGCATTTTTATATACACCGCGGGAGAGAAATAATTCAAAAAGTTATAACCGTCCAATATTTTCAGATATTTGAGAATATCTTCATGGCCCAGATCTTGCCCGAAAAGCAGATCTATGGCGCTGATATGCGGGATCTTTTCGTATTCGCAAATAGAGCAGATAAACGGCTCGTCGCTTACAACGGCGTAATTTTCATTGCTCTTGGCGAGCCCCAGCAAGTACCGCTCCGAACTGAGGTGTTCCTGTATGAAAAAATCGTTCATCCCGGAACTTTTGCTCTTATACGGCGACGACTCTATATCCCTTATCTTGCCGATACGGTCCATCAGATTTCCGTAAAAATTCACCGCGCCTTTCCTATAATTTTTGTCATAGTCCATTCTGTATATCTGTCCGTTTTCCGATTGCAGCGTGCCCACAAACGCATCGTTTTGCAGTTCGTTTAAAATGGAAGAAAACATAGACAAGATATCCGACTTGGATTGCTTTGCCATGACGAGCCGCCCGTCGTCGATATCTTTCAGCGCGCCGATCGCAGCGAGGGTGCATATGGCGTCGGTGGACAAAATGAAGTACTCGCCGCAGCCGCGCCCGCCGTTATTTAGTTTCATTTTATTGCCCGATATTATGTGTCCCCACGCGGTATAATATTTTGTCCCGAGCTGCCTTGCCAATATGCTTACGGGCAAAATGCCCCTCGACTTATTGAAAATTTCAAACAACTCGTCCTGCCCCTTTTTTCTGTCCTCGACGATCTTCGTTATTTCCCTTATGGCGTCGGCGGGGCTCTCGCCCGCGATCAGGGTCACGCTCCCGCTTTTCAAAAAGGAGGCTAACGCCTCGTCATATAGTTTTTTGGAGAAAGAGGAGATATTCTTTACCTTGTAGGAGCGCCCCAGATACTCTATGTCGTCGCCGACCTCGGACAATTTCCACGATAAGTATTTATAGTCGCCGTCGCTCACGGGCTCACATCCGACGATTTCGCCGCACGCGGCGCCGTCTGTCAGATCGGCTCTCAAAAGCGCGACCCGCTTCGTCTCTTCCCCGTTTTCCAGCTCGAAAATTTTTCCGAACCCGAACTTGTCCTTGTCGGCATGCCCGAGATATACAGAAGCCAATCTGTGAAGCGCTTCCGTCTTCTGCGGGTCGATCAGAAGCGAACGTATAAGGTACTTCTTTTCCGCTTCGGTATCGTTATTTGCCGCGTAAAATGCCGCGGTAATATATTGCAGGTCAGCGTCGCATACAGCCGCGGCTTTTTCGACATATCCGTCTATCGCGCGTTCGTTGCAGTAGTATTTGATCTGCAACAGTTCGAGCAGGATGCTGTTTCCGGGATCTATGGCATACTCCTTTTCATAGTACTTCTTCGCCTCGGCGATATGCCCCAATCTGTACAAGATAACAGCGACGGTCCGATAGAACCCCTTTTCGCAAAAGCCGTCTTTTTCAAGCTGCTTCAAAAATCCGATACAGCGTTCATAATTTTCCTCGCTGTCATTGCCGCACAGCGCGACGACGGTAATGTAGCGGAGCCCGTTGTCCTGCAAGTCAAAAAACAGGCTTCCCAGCTCCTCCCACTCCCCATATTTTTGCAGCGCGGATATGTATGATCCGATGGCGTCGTAATCCATTTCGTCCTTGCGGTCCTTTAAAAACTGCAGATATCCGCGTCCCTCGCCGCCGTCCGCGTAATTCGCCGCCATGGCGTTCCACATTACGTCGTTTGAGTATATATCCCTATATCCGAGGAGTATACGGTATTTCTCCCCGTCGGGCAAGTCAGAGCCTTTGAGCCGCAGGAACAGAAACAGCGAATTTTTTCCGAGAAGATACCTGTGTTCATCCAGATAACCGGCTCTCGTTTTGCCGTCCGCGCTCCGCAAGACCATAATGAGCTCCTGCTCGTCGGCAAGCTCCCCGTCGCCGCCGAGATATTCTTCGGGCGCGCGCAGCTTGTGATAAATGCAGTAGTATTTGTAAACCGTACTGAACCTTTTGTCCTCTTTAATGTACGCGGGGCACTGCCCGTAGAGCGCGTCGAACTCCTCCCTGTCGCGTACACAATAATTAAGGCAGCTCAGGCGGATAAATGCCTGCCATCTTTTGTCCAGACGGCTCAGTTTGTCGGCGCACCCCTTCAAAAAGATATAGTCCGCGCTTATATGCATGTCTTTTACGTAATATCTTGCATTTACGACTTCGCAAAATACCCTCCACGCGCTTGCCCTTACTTTGAACAAAAACTCCCCCTCGTACAGCGCGAACTCTTCCCCGTCCGATTTTTTGGGCAGGAAAGGGATCTCGCTGTCTACGATAAACGAACTCAACAGTTTCGCCGCCGTTTTGCCGTCGTTTATCATGTAGTCTTTATACTCATCCTTTTTATCCTCGGGACACAGAAGTGTGGAGCGCACGCTGTCGCCCAGCACCGCCTCCGCCCACTTTTTCAGTTCCGCGTCCGCGCAACGGGGGAGGAGCTCCTTCAAGCCCTCCTTTATGTTGAGCGACACCAGAACTTTGGCGACATGCCCGCACTGCTCGTCCGTCGCCGCTTTAAGATACTGCCCCATGCAAAGCGGTATTGCGCCGATATTGCAATAGCAGTTATAGTAAATTTCGTACCTGAGGAGCAATTCGTCCTGCGAGTTGTATTTTTTGTGATTTTTTATGAGCAATATCAGAGTATCGTACTGCCCCTCTTTTATCAGCGCGTCGAAGATGCTCTCCAACGTCTTTTTGTCGGACAGCTCTTCCTGCCTGTATTCGTATTCCTTCAACCTGTCGGCGGCTTCCCTTTCGGCTTCATCCTTCCAGCGGCGTAAAAGCTCCGCGGGATACGCCTTTTCGTCCGCGTCGATAATTCTGGCATGGTTGGAACACATCCACACGCAGTTGTCGGCGGACTTCCTCTCCTCCGCCGTCATATTCGGATCGTATCTCGGACCATTGGGCGAAGCCGCATAGATATGGCAACCTATCCCCACGTTGGAGGTCTTTGAACTGTCGCCGTACTTGGGACCTATCGTCGCCATTCCGCAGCCCTTGAAACAACACCTGTACGCCACTCTCTTTGCGACCGAATCTATCGTCTTTCGGGTAAAATCATCCCTTGCCATACTTCTCCCCCGCTCTTATATCGCAGTATAATAATTATAGCTCGTAACGCCCTTTCAATCAAGACTTTCACGCAAAAAAATCCCCTCGCCCGCATGCACCAAAATACGGGAGAGGGGACCATGCAAAGAATGTGTGAGCTGTTTTATCTGCCGCCGCGGAACATGGTTCGGGCGGGGTCTTTTTTTGCAGCCGCCGCAAACGCGGCGGCTGCCGCTGTATCAGATTTACTCAAAGCGCGGTAGACGCGCCGTTTATGTCGGATTTGCGCAAAGCGCGGGCAAATGTCAGGCAGACTGCTTGAATGTCACGCGGATGCCGAAAGTGCTGTCAAAGTCGCGGTAGTTTTCGATAAGTCTATCGGTCACGGCTATCGTCCGCCTGTATGTCGTCACGGGTCCGTTTAAGGAAACATATACCTTTGTCCACCCGCCCGAAACGGTGCGGCTTTCATAGGTATCTATGATATACCCCGCGTCCGCCGTTATCGTGACGGTCACGGTGACGCCCGCGGTGTAGCCGTCCTGCCCTTCTGCAACGTCCGGGGTTATGGTGTAGCTGCCGCCGACGCCGCCGATTATCTCCACCGAGACCTTTACATAGGGCTCCTTATAATCCGAGGCGTAGAGCTGAACTCCCTCGTCGGAAGAGTTGCGGCGCACCCATACGCGCATGCCGAGCCCCGCGTCTGTCACAAAGTCCGCGGTCGCCTCGTTTGCGCCGTACTGCATGGTAAGGCTGTTCTTCATTTGCCCGAACTTATCCGTGGGGCGGAATACTACGTTCTCGAACCAGCTCGAGCCCGAGTTCGTGCTGTACTTTGCCGTGCCGTCCTCGTTGACGACGAGGATATTCGCCCCGTCCTTTGAGGTGTACGTGCCCGCATATTGGGGAATGAGCACGGGGTCCAAGCCCACGACCCTGTTGTAGTAGACGACATTCTCGTTGCCGTTTGAAGAGGTGTACGCATAGGCGAGGTTCGCGCCCTGTTTATACAGCGTGAACTCGTTGCCGCCTACCCCCATCATGTGGAGCCTGCCGAGCTCCTCGTCATAGCTCATGACTATCGCCCTGCTTGTGCCCCTTAAAAAGTTGTCCTCGGTGATGGTTATCGCCGGCTCATTTCCGTCCAGAACGTCCCACTCGCCGACAAAGGTCGCGGGGAAGGAATATGTGTAGTAGTCCACGCCGTCTTTGAGGTAGTACGCCGTCGTAGTGGTGTGGTCCGCAAGGTCCTCGAAGGAGATGGTGAAGAGGTACTTCCCCTCGCGGAGCAGGCGGTAGGAAGCCGTGTACTCCGTGCTGTCGCCCTCGTCGTCCGTATAGGTGAAGGTGAGAACCCCTTCGCTCTCGGCTACGACGCACTCCTTGCCCTCGAAGGTCACGGAATCCTGCCCCACCGTTAAGTCCTCGCCCACGGCGCCGCTCTCTATATAGGGCTTCCATAGCCCCATAAGCTCGGCGGGGAACACGCTGCCCATCTCCACGAAGGAGATCTCCACCGCTGTGTGCTTATCCGCCGTGAAAGTGCAGCTTAAACCCGTGAGGGGCGTCTCCGCGCCGTTTATCAGCACTTTGCCCACGCGGTAGCCCTCCTCGGGGGAGACCGTCAGGGTGACGAGCGTGCCGTTGAGATAGCTCGGTCCCTCGGGGGAGAGGGAATAGCTTCCGCCCTCGCCGCAGGTCACCGAGACCCTCTTATAGCGGGTGTCCTCGGCGTGGATATCTATCACGGTAGCCTTTTCCACCGTGAACGCGTAGGTGTTGTCGCTTTTCAGCTCCACCGCCGCGCCGTTCACCAAAACGCCGTTTAAAAGGTAGTTCTCCCCGACGGTCACCGCCAGAGTGACCTCCGTCCCCTCGTAGTACTCCGAGCGGTTGGGGGAGAGCTTGTAGCTTGCCCCCTCGTCGCAGTTGACCGTGACTTTGTGCGCGGCGAGGGCTGCAAAGGAGATATCCACCTGCGTATCCCCCGCAAGGGTGAACGCGCACTTGTTTTCCGCAACCGCCGCAGCCGCGCCGTTTACCTTTACTTCGCCCGCGCGGTAGCCGCTGTAAGGCGTTAAGGTGAGGGTCACCTCGTCCCCCACGCGGTAGGGCGAAGAGGGAGAGAGGGAATAAGTTCCGCCCTCGCCGCAGGTCACCTCCACCTCGCAGAGCTTTGCAGAGCTTGCGGGCGGGTCCGTTTGGGGAGTTTCGCCCCCTCCGCTGCAAGCCGTCAGCGCAAGGGAAAGGCTTACGGCGAGCGCAAGTATTATCGCAAATATCTTTTTCATGATTCAGTTCTCCGAAAAGTTCCCCCTTATTCTTCCGCAGGGGTGAGAGATATGGTTAAAGCAGAAATATTTTTACCTCTATCACTACCCGTTACCATTGCTGCCGATCGAATATACATTTCCGTATCTTCGCCTGTAAATTGAATGGTGGTATCCGGGAAACTTATTACGCCGTCAGCATATTTTGCAACAACCGACACTTGCTGAGTACCAACACAGACATACAATATAACATTTATTAGCTCCGGCAAAGTATCAAATTTTAATGTATACTTCGCATTTCCAATGGAAGGGTCAAGATGAAATTTTATCACATCTTCGTCCGGCACTAAATTTTTGTGAGCATTTACGGGAATGACTATCTTCGAACCGTCGCCTTTGAGGGTGGGAGCTTCCCACTTTTCAAAGGAGATAGTTGCATTTATATCGTCTAATTCTGCCGCGAATGTCACATTGATATCCTCTGCCGTAACGACAAGATAACCGAGGAGCACATTATGTCCAGGCGTTCCCAAGGATTCTTCCGGGGTAAAATTACAATGTATTTCCGAAACATAAGCATAAAATCTACCGCCGTCATATTGAGCTGCTAAGCCGGTGGGCGGAGTAGGCGGGGTATAAGTTGCAGAACCGACGTCGGCTTTCATGACATACACGCCGGGGTCGGCTATGACTTCCGCGGGGAGAGATACTTCCTGCGAGCTTCCCGCCGTTACGGACACGGTGACGGTAGGCGCGCCCTCGGGCAGAGGGGAGCCGCTTCCGCCCGAACCTGCGCCGGGGTCGCCCTTATCTCCCTTGTCGCCTTTATCACCTTTTTCGCCTTTATCGCCTTTGACGCCCTGTTCGCCCTGAGGTCCCTTTAAGCTGCCGATGGGTTCGGAGCTCCAGCCCTCCAGAGTCTTTTCATACAGATCGCCCGTCAGAACGTCCAAATAGAGGTCGCCGACCTTGCCTGCCGAGGCGTTCGGCGCGCCGTTGCCGTGCAAAAAGCTGCTACCGTCCGCGCCGCTGTCGCCCTTATCTCCCTTGTCGCCGTCGTCGCCCTTGTCGCCCTGCGGTCCCTGAGGTCCCTGCGCGCCCTGCGGGCCCTTTACCGATTGGAGCCACTCCTCGTAGGTGAGGGGCTCTTCGCCGTTTTCCTCGGCATAAGCCACGTAGAGGGAATACACTTCGCGGATATCGGAGCTGCCCGCGGGATCTTTGCCGTTATCGCATGCGGCAAAGCCGAACGCGGAACCTAAGGCGAGGGCTGCGCCCACGCAGAATACTGCCAACTTTTTCAACGCTTTCATTGTCTTTTTTTACTCCTTGCATAAAATTTATAAATGTATAAAATTGTGCCGAGCCGCTGTTAATTTTTTTCACCAAACTTCATGGAAAAATATTATCTATGAAGAATTTCAGCGACTTACAATTATAATAGGCCGTTTTTATGAATATGTCAAACAATATTTTTATAATTATAACATATTTTTTAACTTTTTTTTGTGAATTTTCCAAAATGCGGCAAAAAATCCGAAAAAAACTTCATGGATAATATTTTTCCATGAAGTTTTGGCAGGGAGGATAAGGCTCCCCGCCGACTTATTTTTTTTGCCGTTTTTTGGTGGGCGGCGGGGCGGGATCCTTTGCCCCGCCGCCCCTTTTTTTGCGCTGTTTGCCCCCGATTTTTTGCGCACGCGCGGCTTTTTTGCCTTGTTTTTTGTCTTTTTTGCTCTTTTTTGTGCTGTTTTCGCCCGCTGCTAATACATGGTCTTGCCGAGCTTGTTCATCATGGCGCGCTTGTGCTCGAGCATGCTGTGCACGTAGCGGCGCAAGGTTATGTTGGGGTTGCTGTGCCCCAAAAGTTCGGAAAGGGTCTTTATATCCATGCCGCACTCCAATGCGCGGGTCGCGAAGGTGTGCCTCAGCGCATGGAACCCGCGGTGAGGAAGCCCCAACTTTTTAAGCAGCAGGGTGAACGTCATCTGATAGGAGCGCACGGAGACGAGCCTGCCGTCCCTGCCGCAGACGAGGTATTCGCTCTTGCTAACGCTCTCAGCCGCCCTCAGGCGGGGCAGAAGCTGTTTGGGCAGGGGAATAACGCGCAGGGAGGAGCTCGTTTTGGGCAGCTCTATTATCTTTTTGTACTCCCCGCCCGACCAGCAGTCGCGGCAGGTCTTGCACACGGTGAGCGTGCCCGCGACGAAGTCGAAATCGCTCCACCGCAGCGCCATCAGCTCGCCGATGCGCAGCCCCGTATACAGGCAGAGCATTATGCCGAAATACTTTTGGTTGCGGCTGCCGAAGATATACTTTTCCAGCCGCCTCTGCTCGATATAGGAGAAGCTCTCCACGAGTTTTTCCGTGGCGCGCGGAAAGGGCAGCTCGCCCTCGAAGTCGTTCGTGACAAAACCGCGCGTTCTTGCTTCCTTAAAGGAGCGCTTTATTATGGAAAGGGCGGTTTTTACCGTGCTTGTGGAATAGCGCTCGGCGAGGCGGGCTATAAACAGCTGCACCACCTCTACGGTTATCTCGCCGAGTTCCATCTGTCCTATCGCGGGGACTATCTGCCCGGACAACAAGGTGCCGTAGCGATAATAAGTTGAGTCCTTAACGGAGGGGCGGACGTTTGTGTGCATCCAGATCTTTGACCATTCAGAGTACTTCATATCTTTCTCCTTTATTTATGTATTTCCCCGCGCGAGCGGGATAGGGGGCAAATTCAACTTTTTTTTGTTTAGATCGCGCTTTTTGCGCGGGCGCGCGTACGCACGGGCGCGCTCTGCGCGCGGTTTACTTAATTATTCTGTTTCCTTTGCGGATTTTTCCGCCGCCGAAGCCGGGGCGGAGCTTAAAAGAGGCGTGAAAATTTTCGGGGTTTTCGGCGAAATGTATAAAAAAACCCGCTGCGGCGGAGAGCCGACCTTTTCAGGGCTCGCCGCCGCAGCGGGGACGCAGACGATTTATTTTAACTGTGCTTCAGATTTGACTATAAAGTAAAGGGGCGGCGGGCGCCCTATTTTGCGCCCGCCGCCCCGATGTGATCTGAGACTGAAAAATATCACCCCTGCCAATTGCGCGCCCAATAATAATCTCCCGTTATTCTGCGGGCGTTGGTGGAAGGGTTGTCTGTGGAAACAGCCTCCGCGCCCGTCATATCTTCATACGTGGAGGTTTGCCACCCGTCTTGGGCGACGAAGGTCACGCTTGTCAAAGGGTTATCTTTGAAAGCCTTGCTGCCTATATATTTTACGCTCGCAGGTATAGTGAGCTCTTTGAGTTTATTCTGCCGGAACGCATAACGTCCTATATACACGAGGGTAGAGGGCAGCTCTACATCTTCCAGCGCACCAAACGCGCCGTCGCTTATGCCCTTGAGACCTTCGGGCAGCGAGACGTGTTTCACGCCATAGAGAGAGTTATCGGCTACCGATACGGTACCCGGTCTTACGGTATAGTTTTCGAGCGCACCGTCAGTTTCGTTGCGCTTTATGAGATAATTGCCGAGATACAGCCCGTCCGCCTTCCAATTGGACTGGTCCTTATAGAACGCGGTGCCGTTGAACGCGCCTTCGCCTATGTTATACACGCCGTTGCCCATCTTTATAGTGGCGAGCGCGCTGCAATTTTCGAAGACGTAGCTGTCGATAAAGCGCACGTTTTCGGGGATATCTATGGATTTCAGCTTTGAGCACTCGCCGAACGCCCAACTGCGCATAGATTGCAGTCCCCTGCCGAGCGACACGTTTTCAAGCGACGAACACCCGTAAAAGAGCCTTGCGGGAATGGTCTGCACCTTGTCGCCTATTCTGACCGTGTGGACGCGGCAATCGTCGAAAAACGAAGTCCGATAGTCCGTATTCACGATTTTTATTGCGTTGTAGTTCACCGTCTCTATTCCCGAGCAGCCGAAAAAGGTCCCGGGGGTCATGGAGGTAACTCCCTCGGGTATGGTGACGGACGTTATCCCCGTGCAGTTGGTGAACACATAATTTTCGAGCGCGGTAACGCCATCGGGTATCGTCACGCTGCCGCTTATCGCGGGGGGAACGCCGATTATGCGGGTCAGGGCTTTGTTGCAGAGCATGTTGCTGTATGCCGCAAAGTTGGCGTTCGCCTCTTCAACGGTGACCTCGCCTATTTGGCTGCCCGAAAAGAACGCGGGGTTAATGCTCTCCACGTCCGCGCCGATATGCACGCTTTTAAGGCGCTGGCATCCGCTGAACCACCCGGAATTGGTCGTGACGTTCATATTCCAATCCACCTTGGCGAGCATGCCGCAGTCCGAAAACGCCCCGACTGTCACGTCGCGGTAATTTTCAACGGTGAATTCCGTCGCGGCGGTGGGGACCTTTGCAAGTTCCGAGTCTATGCGGTCGATAAGTTCGCCCTTTTCGCCCACGGTATAGTTGACGTTGCGCGGATCCACGGAAAATCTCTCCGCCCGCGTGCCGCTGAACGCCGAAGTTATTTTCTTTACGCTTCTTCCGAGCGGGATCTCCTCGCCGAGATAGCCGTAGTACATCCTGTCCAAAGTTTCCAAAGAGCAGTCTCCCCACTCTATCTTCGCCGTGCAGCCCCCGAACGCGCCCTCGCCCACGAAGTCAAGACCGTCGGCAAGGCGTATACCCGTGAGGGAAGTACAGTCCTCGAACGCGCCCGGCGCAACGCTGACTACGCGCATACCCCAGAAGGAGTTGGGAATGACTACGTCCTTATCCGTTGCCGCGCCCATACCCATGACCCGCAAACGGGCGCTCTTGTACCAATAGCCGCCTCCGCCCTCGGGCTCTATATCGAGCCCCGCCGTGGCGTGGTAGCCGAATGCCTCGGCAACGACGAGGGCTTCTTCCGGATCCTGCCCCTCGCCGTAGAAGGACATTGCCAAGCCGCCGAGCCCCTCCTTTTCGAAGGTGAACTTGAACACGATGCGGTAGGACTTTTCCTCTTCCGCTTCGACGGGCACGGTATACGAGGTGGTGATAGTCTCGCCGTAGTACTCCGTCCCGTAGCTTATCTTGCTCGTTGCGGCTTCCTCGACGGTGAAATCCATCACGGGCGCGAGCTCACCCGAAGCGCTGTCGTAGTACATGGTGCTGACGTAAAAGGCGTTGTAAAAGGATTCCGCCCCGAGCTGCAAAAAGGAGGATATCGTGAAGTCCACGACGATAAAGTAGTCCTTGCCCTGCTCGAAGTCCATCATGGCGTACAGCTTGCTGTCGTCGATATTGCCCGCGGGGCACTCCTCCTCGCTGGTGTAGGCTATCTGATAGCTTATGTCGTCGTTGTAGATCTTGACTTCGGGCGGCAGATACTCCGTCTGCGGAGTTCCGCCCTTGGGCGAGGGACCGCAGGCGGCAAGCGCCGCAGTGCAGCACGCCGCCGAGAGAACGGATAGCGCGAGAACCATAAACTTTTTCATTAAACCCTCCTTCGGGCGGGATAGCCCGTTCGGCTGTTTTGTGTCTTTATGTCTGTATGTCAGGCAAGCGGGACGTTTTTGCCCCGTTTTTTCTATTATAAAACATGAAGTGCTAAAATAGTGCTAAAAAAATGGGGTTTTTTTATAAAAATCAGTAATTTTTATGCACGGGGAGCCCCCAAAAGCCCCTTACCGACCCTTTAAAGTGCGATTTTTTGCTTTTCGCCCGCGCCCGCAAACGGGGCGCCTTGCGGGCGCGGGCATAAAAAAAGGGCGGCGGGAGCCGAATTCGGCTCCCGCCGCCCGTTGCATGTGAACGCTTAGCCGCCTTATCTTTCTTCAAGCAACGCCGCGCACTCTTTCAGATGTTTTGTAATGGGCAGGTGCTGGGGGCAAGCCCTCTCGCACTGCTTACAGCCTATGCAGGAAGAGGCGAGCCCGCCGCTTGCCGTCGCCTGTTTATAGGCTTCTATCGCCTGCGCCGTCTGCCCGTTGCCGATATGCCTGTTCGCCGCCGAGAAGATGGCGGGGATATCAATCTTTTGCGGACAGCCGCCCACGCAGTAATGACAAGCCGTGCAGGGGATCGTGGAGGAGTTGCCCATAATGCGCTGCGCCTTGCGGATGATCTCCTGCTCGTCGTCGTTGAGGGGCTGGAAATCCTTCATAAATGAAATGTTGTCCCGCATCTGCGCCGTGTTCGACATTCCCGAAAGGACGGTCATAACGCCGTCGAGCGAGGCGGCAAAACGTATCGCCCAGCTCGCAAAGGAAGCGTTGGGGTTATAGTCCTTGAACAGCTTTTGCACCTCTTTGGGCGGGTTTGCGAGCGCGCCGCCCTTCACGGGCTCCATTATGACGACGGGCTTTCCATGCTTTCTCGCCACCTCGTAATTGCCCCGCGACGTCACCGACGGGTTTTCCCAATCGGCGTAGTTGATCTGAAGCTGGATAAAGTCCACTTCGGGGTGGGCAGTCAACAATTTATCCAAAAGTACGGGGTCGGCGTGATAGGAAAAGCCGAACCGATGAATAAGCCCCTTTGCCTTTTGCTCCTTTACAAAATCCCAGATATGATATTTGTCGTACTTCGTGTAGTTGTTCGCCATGAGGGCGTGGAGAAGATAGAAGTCGAAATATCCCGCGCCCGTGCGCTCTAAACTCTTATAGAATTGGCTCTTCGCCGCCTGCTCGCTGCCCGCCATCATGAAGGCGTTGAGCTTGGTCGTCAGAGTGTATCTGTCGCGGGGATAGCGGTCGACGAGCGCTTTTTTGATATCCTCCTCGCTCGTGCCGTACACAAACGCCGTGTCGAAATATGTAAATCCCGCCTCCAAGAACAGGTCGACCATCTCCTTGACCTGCTCTATGTCGGTGCTGCCGCCCTTTGTGGGAAGCCGCATCAAGCCGAAGCCGAGTTTTTTTATTTCCCTGCCGAAAAATTCGCTGTTCAACATAGGTTACTCCTTTCCGTCGTCCTTGCGTATGAGTTTTGAAAGCAAAATCACGACAAGGGGAACTGCTATGAGCTGGATATACAGCCCTACGATTCCCGTCTGCACGGAAGCTATGAGCTCCGAAAAGGCTCTGCCCGCGATAAGGTTATAGACGACGTAGACGGCTCTCCCCGAAACCTGCGCGAGCGCCACCACGGGGAAGGCGATAAAGGAATTCTTTTCTATCTTCTTTGCGAACAAGCCGCAGATAACGCCGTAGAGGGCGAGTTCCAAAATCATATAGGGAAGGCGCGAAGCCGTGGGCATGACCGACGACAAAAAGAGGGTGGAAAAGCCGAAACTTATAACGGGCGACAACGCTCCGACGGCAAGCCCCCACTGCCAGCCCAAAAGACAGCCAGCAAGCAGCGCAGGCGCGTACATGGGCATATATACGGCGGAAAATTCTTTCCCGAAGAAGTGCCCCAGCTGCGGCAGAGCCACCGCAAGCACAATGAGGAGTACGGAAACCGCGCCCTTTACGGAAAGGCGGATGCCCAATTTGTAACGTCTTAAAACTGCGTCCAACATATTATAATTCTCCTTTTTTATTTTTATTGTATTCAACTGCGGGCGAGCTGCAAGCCGTTTATCCAGCTTTGCACGGCGGACTTGGAATCGGACGGGGAGAACCGCCTGCCCGCCTTCCAATCGCCCGTGCCAGCCATCTCTTTAAGTTGCGTATCGCTGCTTCCTATCCCCGAACCTGCCGAAGTGCAAAAAGGGATGACCGTCTTGCCCGTGAAGTCGTTGGCGGTTATAAAGCCGTTCAACACCCACGACGCGCCGCCCCACCAGATGGGATAGCCGACAAAGACCGCGTCATATTTTTCCCAATTTTCGGGCGTGGCGTTAACGAGCGGAACGTCTCTCAGGCTCGCGTCCGTATACTCTTTGTAAACGCGGCTATCGCTGTCGTAATATTTCAGATCGTCGGCGGTATAGGGCGTTTGCGGCACGAGCTCAAACGTCGTTCCCCCCGTAATATCCGCGATATAACCTGCGATTTTTTCGGTATTGTTCGTCGCCGAAAAGTAGACTATCAAGACGTCGCCGAAATCCTGCCGCTCTTCGCCGCCGCTTCCGCCGCTCTCTTCTGTCTTGTCGGGCTCGGGCTCGCCGCCCGTTTTTTCCGCGCACGCCGAAAAGGCAAGGCAGAAACACATCAGCAGCGCCGCCGCCGTCAAAATAAATAATTTTGCTGCTTTTTTCATTCTATCGCCCTTACTCTATCTCATTGAATTTCCGCACGCGCATTCTGAGGCGGTATTTGCCGCGGAGAGCGGCAATTTCCGCCATCTCCGGGCTCTTATGGTGAAGCTCGAGGGCTTCCTCGCTTTCCCAAGCGTCGATAAGGAGCACCGTTTCGGGGTCGTCCACGGGCAGAAAATATTCATAGCGGAGATTGCCCTTTTCAGCGCGGACCCTGTCCACGAGCCCGCTCTTTTGCATCTCTTCCGCAAACTTTTTCGCGTTGCCGTCCGTGCCCGTGTAGTAAATGTTGACCGTTAAAGCCATGTTCCGCCCCCGTTACGGCAGTCTGTCGTATTCTTCGTCGGAGACGGGCTCTAACCACTCGTTAGAGGCGTTTTCGCCCGGGACTTCGATGGCGAGGTGGGAAAACCAGCTGTCCTTTGCCGCGCCGTGGAAGTGCTTTACGCCCGCGGGAATGTTGACGACGTCGCCGGGCTTCATCTCCACCGCCTCTTTGCCCCACTCTTTATACCAGCCGCGGCCCGCAACGCAGATAAGTATCTGCCCGCCGCCCTTTGCGGCATGGTGGATATGCCAATTATTGCGGCAGCGCGGCTCGAACGTGACGTTGAAGATACCGACCTGTTCTTTGGAAAGGGGCGCAAGATAGCTTTTTCCGCTGAAATACTGTTTGAAACCGTCGTTGGGCGCGCCGACGGGGAAAATCATCGCGTTTTCGTGCGCCGCCATTGCCGTTTCGGCGGTCTCTTCCGCCCATACTTCCTTAGCCATGTTGAAAACCGCCCACGCCTTGGGCCAGCCCGCGTAAAACGCCACGTGCGTGACTGCGGCGGCGATCTCCTTTTTGGTCACCCCCGCTCTTTTTGCGTTCTCCAAATGGTATTTGAGAGAGCTGTCGGTTATGCCCGAAGCCATCAGCGCGACTACCGTTATGACGCACCTCGTCTTGTGGTCCAAATCGTGGTTGTTCCAATTCTCGCCGAAGAGAATATCGTCGTTATAGTGCGCGAATTCGGGGGCGAATTCCCCGAGCGCCTTTCTCCCCGCGTCCTGTGTTATCTTCTTCATTTTAACTCCTCCCTTTGATGTTGTTGTTCATAAAAGTTCTGCACCCGCCCAACGTTTCGCCCGTTTTCAAAAAGGTGTAGTTCGGCATCTCGAATAAGACGGGCTTGAATTTTTCATAGTCGGGCTTGCCGTCTGCAACCGCTCCCACCACCATGACGGGAGTGGGATAAAATGCAAATATATTTCCGATATTCTTTTTCATGACTTGCCTCCTGCGCTCTCTTCTGTTGCGGCGATCCTCTGCATTTTCGCCGCCAGATTTTGCAAAGCGTCAAGAAGGGCTTCGGGGGCTTTTATCTCAGAGTAAATTTCCTTCTCCCTCTTATATAGGTCGGATAAAATTCCGTCGGCGTACGCCTTGCCGCTTTCGGTCAAAGATACGAGCAATTCCCGCCGCTTCCCCTTGATCTGTGAGAGCGCGATATAGTTTTTGCTCTCCAGATCCTTGATAATGGTGTTCGCCGTGCTCCGCGGGATAGCCCACTCGTCGCAGATCTGCTTTTGGCTGTGCCGCCCGCCGTCGTTCAAGGCGTAGAGGATCCAGAGCAGATTCGGCGAACCGAGATCGCAACTCTTGCCGTATTCCTCATACGCGCCGTCGATTTGATATACGAGCTTCCCGAGCCTGTAAAAAAATTCTCTTCCGTCCATACTGTATACCCTTGAAATTCCGTTTCGTATTTTAACTATAATACGATTTGGGATTTCTGTCAAGCAAACGCGCGCCCTTTTTGCGGTTTTTTTGTCCGTTCCGCGGAGAAAAGTTGCGCCCTATCCCAAAACCCCGACCTCCCCGACGGAGGTTATGGGGGAGGCCGGAGCCGGAGCAAATTCCTCTTTTTCCCAAACGGCAAAGAGGGACAGTGTGAAAGAAGTCATAAGCGCGGTTTTAGTATTTCAGTCGTCCGAACAGGTTATCTCAATGTCAGCCTTTCCGTAATCCCAATTGGCAGCCTTTTCCATCTCGTCCCACGCGCTTCTCGTCCCCAAAAAGATAATTTCGGTCACGCCGCTATCACGGAGAAGATAGCTTCCTATACTCGTAACATTTGCGGGGAGCGTTAAAGTTTTAAGCGCGGCAGTTCCGGCAAAAGCGCGGTTGCCGACAGTCGCGAGCAGGCTTCCCTCCTCAAAAGTCACCGAGGCAAGAGCCGAACAATCGCTGAAAGCATAGTTTTTAAGTTCGGTCACAGCCGCCGGAATGGTAACGGAGGTAAGTTTTTCGCAGCCCGTAAAGGCGTTCACGCCTATCGACTTTATAGTAGAGGGCAGGGACACGCTCACTATATTTTTGTAGCGGAAAGCCCTGTCCGCGATCCCGACGACATCTCTTGTCCCGTCCGTTCCCGCATAGGTTTCGGGTATGCGGATATCCGCTTCCTGACCTGCGCCCGTCACGACGTAGCCGCCGAGGGTTCGGTCATATCTGTATGTAAGGCTCTCCGTGGGGGCGCTTGCGCCGACTTCTTCCCAATGGGCGTAGACGGTGATATCCCCCCTCACTCTGTCATTCCAACGCCACTCTTCGCCGCCCGTAGGCGCGGTGTACCAACCGACAAAGTTATATCCCTCCCTTGTGGGCGAGTCGGGGTTGCGGGCGGAAGTATCGGGCGAAACGTACTGCTCGGGGATAGCGCTTCCGCCCTGCGTATCGAACGTAACGGTGTACACCGTACCCCAGACGGCATAAAGGGTGATATCCTCCGTAATTTTGCGAGAGGTGAAAAGGAAGCGTTCGCCGTCTGTTTCTTCCGACCAATACAGGAAGTAGGAACCTTTCTTTTCGGGGCGGCTCGGCTGCCTTGCGTATCCGCCGTCGGCGACCTGCTGCTTTTCAACGTCGCTTCCCCCACGGCTGTCGAAAGTCACGGTGTGATAGTCGCTCCAAACAGCGTACAGGGTGATATCCCCCGTTATTTTGTGCGCACTGAAAAGGAAACGTTCGCCCTCGGCTTCATCCGACCAATACAAAAATACTTTGCCGTCTTTTTCGGGCTCGTCGGGCGGTGTCGCATAATCGCCGTCCAAAATGCTTTGGCTTTCGACCGCGCTGCCGCCACAGCTGTCGAAAGTCACGGTGTGATATTCTCCCGTGCTTTCGCTTTCCTCTGTCTGACTGCCATTTCCGCCGCCCGCGTTGCCGCCGCCCGCGTTGTCCGCGCCGCAAGCGGTAAGCGCAAGGCAAATCCCGAGCACTATCGCCAAAAGAACGGATAAAATTCTGAACCTTTTCACAGTGAACCTCCTTAAAAAGGCACAGCGCCGCCGCTTTTTATAAGCAGGCAGCGCAAATAAATACAGACGTCTGTAAGAAGCGCGCTTGTCGTCCTTTGCGCAGCCCTTTTACGTATTCTGCCTTTATTATACACCGCTATGCGGCAGATTGTAAAATACCTATTTTGCAATGCGCTATAACCTGCACGCATACTGTTGACAAGAACGCCCCGCCATGGTATATTTAGAATACGATCCGATCGGCGCAAGTAAAACCGCGGGGCAAGCAACCGCCCGCAATTTCGTAAAGGAGAACAAATGGAAATCAGTCAACTCGAACAGTTTGCAACGATAGTAAAATGCGGAACGCTTTCAAAGGCGGCGGAAGAGCTGTTCATATCCCAGCCCGCGCTCACCCGTTCCATGCAGAAGTTGGAGCAGGAGCTGGGCGTAGAGCTGTTTTCGCACGGTAAAAACAAGGTCGAACTGAACGAAAACGGCAAGTTCGCCTATTCGCTCGCCCAAAACGTGCTGCGCGACATGCAAAATCTTAAAGAACAGGTGCGCCAATTCGACAGGAGCCGCCGCACGATCTCGGTCGGTTCGTGCGCGCCCGCGCCGCTTTGGGAGATTATGCCGACCCTGACCTCGCTCTACCCCGAAAAGCGGCTCGTATCCGAAATAAAGAGCGAAACGGAGCTTATAGAAGGTCTTGTATCGGGCGCATACCAGATGATAATCACCAATGGACGTTATGAAAATGCCGACACGTGTTCGGTTTTTGCGGGGAGCGAAGCGCTGCTTGTAAACATTCCGAGGCTCCACCCGCTCGCAAACATTAAGGGCGGAGTGCATTTTGCGGACATTGAAAAGTACTCCGTACTCCTCTACACCAGAACGGGCGTTTGGGAGGACATCGTCCGCCGCGAGATGCCCGCCGCGCACATAATCATGCAGGACGACAGGGACAGTTTCGAGGCGTTGAAGCGCGAGAGCGCGCTCCTCTCCTTTTCCACCGAGCTTTCGATAAGGCAGTTCGGCAATGTGGACGAAGCCATTGTTCTGCCCGTTTTGGACGACTCCGCGAAGATAGATTTTTACTGCCACGTCTTAAAAAAGAACAAGCAAATTTTAAGCGAATTTTTAGAGCGTTATAACTGAAAGCAATAATAGACTGATAAAAACTTGACAAATAACATGGGAGCGCGCGGACGAAATTTCGTCCGCGCCGCAAATTTTAACGCCTGACAGCCTGTTTATAAGACCTCATGCTCCCTTATCCAAGCAAGCAACTCTTCGTATTTCATCTCTCCCTTTGCGAGTTCGAGCCCGATTTTCACGAGTTCGTCGTCTGTGGCTTCCATCATAATCCCGTTGACTTCAAGGAAAGTCAGCAGAACGTAAATGCCTATTCTCTTATTTCCGTCTAAAAACGCGTGGTTAGAAACGAGCCCGACGCACAGCCTCGCGGCTTTTTCTTCCTTCGTGGGGAAAAGCTCTTTGCCGTCAAATGTCGCATAGCATGCTTCGAGCGCCGACTCCAAAAGCCCCATATCGCGGATCCCGTCCGCGCCGCCCGTCTGTTCTATGAGCAGACGGTGTAATAACATCACCTTTTCCTTGCTGAATCTGATCATTTTGCAAGTTCCTCAAACGCCTTGCGATGTTTATCGAGAATACGACCGGCAACAACGTCTATCTTTTCGTCGTCCGTCAAATCAAGAGCGGGATTGTCCGCAATATTTACGAGCATGTAGCGCGGCTTGTTGTTTTTGAAAATTACAACGCTGCCCTCCCTGTCTGCAATTCTTGCGGCGCGCGAAAAGTTCTGATTCGCTTCGGTTATGGAAAGCACCTGATTCGTATTTATCAACATAATATCACCTCAAATTCATTATACACAAATTATAGCTAAAAATCAACCTATTTTTGTAATTTAACGGACATAAGATGCGGCGCGGACGAAATTTCGTCCGCGCCGCTCTTTAAAAAACCTAAAGGGGGATTATGTGATCGTTTTAATTTTTGCCGCCCAAAAATTATCTCCGCGCCTGCGCGCAAGTGCATAAATCAGCTTGAATATCCCGCATTTACGGAGTTGAGGGTGCGGAGATGCGAGGAGAACAAGGCGCGCGAGCGCTGTCGCGGGGAGTGTACACAGAAGTACACGACCAAGACGGCGCGGAGCGCAACGCTGTTATGCGAAGCATATGCGCACCCTGCGGGAGCAATAAAGGCGCGCGAGCGCTGTCGCGGGGAGTGTACACAGAAGTACACGACCAAGACGGCGCGGAGCGCAACGCTGTTATG
>CANQXZ010000005.1 GCA_947627955.1 uncultured Clostridia bacterium
GTTATAGCCAAAGGCTTAGGCGGCGCAGGGCGCACTTAAAAAAGCCCGTTCCGAGCGGCTCGGATTATAATTTAGCACAAAGAAAATGCGCTTGTCAAGCATTTTCGGGCGGTTTGGCGCATAACTGCGCGGCAAATCATACATACTTTCTGTACAAGGAGTTATTATGAGCGAACAACAAAACGACGTTAAAAAAGACAGCGAGGTCCTCGCCGAGGTCTACCGCAACGCGCAGCTCGCGCTGACCTCCATTTCGGACATACTTCCCGAGATAGAGGACGGCGGCATAAAGGATGAGATAATGCGCGAGCACGAGGAGTACGAGAGGATCTGCGGCAGGGCGGCTGCTCTCGCGCAGAAATACGGCATCGAGCTCAAGGAGCCCAACCCCATGAAAAAGGCGATGATGTGGACGGGCATAAAGATGCGCACGGCAAACGACAATTCCACCAACGCCATAGCCGAGATGATGATAAAGGGGACGGTAACGGGCATAACCTGCCTGAAAACCTCCCTCACCGAGGGGGAGCATACTATGGACCCCGAAGTCAAGAATCTCCTCTGCGACCTCATAGCGCAGGAGGAGAGCTTCGAGACCAGGTTGAAGGCTTATCTGTAAAATTCGGATAAGGGGGCAAAAGGACAGGGCGGAGCGCTTCCGGCGCGCCGCCCTCCGCCGTGCAGCAACTATTGCTGCACGGCGTTTGCTTTTTGCGGGAAAGCGGGTTTTACCCTTCCCAAATGGTAATTTTCTGTTTGTCATAGCGCCAATAACCGCCGAATAACCAATCGTATTCGGGCGACACGGCGTCGTCGCAAAATACGTCGCTGTAAAAATAATAGGTCACGCCGCGGAAAAACGGGGTATTTATCGCTCCCGCCTTCACGCCTTGGCGCATTTCATCCACGGTGCCCTTAAAATATATTTTGTCTATCGACTTTGACGACAAGTCCGCCGCAAACCAAATTTCTTTGGATAAAAGCACTATCGTGGTCTTTGCGCCCAGCAGCGCGCACTCCTCAACGTCCCGCACGTTTTCGCCCAAAGTTATCTTTTTAAAGCTGTGACCGTGAAAGGCGTATTGCGGTACTGTTTCGCAATTTAAGGTTATCTCCTCAATCTTTTCGCCGGCGGCATAAAATTCAGTTCCTGCCTGGGAGTTGAGCGGGCTTGAATATCCGTTGAAGGACGACCTGTCAATTGCCAGCCAATCCTCTATGCTGCCCGCGTAGTAGAGCTTTTCGAGTTTGACTAACATAAACGCGCCCAAATCTATCTTATGCAGGGATTTGGGCAGGTGCAGTTGTTTTAAGCCCGTCCAGCCCGCAAATGCCAATGTGCCGATTGATAAAACGCCTTCGGGAATATCAAACTCCGCTACGTTTGGATACCCGCCGGAAAGGTTGGAGTTGGGCATTGCCGTTATGCCCGCGCCCAGCTTGACCGATTTTATCGCCGCCGAAAAGTATTTGCCCTTCAGTTCGGTTATTCCGTCGTCAAAGACCAGATCTATTTGCCCCGCGGGCACGCCGTTGTAGGAGTAATTCTTATCATTTATATTCGCGTTGCCGCTCTTTATCAGCACGGAGTTAAGGGCGGTGCAGTCTTCAAACAGATATTTGACGTTTCCCGTAACGCCCGCGCCTATGGTTACCGATCGCAATTTTGCGTTGTTTGCAAAAACGCTTTCGCCGAGCTCGGTCACGCTGTCGGGCACGACCGCCGAGACGACCGACGTGCCGCCGAACGCGCTGTCCTCTATGGCTTCGAGGTCTTGGGGCAGAGCGCATACGGCAAGCGACGAGCACCCCTCAAACGCCTGTTGCCTTATTGCTTTCAGCGAAGAGGGCAATTGCAGATAGCTTATGTCCGTATTGCCGTTAAATGCGCTCTCGCCTATTTCGGTGACGGGCTCTCCGTCGTGTTCGGCGGGAATTATAAGTTGCTCCGCCGATTTGCCCTCTTCGAACCCGTCGACGGAATAACCCGTGCCGTAACTGTCTGAAACATGGCTGTATACGAGGTTGGAAGTGAACTCGAACGAGTAGCCGCAGACGCCGCATCTGTTCGAGTTGCCGAATTCATGGGCGCCCTCTTGAATTTCCCCGCAATCCGTTCTTTTGCAGTGCCTCGAATGCTCTGTCGCGGTATTTTCCCATTCGCTCCAATCGTGACCGAGGGCGTTTATTTTACGCGAGTTGTATTCGCCGCAATCGCAGAACTGCCTTTCTTCGCCATCGGTTGTGCAAGTCGCGGGGGTAATGATCTGCCATTCGCCGAAGCTGTGGGCATGTCCGCTTTCCACGCGGCAGGCGTAGGAAAGAGTCAATGCGGCGCACGCCGCAAGACATAAAATGTGTGGTAGCAATTTTTTCATTATATATCTCCTTATGTATTTACCGCCCACGTCCGCGCTCCTCTTTCCGCGGACGGCTGGATTGGCGGTTTTTTACCAGACAAAAAGTGCGGTAGCCTTTCGGTACCGCACCTGCACAGTGTTTCCCGATTTGCTACCACACAAAACCGTCACTCTTTTGCAAAGATGAGAAAAGAAACACACAATGCACTATTGTGTATTTGCAAAAGAGTTTTTTTTATACCTATTCGGTTTTGTGTGGTAAAAAGAGTATACCACACAATTTTGGGAATTTCAATTGATTTTCGGTTTTTTATTCAACGGGATATATATTGTCTATTTTGCCGCCGGCGAAGCTGACGGCAAAATATTTTATCTCAAACAAATTGTCCTTTATTTTATATAAAAGCCCCGCGGCAAAGGGCTCGGCGCACCGCTCGTAAAAATCCACCGTCGGCACAATTACCCCCGCAATATCCCCCAGATATTCCCTTATTTTGCCGGCGTTTTCCGCCATCGCTGGGGAGAGGTATCCGATAAAGTCCCCGCCCGTGAGCACGCTCTCGAAAAAGGCGAAGTGCAGCGCGCCCTCTTGCGGGCGGAAGCGCTCGCGGATCTCCGTCCTTGCGGGCGTGAGCTTTTCGCCGTCGTAGAGATAGCTGCACACCGCCAGCGCGCCCGTGCACGTGGCAAGGGAGGTTTTCACGGTAAGCTCTTCCCCGAATTCGGCGTCGTCCGCCCTGTTTTCGAATACGGGCTTGCCCGTGTGCGACAGTATCAGCATAGCCCCGTCGCCGTAAATTGCGAGCACGGGGAAGCCGTTCAGTGTTCTCTCCTCGGCGCGCACCTGCGCAAATCTGTCCCCCACGGGCTTTAATACGTACTCCCGCCCCTCCGAAGAGAGATATGTCTCCCCCTGAGAGAACAGCGTTATGAGGTTGCCGTTGAAGCGGGACTGCCATATGACTTTCAGGCGGGTATCCTCTTTCGGATAGCGGCGGAACACTACTATCGCCTCCCCGCGGGAGCGGAACACGTCCACGCATTCGGGCGGAGAACTGAAAAACTGCGCGTCCATGAAAAAACTTACGGGGCGCAGTCCGCCGCCGGGCGCGGAGAGGATAAATATCTCCCCGTCCGTCTCCTCCAAAAGCCGCCTTTCGAACATATCCGTCTTGCCCGCGTACTCCCCGTTTACAAACAGCGCGGCGGGCGCCGCCGACATAAAATACACTTTCATCCGATACCTTTTTTATTATTTAATGTATAGCTTTCCGCGAATATGTCAATATACGCACAGTCAGGAGGCATATCATGAACAAGATAAACGGCTACACCGAAGAAGAGGCGAGAAGCCTTGTGGAATACGTATCCGAGGGGAGAAAGAACGGGCAGACCCTCTCCGCGCTGTTCGCGGGCTACGCCGAAAAGACGGGCAGGGCAAAGGGGAGCGTGCGCAACTACTATTACGCCCTGCTCAGAACTACGGGCGACGCGCGCGTGAAGCAGATCCTCCGCGGGAAAAACCTCAGAGCGGAGAAGATAGTCCCCTTTTCGGAGGAGGAGACGGACAGGATCCTGCGCGAGATACTGATGCAGAAGCAGCGGGGAGTTTCGGTGCGGCGCGCCGTTCTGAACCTCGCGGGCGGGGACGACAAGCTCATGCTCCGCTACCAGAACAAATACCGCAACGTGGCGAGCAAGCAGCCCGACCGCATGGAGAGGCTGATGAAGGAGTGCAACCTCTCGGCGGGCGCGACGGTGCGCGAAAAGCTCGAAAAGGAGATAAACGGGCTTTACGACAGGCTCGCCTCCTCCCTCAAAGAGGAGAACAAGCGGCTCACCGCGCTCATAAAGAGGCTGACGGACGAAAACGCCCTCTTGAAATTGCAGATAAAGAACATGTAAAAAAAGCGGCGGGGCGGCAAAAATTTGCCGCCCCGCCGCCCGTATCCGACGCGCCGCGTCTTTACTGCTTTTTTAAGACATATTTAAATATAGTCCCCGATTCTGCGCTGTTTTTGGAGCGCGGGGAGTAAAATATTTACATTCATACGGCTGAAATTTCTGCCCATACTCCTTTTAAAGGGCGACGCCCTGAAAGGAGAGTTATGGAAAAGTTTATAATTGGGCTTACCGTCGGCATGGCGGCAGGTGCGCTTTTGGTGGCGAACAACTGCAAGCTGAGGAATCTCGTCAAGAAAAATCAGGAAGACCTCATGGAAAAGGCGGAAAATTATATCGACGCGAAGCTCGAACAGCTTGAAAAGGGCGGCAAGGAAAAAAAGCCCGCCCAGAACGCCAAAACTTCCGAATAAAACAGTGGATAATGCCGCGTTTTTGCGGCATTATCTCATTTTAGTTGAAAAAAGCGCGGCGGCGTGATATAATGCGGATATGGAAAGATATGTGGCTTTCGACATAGGCGACAAGCGGATAGGCGTGGCGGTGTCCGATCCCTTCAACAGCTACGCCCTGCCCTCCCAGACCTATGTGAGGAAGGGTTTTGCCGAGGACGTCAAAGCCGTTGCGGCGATCGCGCGCGAAAAGGGCGCAACGGCGATAATCTGCGGGCTGCCCGTGAACTTCGACGGGAGCGAGGCGGTGCAGACAGCCAAGACCCGCCGCTTCATAGAGGCTCTCGCCGCCGAGACGGCGACGCCCGTCCTCTGCGAGGACGAGCGGTTCACCACCCAAATGGCGCACGAAACGCTGATTTCGGAGGGCATGCGGCGGGAGAAGAGAAAAAATTACGTGGACGCCCTCGCCGCCGCCAACATTCTCGACGGATATCTTTCACGCGTAAACAAAAAAGGAGACATATAATGGACGAGGAAAGAGAGGAACCCCTTGAAGACGGCATGGTGGAGTTTGTGGACGACTTCGGAAACACCGTGAAGTTCAAGCTCGTGGGGGTCACCGAATACAAGGGGGAGAAGTACGCCGTTCTGCTCCCCGCCGAGCCCGCCGAGGGGTTCGCCGAGGACGAAGTGGGCGTGTTCCGCTTCAACGAAAAGGAGCGGATCTTGGAAACAATAGAGGACGAGGCGCTGCTCGAAGAGGTGTTCGAGCACTTCTGCAACGAAGAGGACGAAGAGGACGGGGACGGCTTGCCCGAAAATTGAATATTGACAAATCCGCCCGCGCGTAATATAATTGGGTATATGAAGCGCAACAAGTCGACGGAAGATTATCTCGAATGTATCCTCCTCCTCTCCAACGAGACGGAGTTCGTTCACCGTGTAGACGTGGCGAGGCGCATGAAGGTGTCCCAGCCAGCCGTGCAGAAAGCGGTGAAGATACTCACGGACTCGCAATTCGTGGAGTGCGACGGGCTGCATATCTATCTCACCGCCGAGGGCAGAAAATACGCCGAGCGCGTATACGACAGGCACGTCACCATACGCGGGTTTTTGGAGCGGCTCGGGGTCAACGGGCAGGACGCGGACGCGGACGCCTGCGAGATGGAGCACGTGATCTCCGCCGAGACCTTCCGCGCCATAAAAAATTTCATGAAAGGAAACTGAAAGAAGCCGCCCTTTTAAGGCGGCTTCCGCTGTATACAGAATAATTATAAGGGGCGGGCGGCGCATGCGCCGCCCGCTTTTTCCGCTATGCCGTAAGTTCTTCCAATTTTTGCGCGGAGGCGATAATAAACGCCTTTTCCTTTTCGCCCAAAGGCGGGGGAACGGGCGCGGCGGCGAGCACCTCTGCCACGGTCATGGTCTGCCGCTCGGGCAGAAGGTCGGAAAGTTCCGAAAAGATATCGGGCCAGACGTCGAAAAAGCCGTTGAACACAAAGCCGGGCGGGAACGAGGCTTCCGCGTTGTGGCGCGCCCTGAAAAACGCCGCCGCCACCCCGTCGATGTCGTCCCAGCGCACTTCGGTGAGTTCGTGCCCGGCCAAAAAGCGGCGCAGGCGCGCAAGCTGCGCTTCGCCGTACGCTTCCCTGTCCTTGCCGAGCGCTTTCAAAAAGACGTTGTAACGCCATTCGGCGGCGGAGACGCCCTCCTTTTCGCGGATATAGCCGTCGAAAAAGCGGTATCCCTCCTCGCCGTAGGGGATAAACGTCAGGTATTCCGCGTGCGCGAGCAGAACGTAGCCGTCATCGTCCGTCTCCGCGGGTATGTTGAGTTTCGCGTAGTAAAACAGCTCGTCGTCCGCGCCGTTCCAATAGTCGTTCAGCGTGCCGCCGCGGACGGACACCGCGAGCGTTGAGAGGACGCTGCGGAAAGCGCGGTTATAGAAGATCTTGTCCGTAAGGGACTGCGGAAATAAGCCTTCCATGATAAAAACGCGGGCGCGCCGCAGCCGCGGCGCGCCCATTTCCTCCTATCTGCGGATCTCGTATTCCTGGTTCATGAGCTTTATGATGGACTCCTCGTCGTCCGTGATATTGAAATCGCCGTGCATCGTGTGCTTTATGACCGAGGAAGCCACCGCGAAGTTGACTATGTCGTCGGGCTTCATCCCGCGCATTATGGCGTATATCATGCCGCTCGCGAAGGCGTCTCCGCCGCCCACCCTGTCGAGGATGTTGAAGCGGAAGGTGCGGCTCTCGTACGTCTCGCCGTCGTACCACATAAAGGCTTTGAGGCTGTTTTCGCTGCCCGAGTGCACGTAACGGACGTGCCTGCCTATCGCCTTTATGTCGAACCGCTTGGCTATCTCGCGGAATATCCTGTCCTGCTCCTTGTAGGAGGGGTTCATGGAGAGCCCGTCTTTCAAGTCCTTACCGTCGGGACCGGGCAGGTTGAGGGGCTCTATGCCGAACAGCACGTCCACATAGGGAAGATATTCCGTGATGCAGTCGCGCGCCTCCTGCCAGCCCCAGAGCGCGGAGCGGAAATTGCAGTCGAAGCTGACGGTCAGCCCGAGCTCCTTTGCGGCTTGCAGGGCGTAGGTTATGAGGCTCCGGCAATTCTGGGAGAGGGCGGGCGTTATGCCCGAGAGGTGGAGCCACGTGAAGCCCTCGAGCTTCTTTTTGAAGTCCACCTTCGAAAAGTCGTATGTGGCGAAAGAGGAATCCTTTCTGTCGTACGTCACCTTAGAGGAGCGCACGCCGAAGCCCTCTTCGAGGAAGTATATCCCCATTCTGCCCTTGTCCGAATAGATGCAGGGCGAGCAGTGCACGTCGTTGGAGCGCAGATACCTTATCGCCGCCTTGCCTATGGACGAATCGGGCACTACCGTGAAGTAGGACGAGTCGATGCCGAGGTTGGCGAGCGCCGCCGCCACGTTGGCTTCCGCGCCGCCGTAAGTCACCTTGAACTCGTCGGTGGTGCGTATCTTTTCATAGTTTGGAGGGGAGAGCCTCAAAAGCAGCTCGCCCATCGTTATGAACTTTATGTCTTTTTTATCGTTTGATATTTTTTGCATATTTTATTCCCCCGAAAAAGCGTTTTTGGCATTTTTCCGTAAGTATTATAACACCGATTTGCGCGTTTGTACATACCCAAATCAAAATTTGTTGCTTTTTTTGCGGCATTCTGTTAAGATATATTCCGATCATACGGTTTTGAGAGGTCTGCTCATGAAAATTGCACTGAATACAAGCGCGCTGACGGCGGGCGACATCGATTTTTCGGGTTTCGAGAGCCTCGGCGACGTGAAATATTTCGGCGAGATAAGCCGCGCGGAGCTCAAAGCGCTCGCCGCGGACAGGGAGGCGCTCCTCGTGAACAAGGTGTTTGTGGACGAGGATCTGCTTTCCGCCTGCCCTTCCTTGAAATATGTGGGAGTGTTCGCCACGGGCTACAACGTGGTGGACGTGGCGGCTTGCCGCGCCCGCGGCATAACGGTGTGCAACGTCCCCGGATACTCCACCAACCCCGTGAGCCAGCACGTGTTCGCCCTACTTTTAGCGTTCTACGGCAGGACGTGCGAATACGTGTCGTCGGTGAAGCGCGGGGATTGGATAAAGAGCGAGACATTCACATATTTCCCGTGGGCGACGCACGATGTGTACGGCAAGACGTTCGGCGTTCTCGGCTACGGCAATATCGGCAGGAAAGTAGCGGATATAGCCGCCGCTTTCGGGATGCGCGTGGTCGTCTCCACCCGCCGCCCGCCCGCTTCATGCCCCTACGAAATGCTTTCGTTTGAGGATATGTTGGGGGTAAGCGACGTCATCTCGCTGCACTGCCCCCTTACGGCGGAGACGGAAAAGATAATCGACGACGGGGCGATAGCCCGCATGAAGGACGGCGCGCTGCTCATAAACACTGCGCGCGGCGGGCTCGTGGACGAGTACGCGCTGAGACGCGCGCTCGACTCGGGCAAACTTGCGGGAGCCTGCCTCGACGTTGTTTCGGAAGAGCCCATGCTCGGCTCCAATCCCCTTTACGGCGCGCCCAACTGCCTCATCACCCCGCACGTGGCGTGGGTGCCGCAGGAGACGCGCGTAAGGCTCGTTAAGACCGCGGAGGAGAACCTGCGCGCCTTTATCGCGGGCAAGCCCCGGAACACGGTCGGCTGAATGAGTTGAAAAAGTCCCCCGCCGCGGCAATTTCGCCGCGGCGGGGGACTTTATTTTGTCCGCGCTTTTAAATTAAGCGGGGAGTTCTTCTATTCCCGTTATGACGTATTCGAGGGTGCCCAGCCCGAAGTAGAGGGGCAGCGAATACTTCACGAGCATCGTGCGGGCGGTGTTCTTGCCGTCCTGCGCGGCGGCGAACCAATATCTCTGCGCCACGCCCGAAAAACTGCCGCCGTTATAGGATACCGTGACCGAAGCCGTGGCAAGGGTCGCGGGCGCCTCGGGATCTGTCCCCTCGGAGAAGAGATTTTTTTCTTTGAGCACGTTCTGTATGTCCGCGAGCTCTTTTGCGGCTTTTTCCCCGTCGGCGGAGAGGGGTTCCGCGCCGCCCGCGAGCGTGTATGTGCGCACGGGCAGGCAGGGGGAATAGACGTTCACGTTCTGGGACGTCCCCTTGTTTTTCATCGCGCGCGCCACGACGTCGAGATAGCTCAGATCGAACGCCGAGTTGGAGGAGGAAATGCCGCCCTGCGCGTATATGTTCTCCGCGCCGCCGAGGGCGTAGTCGGTCTCCACCGTCTTAACGTCCGTGCCCGCGAGGTTGTAATAGCTCTTATACTCGCGGTCCAATGTGAAGTAGCACTCCTCCACGGAAGAGGGCTGCCAATTGACGGGCACGTGCCTTTTGACCGTCCTTACGGAGTACACGGGGCTGAGGCGGTCGGATACCGCCCTGAAATAGCTCTCGCTCGTCACCGTCTCGTTTTCGAATACGGCGGGCTCGCCGTCGCCGCACTTAAAGGTCACCGAGCCTATCGAGAGCTCCGTCTTGTAGTAGTAGAGCATGCCGCCGTTTTTAAATGCGTCAAGGTACTCCTGCCTGCGGTTTTCGTCATCGGGGTCGGTTATCTCCGAAAGTTGCGCCGCGGTGAGCGCTTTCGCGCAGAAAGTGGTCTTGTACGTGCCGTCGGAATACTCCACCGAATAGCGTGCGTTCGACGATTTTTCCGTCTGCTTGACGGAATAAGTCACCACTTCCGCGCCGTTCGACTCCTCGAACGTGGGCTGTATGCCGTCGAATTCGGCGTCGTAATACCAATTTGAAGCCAGCGACGCAAGATTTACCGAGCCGCGGTTGCAGCCCGACGCCGTAACGCCGAGAACGCCCGCAAACGCGACTGCGGCTATCGCCGCGATAGTTTTTTTCATAGTCTTTTTACCGTGAAATGATTTGGATTTACTCTTCCGCGCCGCCGCATGCGGTAAAATGCCTTCCGCGGCGGGACGCGCGCCCTCAGACCCCGTTTTTCGGGGGCTTTTCGGCTTGCATACTGCATTATATCACATAATTTCGGAATTGTAAAAACTTTTATGCCCCAAAATATTTAAATTTATCCTCGCGTTGTGCTATAATGGGGATATGATACGCACAGTTTGCTGCACCGCGCTGTCGGTCGCGCTCGCACAACTCGGAAATTATGTCAAAGAGGGGGAAGCCTCGCGGAAGAACACGGTGATCTTCTGCGAGGACAGGCTCTCGCTCGCGGCGGAACAGACGGTCTGCGCCGCGGTGGGCGGCACCTTCTCCACGTCGGTGTTCACCTTTGCGCGCTTTCTCGCCTCGGAATGCGGGAAGAGCGGCAACGTGCTCTCGGCGCAGGGCTCGGCGATGGCTGTAAGGCGGATAATAGAGGAAAACCGCGGCAAACTGACCCTTTTCAGAAAATTGTCCTCCCCGCAGGCGGCGCAGTCGGTGTACGACACCATAGCCCTGCTCTTTTCCTCCCGCGTTTCCGCCGAAGATCTGGCGGCGGCGAGCGCGGAGGGGCTGCTCGGCGGCAAGCTCGCCGACCTCGCCTTGATCTACGGGGAATATATGAAATATCTCGGCGAGAACGGGCTCGAGGACAGGAACGGCTATCTGAGAAAGCTCGGACCCGTGATAGAGGGCAGCCCGAAGATAAGGGGCGCGAACGTGATCTTTCTCGGCTTTCAGGCGTTCACGCGCACCGCGGAGGACTGCCTGCGCGCGGCGTTCTGCGCGGCGGGCAACGTCACGGGGATCTTCATCTCGGGCGACGGGGACATATACGTGAACGAGGCGTCGGAGACGTTCGGCGCGGTGGCGGCGGAGTACGGCGGCTCGGTAAAGACCCATGCATTCGGCGCGGCTCTGCCCGAGGCGGAGACCCTCCGCAAGAGCGTGTTCGACCCCGAAAGTTTTTACAGGACGCCCCAAAAGACGTCGCGGGTGAAGATATTCGAGGCGGGCGACGAGGAAGAGGAGCTGGAATTCATAGCCGCCTGCATCAAAAAGCATGTGATAGACGGCGGCGAGAGATATTCGAAGATATCGGTCATGCTCCCAGACCTCGACGGCTGCGTCAAGTCCCTTGAAAGGGTGTTCGGCGCCTACCGCATCCCCTTTTACGCGGACAGGCGCATACCCCTTTCCGAACACCCGCTGTGCGCCTTCTTGCTCTCCTTTTTGAGCTGTCTCATATCGGGTTGCCGCCCGCAGGACGTGGACGCGGCGATTGCCTCGCCCTTCTTCCCCGCCGCGCGCGCGGACAAGGACATCTTCCGCAACTACGCGCTCCGCTTCGCCAATTACAGAGGGGGGATAAGGCGCGAGCCCGACCCCGCCCTGCTCGAGAGGTTCGACTTTGACGGCGGCGCCGTGCAGAGGGTGCGCGCGGCGTTTTCAAATTGCCTTTCCGCGCTCTCCGCAAAGGGGGATGAACGCGGCATATTCGGGGGTCTTTTCAGACTTTTGGAGGTTTGCGGCGCGCGTGAAAAGCTGGCAAAGACATATGAAAAATACAGGGACGACTACCCCGCCACGGCGGCTTTCGGCGCGCGCGCTCTCGACGGCGTGGAGGCGGTCCTCCGCGAGGCGGAAGGGCTCTCGGCGGGGCTCTCTTTAAAGGACGTTTCAAAGGTGTTGAAGAGCGGCTTTGCCGCCATGAAGATATCCCTCATTCCGCCCAAGGCGGACGCGGTGTTCGTGGGCGATCTGGGCTCCACCGCCAACAAGGGCAGCAACGTGGTGTTCGCGGCGCGGCTCTCGGGCGACGTGCCGGGCTCCGACTCCGATTCGGCTCTGCTCACGGACAGGGAGATAGCCGCCCTCGAAAGGGCGAACCTCAGCGTGTCCCCCAAGATAAGGCAGGTGAACCTGCGCAAGCGGGAGACCGCCGCGCTCAATCTGTGCGCGTTTAAGGAGAACTTATATCTCTCGTATCCCGCCCGCATGAACGGCGAGGAGAGCGCGCCGAGCGAGATAATTGCCTATGCGCAGGCGATATTCCTCTCCCCCTCGGGCGGCAGGCTCGCCGTCGCGGACATGAGGCGGTTGGAGCGTTCGGGCAAGCACATAGCCTATTACGCGAGCGAAAAGGCGCCCGCCCTGAAAAGGCTTGCCGGGCGCCGCTATGAGGCGGGCAGGGCGGAGATTTACGCCGTGCTCTCCCAAAAGGGCTTCAAAGAGGAGGCGGACGAGGTCTTGCGCTCCAAAAAATACGGAGGGCTGAAAAACGCCCGCAGCCTGTACCTCAATTACGACAGCCTCAGCCCCACCGCGCTCGAGACGTATTTTCTGTGTCCGTGGCTCGGGTTCATGAGGCAGGGGCTGAGGGTGCAGGAGAGGGAAGAGGGCGCCGTGCGCCCCGTGGATTCGGGCAACTTCATACACGCAGTGCTCGAAGAGCTCGCCCAAAGCGCCAATTCCGCGGCTGACGCAGAGGAGTTCCGCCGCGCCGCCGAGGCGGCGGCGGAGGCAAAGCTGAAAACTCCCCCCTATTCCTCGCTCGCCGCGGTAAAGAGCGGCGAATACGCCGCTGAAGCGCTCAAAGCCGAAGCCGTGAAGGTGGCGGAAGCCATGTTCGCGCAGCTCCGCAATTCCCGTTTCCGCATCTCGGAAGCCGAGGGCGCCTGCCGCATAAATATCGGCGGCGTAAGCCTCTACGGCAGGACGGACCGCGTGGACGTGTGCGGGGACATGGTCAGGATAATAGACTACAAGACGGGCACGATAGACGGCTCGCCCACGAGTTACTATATGGGTTCCAAACTGCAGCTCCCGCTGTATCTGCTCGCCGTGTCGGGGGACAGGCGGGCTGTGGGGGCGTATTACTTCCCCGCTTCCGTTGAGTACAGGGAGAGCGGCGAGGGCGCCTTCCGCCTGCAAGGATATATGGACGGGAGCGAAGAGGTGGTAACGGCTTCCGACGTGAACGTCCGCCCCAAGCAGAAATCGGAGTATTTCGACGCCTATCTGAACGGCAGAAAGGTGGACGCGGCGATGGACCCCGAAGAATTTTCCTATTTTATCGCCTATTCGGGGCTCGTCGCGGGGCGGGGCGCGGAGGAGATGCTCTCGGGCAACGTGACCCCCTCGCCCGCGCACGACGCCTGCAAGTACTGCAAGATGGGCGGAAGCTGCAATTTCGCCGTGGGCAGGGACGGCGAGGAGAGGCAGAGCCCCTCCGTCAAGTGTTCGGATATAGCGCGCATAGCGAAAGGAGGGGACTGACATGCCCGACGGAGCAAAAAAGAGGACGCCCACGCCCGAACAGCTCGCCGCGATAGAGAGCGGCGGCAGGGTAATAGTCTCCGCCTCAGCGGGGAGCGGCAAGACCTTTGTCATGATAGAAAAGCTCGCCCGCGCGATAGAGGCGGGCGCCGACCTCGACGACGTGCTCGCCGTGACGTTCACGCGCAAGGCGGCGGCGCAGATGAAGGACAAGCTGCGCGCCGCGCTGATAAGGCGGGTGGAAAACGCGCCCGCCCCCGCAAAGGCGAGGCTGAAAGCGCAGATAGCCAAGATCCCCTCCGCCGAGATATCCACCATACATTCCTTCTGCGCGCGGCTTTTAAGGACATACTTCTTTGCCGCGGGCATAGACGGCGGGTTCGAGATAATCTCCGACGACGACGCCGTCGCCAAGGAGCTGAAAGAGCGCGCCCTCGACAACCTGTTCGAGAAAAAATACGCCGAAAACGACGGGCAGTTTCTGCACCTTCTGAAGAGGTTCATGAAAAAGCGCAGCGACGGCTCGCTCAAAAGGCTCGTGCTCGAAAGCTATTCTAAAGTGCGCACCGTCGCGCACTACGGGGAGCTGCTCGCAAAGTGCAAAGATCTCTACACGGACGAGGGTTTCGCGGCGGTCTGCGCCGACCTCTCGGAGATATTCGCTGAGAAGTACGGCGCGGTGTACAGGTCGGTGGAGGAGTTCGCGGCGTCTTTCCCCCGCACTTCGGGGGAGGCAACTTATAAGAAGATATTCTCGGAGATGCTCGAAGCCTGCCGCCTCTCGGCGGAGGGCGGCGCGTTCGGCAAAGCATATCCCCTTGCCGTAACGGCGAAGCCGCGCGACGGCGAGGGCGACGAAAAGGCGGGCGAGGCGTTCAAGAATTTCAGAAAGCGCGTAGCCGACGCCTACAACGGCATAAGGGAAGGGCTCGCCTCCGAGGCTGAGGAAAGGGAGGCGTTTTTAAAGAGCGGCGAAACGGCTGTGGCGTTCTGCGGCTTGCTCTCCGCGTTCGACGCCGAGTATTCCGCGGTCAAGCGGGACGAGAACAAGCTCGACTACAACGACCTCGAACACCTCACGCTGGGGCTTTTATCGGACGACGCGATCCGCAAAGAGATCTGCGCTTCCTTAAAGTACGTGTTCGTGGACGAATATCAGGACGTGAACCCCGTGCAGGAGGAGATCGTTTCCTCGATAGGCAGCGAAGTGTTCCTCGTCGGCGACGTGAAGCAGGCGATATACGGCTTCCGCGGCAGCAGATCGCTCTTCTTCGCCGAAAAATACAACGCGTTCGAGGGGGGTGGGGGCACAGCCCTCCGCCTTTCGGACAATTTCAGGAGCTGCGGCAAGGTGATCTCCTTCGTGAATTCCCTCTTTTCCGAGGCAATGAATTCCGCGGTGTGCGGCTTCGATTACTCAAAGAATTCAAAAATGAACGCGGGCGGCGCCTATCCCGACGACGCGGGCTTTGCGGGCATACACGTGTTCGGCAAGGACGAAAGGGAGAGGGAAGCCCTCTCGGTGTACTCGGTAAAAGAGGACGGCAAACAGGCGGGGCACACCCGCGAGGGGCTCGCCGTGCTTTCCGTGGTGGAAAAGGAGCTCAGATCGAAAATATTCGACCTCGGTACGGGGGAATACAGGGACGTGCAGACGGGCGACATATGTATCCTCACCCGCAAGAACAAGGGGGATTCCACCGAGGGCATAATCCGCGCCCTGAGGGACGCGGGCTATCCCGTTTCGGGCGCGCAGGAGCCCAATATCTGCGCCCTTCCCGAAGTAAAGCAGACCCTCGACATCCTCTCCGTGATAGACAACGCCGAGCAGGACGTGCCCCTCGTCTCCTGCATGCTCTCCCCGTTCGGCAAATTCACCCCCGACGAGCTCGCCTCGGTGCGCGTGGCGTACAAGCGGCAAAAGAGGATGCCTTTCAGAAAGTGCTGCCGCCTCTACGCCGAAGAAATGCGCTCCCCGCTCGCGCAAAAACTCAACACGTTCTACGATAAGCTGGAAGCATACCGCGACCTTGCGGAGGTCATCACGGCGTACGAGCTCATTTTTGCGGTGCTCTCCGATTCGGGTTTGGAGGCGGAATACGCCGCGGGCGACGGTCAAAAGCTCAAAAACGTGGAGCGCCTCGCCTCTTACGGCGAAAAGATGACCCTTCCCGCCTTTCTCTCATATGTCAAGGCGGGGGGATACAACCTCGCCGCGCCCTCGAACGCGCCTTCCGACAGCATAAAGATAATGAGCATGCACGCCGCAAAGGGGCTGGAATTCCCCGTGGTAATAATCTCGGATATCTGCCGCACTTTCAAGGGCTCGGACGCGGGCGAGCTTCTGTTCGACGAAAAATATCTCTTCGCGCCCAAGTTGTACGACCCCGAGAACATGCTCGTGCGCAGCACGGTACTCCGCCGCCTCGTAAAACTGCGCGCGGACAGGGAAGAGCTGAAAAACGAGCTCAACCTCTTCTATGTGGCGTGCACGCGCGCCATGTGCGATCTGCACATAATGGCGGAGTCGGTGACGGAGTATTCCCCGCTCGCCGCACTTTCGGCGCGCTCCTATTCGCAGACCTTCGATATGTCCCGCTTTAAGGCGGACGAGATAGCGCCCGCAGCCGAGTTCGCGGGAGGGAGCGCGAGCCCCGCCCTCGCGGGGAGCGCGGATCCCCGCCTTGCGGAGGAGATAGAGAGCCGTTTCATGCGCGGATATCCGCACGCGGAGAGCGTGGATCTGCCCGTGAAGAGTTCGGCTTCGGCTATCCTCAAAAACATGCAGGAGGACGAGCCCTATGAAGCCCGCCATTATCTCTTCGGCGGCGAGGGGGAAACGGGCACCGAGCGCGGCACGGCTTATCACAGATTTCTGGAACTGTGCGACCTCACCGCGGCGGATGAGGAGACCGTCTCCCGCGAGCTGGAAAATTTTGTGGCTTCGGGCGCGCTGACGGCGGAACAGGCGGCTCTTCTCGATGCGGGCGAGCTCTCCCAAATACTCTCCATGCCCGTGTTCGGCGGGCTGGAAGGGGCGGAGATCTACCGCGAGCGGGAGTTTCTGTGCAGGCTGCCCGCGTGCGACGTGCTGGGCGGCTCCGCGCGGGACAACGTGCTCGTGCAGGGCGCGATAGACCTGATGGCAGTTTCGGGCGGCAAGGTCAGGATAATAGACTACAAATATTCGGGCAAGACGGATGAAAGGCTGAAAGAAACGTATTCCCCACAGCTCGCCCTCTACAAAAAGGCTGTCTCGCTGATAACGGGCTGTGACCCCGCGGACATATCCACCTGCATAGTCAACATTAAGCTAAAAACGCAGATAGACCTTTGAAATCGACAAATAAAGCGGAAGTAGGACACAACTTCCGCTTTATTTTGCGCCTTGACGGCTATAATCAAGGCGTATGTTCCAATCTCTTGCGGGCAAATTCGCGGCTTTCGCCGCGCGCTTTCCCTTCGATACCCTCGTGTGGATAATATGGGGCTCCTTTGCCGCCCTCTTTGTGGCGGCGCTCTCCCTGTGCATCGCCCTTCCCGCCGTGCGGGAGGCGGGCAAACGCCCCTTTTTGTGCCTCGTGTACGCCTATACCGCGCTCACGTTCGCACTGTTTTTGACCGTGAACGCCGTGCAGGAGGCGCTGTTCGTCGCGTGCGTGTTCTGGCTGGCGGGATATATCCTTTACGGCGTGCTCTGCTTCGCCTCGCGCCCCCGCAAAAAGCGCGCTCCCGCGCAGGTCGCGGCAAGCGTCTCCGCGCCTCTTCCCGCTCCCCCGCATACGCCGCCCGCGGTAAAAAGCGCACCGCCCGCCGCCGCCGCGAAAAACAATATCCGCCTCGAACACGCGATCGCCGTGACGGGCAGTCTGCTCGCCAAAAATTTGGGCAGAACGGACAGGCTCGAGGTGGAAAAGCTGAAAAACACCCTAGAAGTCATGAGGGTAAAGGGCGCCCTCACGCCCGCCGAGGGTGAGATCCTCAACGAGAACTTCAACACCCTGCTCAAACTCATGGCAAAGTACAATATTTAAAGGCTTTTGAGCCTCGTCTGCACGTATTCGCCCGCGCAAGCCGCCTCTTCGAGCAGTTCGTCCGTCACGGGCGAACCCTTTTTAAACAGCGTGGCGCCGTCTTTCGTCACGTCGCATTTCAGCCGCCCCACGCCCCTGACTATCACGGCGTCGCAAAACCTCAACCCCTCGGCGGGGTAATTTTTTTTGCCTATGCGGCAACTTTTCAGCCTGCCGCCCGCAAAGACGTATTCCTCCACCCTGCCCAAAAATCTGCCGTCCGTATCAAAGCATTCCCGCCCCGCACGGAGGGGAGTGCCGGGTATCTTTTTATCCGCCCCGCCCGAAAAGATTATCTTTTCGCCGAAGCGGACCACGTTTTTTATGTCCACCGAAAATTCCCGTTCCCGTTCGTCGGCGCAAACCAAAAAAAACGCGCCGTCTTCCGCCGCGTTTATGGAGAGCAGATAGCCCTCTTTTCCGCCGTCCCCCAAAACCTTTCTGCCGTAAAGCTCGCAAATTTTCATAAAAATTCTCCTTATGCTCTACTATATGGCGCAGGCGGGCGCTATTTTCGCGGAGTTCTTACGTTAATTTGTCGAAAAGTCTCATTCCCTCCCGCAATATTCCTCGAACAGGTCGTTGGGCGTGCATTCGAGTATTTCGCACAGCGCCTGCAAGTTTTCAAACTTTATGCTCTTCGTCTGGTTGTTCACAAGGCGGGAAAAATTTTGATAGCTCAACCCGAGTTGAATATAAAGCCAATATTTTGTTTTGCCCTTTTCCTTTAAGATATCCAATATCCTGAAAGTCATAATATAATCTCCACAATAGCTAATGTGTACATTATATAAATGTTTTTGCTTGACAAATAGACACGCCAATTATATAATTTGGACAATAACTAATGTATACATTAGATACAAGAGGAGTTTTCAAAGTGAAAAAGGTTATAACGGCAATTTTAACGTTGGCTATGGCTTTGGTAATGGCATTCGGCTTTGCAGCCTGCGAGGCGGAATGGACGCCAAATTCTTTCATACCGATAGAGAAAATAGAGCTTAATAGCACCTCGCTAACCTTAACTGTCGGCGAAACGGACCTGTTAACGGTTTTAATTTTCCCGTCAGACACCACTGCCGACAAGACGGTGACTTGGAGCGTTGACGACTCTAGCGTGGCAACCGTAGACGAGAATGGAAGGGTGACCGCGCGTCGCGTGGGTCAGGCGACCGTGACCGCAACGGTTGATTTTAGACAAGCCACCTGCTTTGTAAACGTTAAAGATCCGATACCGCTTTCTATGAACGAATGGCAGAGAGTGTTCCGCAACTGTGACAATTATAAATATGTGGGGGATACCGATTTATCCACGGCTACAATTAAAATAGACGGGGGAACCATGTATACATACAAAGAAGTGTATCCTAATACTGCATATAACACTCCGGGAACGACGACAGAAGAGATCTCATATTATGCAGGTAATGGCATATATTACAACTTTTCTTATTCACCGACGGAAGAGCTTGAGGGGAAATGGCTGAGGCAGACATATACGGCAACCACAGCTGTCGACGGTCACCTAATCGGTCCGACAATGATTTCGCAATATGAATCGCAGCTCGCCTCATATAAAGCGGAGATGGACTTTTTTGCCGACTCTTACAGTTCTTTCCGCATCACGAAAGCATATACTTACTACTGCTCACAACTGCCAATGACAACAAATATACCCGGCTATGGAGAAGTAACTCAGATATTAAAGAATATCACCGTCAAATTTGACAAAACGAATTTGGAGTCTATTACTTTTACAACAGATGAGATGAATTTGGGATACGGGGCTTTCAGTCCGGCCAGCACATGCACATATTCCGATTTCGGAAAAGTTAAAATCGACCTGCCGACGGAATTTGTGGAATGGTCAGGTCTTTTGGGTGATATCGTTACAACTTAAAAACCGCAAAAATTTGACCGCGAGGCGGCGTGGTGGGGACGAAATTTTCGTCCCCACCCTTTTTTCATATTTTTCTTCAATACTTTACATATGACTTGACAGGTGTAAAGTTTTAGTGTAAAGTATTGTTGACTGTACGCGGGAAAGTTATCCCGCGGCGGTATTTCCGCTTTAAGAGGCTCAGATTGAAAGATTTTTACGACGTACTCATAGTGGGCACGGGAGTGGCGGGGCTCAACTGCGCCCTGCATCTGCCCGCAGAAAAAAAAGTGGCGGTGATATGCAAGGGCACTCCCGACAGGAGCGACAGCTATCTCGCGCAGGGCGGCATCTGCCGCTTGCAGGGCAAAGAGGACTTCAATGACTACTTTTCCGACACGATGCGCGCCGGTCACGGCGAAAACGACCCCGCCGCGGTGGAGTGCATGATAAATTCTTCGGAAGAGATCGTGGACGAACTCGTGTCGCTCGGCGTGGACTTCGCGCGGAATGCGGACGGCTCCCTCGCCGTGACGAGGGAGGGCGGGCATTCCCGCAACAGGATATGTTTCCACGAGGACTGCACGGGCAAGGAGATAACCACGCGGCTCATGCAGAGGGTCTCCGCTTTGGAGAACGTGGAGATAGTTCCCGAGACCACCATGCTCGACATAATAGAGCGGGAGGGCGAGTGCGCGGGGCTAATTGTTTCGGACAACGCCACGGGCAGGGTGTTTCCCGTGTTTGCGGAGAACACGGTGCTCGCCTCGGGCGGGATAGGCGGGATATTCACCCACTCCACCAATTTCCGTCTGCTCACGGGCGACGGCATAGCCGTGTGCATAAAGCACGGCGTCGCCGTGGACAATATCAATTACATACAGATTCATCCGACCACCCTCTATGTCAAAAACTCCGCGGGCGGCAGGAGCTTTCTCATTTCCGAATCGGTGCGGGGCGAGGGGGCAGTGCTCCTCGACAAGAATTTCAGGCGTTTCACCGACGAGTTGCAGCCCCGCGACGTCGTCACGGCGGCTATCTACCGCCAGATGAAAAAGGACGGCACGGAATTCGTGTGGCTCGACATGCGCCCCATACCCCCCGAAGAGCTGAGGGCGCACTTTCCCTCGATAGTGGAAAAGTGCCGCGAGGAGGGCTACGACGTGTTTAAAGAGTGCATTCCCGTCGTCCCCGCGCAGCACTACTTCATGGGCGGGATAAGGAGCGATCTGAACGGCAGAACGACAATGCCGAGGCTTTACGCCGTGGGCGAAACGTGCTGCAACGGCGTGCACGGGGCGAACAGGCTGGCTTCCAACTCCCTTTTGGAGAGCCTGCTGTTCTCGAAGAGGGCGGCGCTCCACATAGCGGCGGAGACAAAGCCCCTGCCCGAGGGATACAGGAGGGCGCAAGACGTGGACTTATCCGAATACGGCGACCCCGCGGCGCTGCTCGAAGGATACAAAAAGATAATACAAAAGGCTATAAAGGAGGCGGAAAATGCTAAACCCCATTTCGGGCGTACTTAATGCGGACGACCTTATAAAGTCGGCGCTCAGGGAGGACATATCCAACGAGGACGTGAGCACCAACGCCGTTATGCCCGATTTCAGAAAGGGCAGCGTGCAGCTCATATGCAAGCAGGAGGGCGTTATCTGCGGGCTGGAAGTGTTTGAACGCACTTTCAAGATACTCGACGGCAGAACGTGGGTAAAGGCGTTCGTGAAGGACGGCGACGACGTTCAAAAGGGCGAGCTCCTCGCCGAGGTGGTGGGGGACATACGTGTTCTGCTCTCGGGCGAGCGCGTGGCTCTGAACTACCTGCAACGCATGAGCGGCATCGCGACGTACACAAGGCAGATGGTGAAGCTCCTCGAAGGGAGCAAGACCCGCCTGCTCGACACGCGCAAGACCACCCCCAATATGCGCATTTTCGAAAAGTATGCCGTCAAGGTCGGCGGGGGCGACAACCACCGCTATAACCTCTCGGACGGGATATTGCTCAAAGACAACCATATCGGCGCGGCGGGCGGCGTGAAAAACGCCGTGCAAATGGCGAAAAAGTACGCCTCTTTCGTCAGGAAGATAGAGGTCGAGGTGGAGAACCTCGAAATGGTATCCGAAGCCGTGGAGGCGGGCGCGGATATCATAATGCTCGACAACATGTCCGTGGCGGATATGAAGGCGGCGGTGAAGCTGATAGACGGGCGCGCGCTAACGGAGTGCAGCGGCAACGTCACGCGGGAGAATATCGCGCAGATATTGGATACGGGCGTAGACTTCGTGTCGAGCGGCGCGCTCACCCATTCCGCGCCCATTCTGGATCTCTCCCTCAAAAATCTTCATCCCATTCTGGTGGAAGAATGAAAGCCGAAGCGCGCAGGAGCGAGATACTGAGCCTCATGGGCAACACCGAAAATCCCCTCCCCGCCAACGTGCTCGCGGAGAGGTTCGCCGTGTCTCGGCAGGTGATAGTGCAGGATATAGCCATTCTGCGCGCCAACGGATACGGGATCACCGCCACTAACCGCGGCTATCTCCTCGACGGCGAAAAAAAGGCGACGCGCGTTTTCAAGTGCCGCCACACCTTCGACGAGATAGTGGACGAGGGGGAGATAATTATAGACGGCGGCGGCAGGGTGGAGGACATCTTCGTCAACCACCGCCTTTACGGCAGGATATCCGCAAGGCTCGGGCTTTACAGCCGCACCCACGTGGAAGAACTCTACCGTTCGCTCAAATCAGGGGCTTCGAAGCCCTTGATGATAGTCACGGACGGCTATCACTACCACACGGTGACCGCCGACGGGGAAGCGGCTCTCGACAACATTGAAAAAAAGCTCCGCGAACGGGGCTTTCTGATAGAGATCTGAGGCGCTGTTGACAAACCGCCTCGGGGGTGGTAAGATAAAAAAGAGGTCACGAAATTCTCGTGCGGTTGCGCGCACTGCGAATTTCCGTGATTTTAGCGGCTCTGCCGCTCTTGCCGCCATAAATAGGGGCGCACATATTATATAATGGCGGCAATTCACACCGCTCAGGCGCAGGTATGCGCAAATTGTGTCTTGCTGCGCAGGGGAACCCTGCTTGCAACGTTATGATTTTAAGGGGTCACGAAAATTATGCGGGAGCCGCCCGCACAATTTTCCGTGAATTGAGGGCTACTCGCCCTCTGTCTGCGATTTTTCGTAGCCCACGATAATATAATCGCAGACATTCACCTCGCTCAGGCGAAAGTTTTCGCAAATTGTGTCTTGCGGCGCAAAAGCGTGGTTTTGCTTGCAACGTTATTATTTTAAAGGTTCACGGAAATTTCGGCGAGCTGCAGAAAATTTGCGTCGGTAAAAAGTGAAATATAATCGGCGGATACGCCGCATACTTAAAAACAGGGGTGCGCCGCGGCGCGGAAACAGTGCCGCGCGGCGGAATGCGTCCCCGGTGGAGGTGCATTTATGGATGACAGTGCTGTCGCATATGAAAGGGACTGTTTTATGGCGCGCACGGGCAAATCGATAGGGGCGTGGGCTGTTATCGCGGCTATCGCCACATGCGTGCCCATGCTGATGTTCGCCGCCACGGGTGTGGGGTACGCCCTCACAGCGGTCGTGGTGGTCATTCTCAGCATAGGTTATTTCATTCTCGTTATATGCAGCACGCTCGTCACGCTTTTCACGCTGCTGGCGGTCGAGGAGTTCCGCAATTTTGCGAAAAAGTTCGGGGAACTGATACAAAACAGCGGCATGGCGATAGAATATCTGAACAGCGCGACGCGGACGGTGTTCACCGTATATACGCCCTATCTCTTCACGTTTATGGCTGTCACGATCTGTCTCGCCGCCGCGGCGGTGACGATAGGCGCGGTCAAACGGGGAACAAGGCGTTCCGCCGCGGCTATGACGCTGGGGATTGTGGCTGCGGTTCTGGCGGTTTTAGGAGTGATATTCTTCTTCGTTCTGCGCAGTAAGGCGGTGGCGTTATGAAATTTACTGTCTACACAAAGGATCTCGGGGGCGCGGAAGCCTATCTCAACGGAAAGCGCCTCAAATTCAAAAAGGACGGAAAGCGCCTTGCCGCCGAGTGCGAGGCGGAGGGCGATATTGAACTCCGCATATTCTCCAAGAGCCTGCTCTCCTTCGACAAGTGGTTCTTGAAATGGCTGCTTCTGTGGTTTTTGGGCGTGTTCGGGCTGTTTTCTCCCCACTTCCGCAAGACGGACAAATACTATATAGATTACCGCCTTTTCGGGAAGGTGACAGAGGATTCCACCGTCACGGTGGAGCTGAACAAGCGCGCCAAGAACAAGTACAAGGAGCGCGCCCTCCTCGTGAGCTGCGACTTCGAGGCAATGGAGGAGAACACGGGCTGGGCGGAGGACGAAAGATTCCGTTCCCGCCGCAGGACGTGCAAGCTGATAACGGCGCTCTTCTGGGTGCTCGCGGTGCTGTCCGCGATCGCTTTCGTGCTGTTTAAATTCATATTCTGACATATTAAAACGCCCCGCCGACGGCGGGGCGTTTTCACTGTGCCGCGCGCGGCGCGGCGAATTTCAGTTTTTTGAACAGTATCCCGAAAAATATCAGGTGCACGCCCGCCGTGAGCGTCCACGAGATGGGATAGGACGCGGCGAGCCATAAGATGTTGTGGAAGTACGGAACGGGGAAGATGGCGAACACCCATACAAGCCTGAACCCGCACGCCCCGAGGGTGCTTATCACCGTGGGGAGCACGGAATAGCCTATCGCGCGCAGGGCGTAGGCGAAGGTGTCCATGAACCCGCATAGAAAATACGTGAGCAGAACAATTATCAGCCTTGTCTCTCCCGCGGCTATCGCCTCGGGGGATTTTACGTATAGCTTCAAGAGGGGTATCCTCAGCGCGAGTATCACCGCGCTGAGCGCCGCCCACACGGCTATCACGAGCAGCAGGCAATAGCATATCACGCGGGTTATGTTGCGCTTGTTTTTCGCGCCGTAGTTCGCCGAGCCGAAAGTCACCGCCGCCTGCGAGCAGGAGTTCATTGCGGTGTACACAAAGCCCTCGAGGGAGGCGGAAGCGCCGTTCCCGTCCATTATGTCCGTGCCGAGCACGTTTATGCTCGTCTGTATTATCACGTTCGAGAGGGAGAAGATCATTCCCTGCAAGCCCGCGGGCAGTCCCGTGCGGATTATCTCCGCCGATTCTCCTCGGCAAATTTTGAGTCCGCGCAGGCGGAAGCGGAAAAAGCCGCCCTTTTTTAAGAGCATGTACGCCACCACCATCGCCGCCGCGAGGAATTGGGAGATGGAAGTGCATATCGCAACGCCCGCCACGCCCAATTTGAAGCGGATCACGAAAAGCAGGTTCAAAAACACGTTGGCTACGCCCGAGAGGGTGAGGAAGTAGAAGGGCTTTCTCGTGTCGCCCACGGCGCGCAGCAGAGCGGAGCCGAAGTTGTATATCATGGTGAAGGGCACGCCTATAAAGTAAATGGCGAGATATTCCGTGGAGAGGTCAATAACGTCGTCGGGCGTTTTCATCCACACGAGGAAATATCTCGAACAGAGCGCGCCGAACGCGCCCACGGCTATTCCCGTTATCAGGGAGAGCGCCATGGAGGTGTGCGCCACGCGGTCCCCCTTTTGGGGGTCGTTCGCGCCGTAGCACCTCGCCATTATGACGTTCGCGCCCACCGAGAGCCCCATAAAGAGGTTGACGATCAGGTTTATGAGTGCGTTGGTGGAGGAGATGGCGGCGGTGGAGTGCTCGGGGCCGTACAGCCCGCAAATTATCAGGTCGCTCGCGGTGTAAAGCAGCTGCAAAATGCCCGTCAGCATCAGCGGCGCTATGAATATGCAGAGGTTCTTGAACAGCCCCTCTTTTTGCGTCATTGTAACTTCTTTTGCCATACTTTTTTCCCGACGTGGAAAATATTATCACTTCGGCGCGCGCTTTGCAATTATTTCTGCCCGCAAATCATTGCTTTTTGCAAAAACAAGTGATAAAATTTTTCCTGTTTTCAGTACATATGACGGCTTCACTTATTATTTTTGCCGCTACGGCGATCGCCATGATATGCGGCATACTCTTTTTCCCCAAAATAAAGGCGGGCAGATTTTCGGCGGACAGCTATTGGGCGATAACCGCCGCGGGCGCTTTTTTTATGCTCGCTTTCTGCGACGCGGACATTCCCGCGGTGGGCAGGGCGCTCGTCGCCGACACCGCCGTGAACCCAGTGAAGATACTCGTTCTGTTCCTCTCCATGACCCTCATTTCGGTGTTTTTGGACGAGCTCGGATTTTTCCGCATACTCGCCGCCGCCGCGCTCAAAAGGGCGGGGACGGGACAGAAGAGGCTGTTTTTGTATATCTACGCCACTGTGTCCGTGCTGACCGTGTTCACTTCAAACGACGTGATAGTGCTCTCCTTTACGCCCTTCATATGCTATTTCGCCAAGAACGCGAAAATAGACCCCATGCCCTATCTCGCGGCGGAATTCGTCGCCGCCAACACGTGGTCCATGACGCTTATCATAGGCAACCCCACGAATATCTATCTTGCGGGGGCGTGCGGGCTGGGCTTTACGCAGTATCTGAGATACAGTATTATACCCACCGTGTTCGCGGCGGGCGCGGCGCTTGCCGCGCTGTGGCTCGTCTACCGCAAAAAATTATCCGCTCCCCTTAAAGGGCGGGCGGAAAAGGTGGAAGCGGAGGATAAATTCCTGCTGATTGCGGGCATAGCGCACCTCGCGGTGTGCACGGCGATGCTCGCCGTGGGACCCTACATAGGCGTGGAGATGTGGCTCGTCGCGCTACTCTCGGCGGTCAGCCTTATGGCGTTTGCGGCGTTCAGGGGGCTGTTTTTAAGGCGCAAGCCCGCAACTGTCCCGAAGAGTTTGAAGCGCGTTCCGTGGCAGCTCGTGCCCTTTGTGCTCTCCATGTTCGTCATGATAGAGGTGCTCGCCCAGAAGGGGGTCACGGCGCGCGCCGCGCAAGTTATGGGCGCCGATCTCGCGGTGCTCAAATACGGGGCGGCGTCCTTTTTCGCCTCCAACATAATAAACAATATCCCCATGAGCGTGCTCTTCGCCCCCATAATACAGAGCGGGGGAGCGGGGCTTGCCGCCGTGCTCGCTACGGTGATAGGCTCCAACCTCGGCGCGTTTTTCACGCCCGTAGGGGCTCTCGCGGGGATAATGTGGAGCGGGATATTGAAGCGCCACGGCGTGAAGTTCGGCTACGGCGACTTCCTCAAAATGGGCGTCACCGTCGCCCTGCCCGCCCTCGCCGCCGCCCTCGGCGGGCTGTATCTCTCCCTCGCGCTCTTTTAAGCGTAGCGCGCGGGGAAAGCGTTTTCTATGTAGTTGAGCTCTCCGTCCGATATCTCCGCCACGTCGAAGCGCACGGTTACGCCGTCATCTTTCACAAAGTACTGCGCCGCGCGGGTATAGCTCTTTTGCTTGGAGGGGGTAACGGCTTCCGACGGGGCGCCGAATTTGTCCGAAAGGCGGGTCTTGACCTCGCAAAAAACCAACACGTCCCCGCGTTTTGCCACGATATCCACCTCGCCGAAGGGCGTGACGTAGTTCCTTTTCAGAATTTTGTAACCGCTGCGTTTTAAAAATTTTGTAGCCTTTTTTTCGCCCTTTTTGCCGAGTTTTCTGTTCTTTTTCGCCGCGCCGCTCCTCTCGGCGAGCTCCTTTATTAGCGGCTCGTCCGCGGGGCAGAAGTCGAAGTACTGCGCCTGCGAGGGATATATCCACCTTATCGCGGCGTGTTCAATTGCGCGCGGCTCGCCGCCCGCGAGCTCCGCCTCGTAGAAGAATATGCGCACCTCGGTATCGGGATAGCGGTAACATTCGGTGCGCCGCAGTTTTTTCACTTTTATCTCCACGCCCAGCTCCTCGCGGCATTCCCGTTTGAGCGCCTCGGCGTGCGTCTCGCCCTCTTCCGTCTTTCCGCCCGCGAACTCCCATAAAAGCCCCCTCGCCTTGTTCGCGGGGCGCTGGCATATGAGTATCCTTTCGTCTCTTTGTATTATCGCGGCGACAACGTCCGTCATAGAGCCACCTCCTCCTTATGGTAACACTTTTTTCGGAAAATTTCAATACATTGAGGCAGTTTCAGCCCCGCAAAAAGCCCCCGCTATTGACAAAACCCCGTCCGCGGCATATAATGGTCTTATCATGGATGACAGCGTAAAGGCGGCGGCGCGCGCGGGAGTGGCGGCGAGCGCCGTGGGGATAGTCCTCAACGCTCTGCTCGCGGCGGCAAAGATAGCCGCGGGGGCGCTATGCGGGCTTGTGTCGGTCTGCGCCGACGGATTCAATAACCTCAGCGATTGCGGGGCGAGCGCGGTGACGCTCGTCTCTTTCCGCATCTCCGCAAAGCCCGCGGACAGGGAACACCCCTTCGGGCACCACCGCGCGGAATACGTCGCCTCGGTGATAATAGGCTGCATAATAATCTTCCTCGCCGCCGAACTGCTGAACGAATCCGCCGCCAAGATATTCGGCGGAGGGGTTTCGGGCGGTTCCTTACCCGTATATATCCTGCTCGGGGCGTCCGTGGCTGTAAAGGCGGGGCTTGCCGTATATTATTTCTGCGTGGCTAAGAGGACGGGTTCGGGCGCGCTGAAAGCGGCGGGAGTGGATTCCGTGTGCGACTGCGCCGCGACTGCCGCGGTGATAGCCGGTCTGCTCGCGGGCGGCTACGCGGCGATACCCGCGGACGGCTGGGCGGGCGCGGCTGTGGCGCTCTTCATAGTCTGGCAGGGCGCCGTCATCCTCAAAGACGCCTCTTCCCAGCTCCTCGGCAAGGCTCCCGACGCCGCCTTTACGGACGGCATAAAGAGATATCTCTTGTCGGATGAAAAGGTGTTGGGCGTGCACGACCTGCGCGTGTACAGCTACGGCAGGGACGCCTCTTTCGGCACCGTCCACATAGAGATGGACTGCCGCACGCCCCCGCTCGAAGCGCATGCGGTCATAGACGGGCTCGAACACGGCGTGGCTGAAAAGTTCGGGGTGTCGCTCACCGCCCATCTCGACCCCGTAGACACCCTCGACGGCGAAGCGCGCGAACTCGGCGCGCGGCTCGGGGAGGAACTGAAGGAGATAGACCCCGGGCTCAAAATACACGATTTCAGAATGGTCCGCGGCGTAAAGCCGCAGCTCATATTCGACGTTTCGGTTTCCTACGACGCAAAACTTTCGGACGGGGAGATATACGAGGCGGTGTGCGCCGCGGTGCGCGCAAAGGGATATCTGCCCGTCATAACGGTGGACAGGGAATAATAAGGGCATAAAGGCATAAAAGCGCTGCCCGCGCGATATCCGCGCGGGCAGCCTTATTTTATCTTGTCTGTCTCTTCTTCTCTTTCAGCGAACAGGGCTTTTTGTCCTTTTCGCGGGCGAGCACGTCGAGCATCATCTCTTCCATTCTGCGCATGCACTCTTCCTGACGGAATATGTTGGCGCTCTCGGCGTATTTTTTCTCGTATTCCCGCCTTTCGTCGGGGTGCTCTATCCAATAGTCTATCACCCGCGCGAGGTCCTTGGGATCGCGCTTTCTGAATATGCACTTTTCGTCGAGGGCGAACGCCTTTGTGGCGCTCAGCTCCGAGTCGGAGACTATCGTCAGCTTGCCGCACATTATGGCTTCGAGGCAGGCTATGCCCTCGAGCTCTATCTGCGCGGGGTGCACGTATATATCGGAGTAGTTTATCACGTCGCATATCTCGTCGCGGGGGAACAGCTTAAACACGGGCGGGATGGGGAGTTTGCGCGCGAGCTTGCGGAAGTATCTCTCCTTTACCCCCTGCCCCGCGAGTATCAGCTGGATGCTCTCGCGGTATTTGGAGCGGTTCACCGCTTCTATCAGGGTGTCCTGCGATTTTTCCGTGGCGTATCTGCCCGTGGAGGAGATGACTATCTTCCCCTCGAATTCCGCGGGCTTGGGAACGTCCCGCTTTTCCACCATGGAGTTGACCCCGTTGGAGATTACGTAGCCGCGGGTCGTCTTTTTCACGCTCCTCTCGAATATCCCGCGTATGAAGGCGGTGGGATAGTGTATCCCGTCCACGTAGCGGTAAAATTTGGAGTAGATGTTCTTGTAGACCATCTTGTTGAGGAGTTTCAGCTTGTTAACTTTCAGGTAAGACGTAAGATTTTCCGCCTGCATGTGGAAGCCCGCCGTCATGGGTATCCCGTGCTCCACGGCGTATTTCGCCGCCTGTTTGCCGAGGGCGAAGGGGAGCATGCTGTGGATGAATTCCACGCCGTCGAGGGCTTCAGCCACGAGCTTTTCGTCCTTTTTCGAGAGGGTGACCCCTATCTTGTGCACATAGGCGTCGAGGAGCTTGCCGAAGCTCCTGTTCGGGGCGACGTAGGTGTTCTTCTGCCCCTTTTTGTCCTGGTCGGCGCACAGCACGCGCACCTCGTGACCTGCCGCCTGCAAGTGGCGGATAAGGTTCATTGCCGCAATTGTGGTTCCGTTGTTTTCGCTTCCGAGCACGTCGCAGACGATGGCGATCTTCATCTCAGGTATTCTCTCTCCGATTTCCGTCATAGACGGAATTATTCCCCGGCGGCGCGTTTTTATCCCGCCGTCCGACTCATTATAGCACATAAACGTCCCTTGTTCAACCCAAAACGCGGGAAAAAAGCAAATAAATTATTTTGACAACCGCCCGCCGCCGCAATATAATGGTTGCGAGAGTACAAAAAGGCGGAAGAGGGCAATGGTGAAAGGCGGATTTTTCAAAAACATGTCCTCCGACGCGCGCAAGCTCGCGGAGTACGGCTTCGAGAGCGCGGACGGGCGGCTCGCATATGCCGAAAAAATAGCGGACGGACAGTTCGTCATGACCGTAGAGGTGGACGGCTCGGGCGAAGTTTTCGCCTCGGTAAAGGACGGGGCGACGGGCGACCCGTACACTTTGCACCTCGTGGAGAGCGCGGGCGGCGAGTTCGTGGGAATGGTGCGCGCCGAGTACGCGCGCGTGCTCGGCGACATAGCCGACAAGTGCTTTTTAAGGGAGGTTTTCAAATCGCCGCAGACCAAGGCGGTCTTGGGCTGTGCGCGCGAAAAATTCGGCTGCGAGCCCGAATTTCTGTGGGAAAAACTGCCCACAGCCGCCGTTTTGCGCCGCGGGGACACGGGCAAGTGGTACGCCGTGCTCATGAAGATAGACGGCGCGCGTTTCGGGCGGGAAGGCGAGGTCGAAATAGCCGATTTCAGGGCGGACCCCGCGGACGTTGAAGAGCTCGTGGACGGAAAGAGCGTATTTTCGGGCTATCACATGAACAAGAAACACTGGATAACGGTCGTGCTGGACGGCTCGGCGTCCCAAGGCAGGGCGGAGGAGCTGCTCGGCGCAAGCTACCTGCTTGCCAAATAGTGGCACGGCGCAAAACGTGGCGCAAGCCCCAACGGCTTGCGCCACGTTTTTTATCGCATAAAACTCAACACGTTCCGCCAAAACGGCTGAAAAAACGCCGGTTGCCGCACGGGTGGGGCATGGAACATTTTTTTGCGGACTTATATAATAGAGTTGGCGCAAGCGCGCGTAATAGCTTGACAAGTATTTTTTACGTATGTTAAAATGCAAGCATGGCATTCTGGATAGTTTGGTTGGTAATAGGAATATTCTTCATCCTGCTGTTTTGCGCTACCGTCATCCCAAAAATAATGCTCAGGACGTACGCCGCGACGCTGCCCGTCAGGGTCAAGGCGGTCGGGCGCTATGAGGACAAATACGGCGACGTGGTGGTCTTTTCGCCCCCGTCGCAGGTCAGGAGGTACATAAAGAGCTACCTCGTGGGCAGCTGCGAAAAGGGAATGTATTTCCGCGGCGAATGGGCGAAGACGGCGGCATACGTCGAATACGAACTCACGGTCTACGGCGCGGACAACTCCGTTCTGGAAATACTGCGCGTAAAGGAGAAGTTCAACGGCGGGCAATACACCCGCGACACCCTCCTGCCCGCGGGCACGGACTACGTCACGCTGCGCATAGTGTGCGTGGACGACGACCCCATTCCCGCAGAGAGGAGGGCTTTCAATCCGAAATACGCGCTGTGGCTTACGGCGCTCAGCCTGTGCATCGCGGTCTCGGCGGACCTCATACTGTGGCTCGGCGGCACGTTCGCGCTGCGCTGTCTCGACCGCTTCACCATGGAGCTCTCGCTGCCCGCATCGTCGTGGGCGGCGATACTCGGCTTTACGGCGCTCGCCGCCGTGGCGGTCACATGGCTGATATCCCTCGGGGGATTTTTCATGCGGAAGAAGAGGAAGGGCGATGAAGAAGAGTAAAAAAGCCGCCGCGGGCGCGCTCTCCGCAAGGGGAACGGCGCGCGAAAAGGCGAAAAAACAGAAAAGGCGGTACGCATCGCTTCCCGCCCGCACAGAGCCCGTGGCGGAGAGGCTTCCCTATCCGGGAGGTTTCCCCGTATATCTTTCGCGCTACGTGCTGTTCGGGGGTCAGCGTCCCCGCGCCGCGCTCCGCTTTTACAACGCGAGCGACGTGTTCGTCACGGGAGTAAGGTTCCGCCTGTCGGAGCTGGACTCGGGCGGAAACGTGATAGGCGAACACCCCGTGGAGAGGCGGGGTCTCGCCGCAGAGCGCGGAGCCGAGTTCGCGGTTGCGGACGCCGCGGTCAGTCCCGCGTGCGCCTCGGTCGAGGCAAAGCTCGAAGCCGTGTTCTCCGAGCCGTATGAATACGTGGCTGTCGGGGACGGCGTTTCGGTGCGCTACGGCACGGAAGAGCGGGAAAAGGAATACGAATTCAGAAAGAAACCGTCGTACTCGGTGAAAAAACGCAAAAAGAGATATGTGCTCATCTCGCTCGCAGCCGTCCTCGGGGCGGTTCTGGCAGCCTTTTTAGCGGCATGGCGCGCGGGACTTCTTGACGGCGTTCTGCCGGACGGACAAAATGAGAGCGGCGGAACGGAAATAACTTACGTTTGCGGAGACGGAATTTACGATGTTGAAACATAGCGACATAATCGGAAAACTTGACGCGTTGCAGAAGATAGCGATAATCTCCTCCGCGCTCGACCCCGCGCCCTTCGAACAGGCGGGCGTGACCCCCGTAAAGCGGGTTTTTCTGGACGAGCTCGCGAAGTCGGAGGGTATCCCCTATGCCGACGCGCTCAGGTCGTGGGACAGAGCGGCGGTCGGCGCCATGACGGGCGAACTCGTCTCGGAGAGCGGCAGGGACGGCGGAAGGCTTTTCGTCACGCCCGATTTGAAGACGGCTGTAAATCCCTATGCCGAGGGGCTCTCCGAGGACCCTTATTTAAACGGCGCGATGGGCGCGGAGATAGTCGGGGCTATCCATGCCGCGGGCGGCGCGGCGGGGCTGTACACCCCCTCCCTCGGCGAGGATCAGACCGAATTTCTCGATAAGTCCGCCGACGGCGGGGCTGTGCACGAGCTGATGGTGAAGCCCTTTTTGCAGGCGGCGGAGGGCGAGCCCTGCGAGGCGGTGTTCGCCGATCCCTCCCGCGAGGGGACGGGATATTACGGCGTCAACCGCGCCATATTCAACGAAACGCAGAACGGCTTGTTCGGCGACGTGTTCGTCGTGGGCGACGGCAGCGTTTCATACGACGACGCGGCGCTCCTTCTGAAGGGAAAGATCTCCCTCGGCGGCGCCAAGGTCCCCCTCGAACGTGCGTCGCGGAGATACGCCCAGCTCAAGGGCTATGAGGCGGAGGGGAGCGTTCCCCGCCGCGAGACGGAGGATTCCCTGCGCGACGGCAGCGCCATTGACGACGCCAAGCTCGACGAGATCCTCGACGGGATAATAGATTTCGCCATAACTACGGGCGCGCTTAAAACGGGCTCGGGAGAGAGCCCGGAAGGGGGCTTGCGCGCCGCCGTGGAGGGGAGCTTCACGCTGCTGAAAAACGAGGGCGTTCTGCCCCTCAAAGAGGGCGCGGAGATAGCCGTGCTCGGAGAGGCGTACGGCGACCTCTCCCTGCTCGGCGAAAAGTTCCGCATAACGGGCTCGGCTGTGGGCTACGACCGCCTCAAACCGCGCAGCGACGACAGTATCCCCACCGCTCTCAGGGCGGCGAGGGAAGCGGGGACGGCGGTGGTGTTCCTCTATCCCGACTACACGGGCAGGGAGCTCGCATTGCCTCCCAACCGTTTAGTGCTTCTCGACGCCCTCAAAAGGGCGGGCAAGCGCATAATAGCCGTGGTGTGCGGGAGCGTGCCCGTGGATATGGGCTTCGACCGCTATGCCGACGCCGTGCTCGTCGCGCCCTGCGACTGCACATATGCGGGCGACGCGCTCGCGCGCGTTCTGGGCGGGGATATAAACCCCTCCGGGCGGCTCACCCGCACCTGTTACGACGACGCCGACAAGTACTTTTCCGATCTGCGCGCGGACAGGGACTCGGGCAGGATGCGCATAGGCGGTTTCGTGGGCTACCGCCGCTACGCTTCGGGCGGCAAAAAGGTCCGCTATCCCTTCGGCTTCGGGCTGGGATACACGGAGTTCAAATATTCCTCCCTCTCCGTGAAAAAGGATGAGATATCCTTCGATCTGACGAACTGCGGCAAGTGCGACGGCGCGGAAGTGGCGCAAGTTTACGTCGGGGTGCCCGCCTCGGCGGGGATAGCCCCCAAAAAACAGCTCAGGGCTTTCAAAAAAGTGTTCTTAAAGGCGGGGGAGACGGTGCGCGTCACCGTGCCCGCGGGGCGCGCGTTCTTCGAAACGTTCGACAGCCGCGTATATTCCGACGCCGTTGCGGCGGGGAATTACGCCGTCTATGTCGGCTCCTCCGTCCTCGACATAAAACTTACGGGGAACATAGCCGTGGAGGGGGACGACCGTTCCCCCGCGGCTGAACGCGTCGCCGACTACTTCACCGACGGCGAGTACGACGACGTCTCCGAGGTCTCGGGCGAAAACAGGATAGGCAAATCGCGGGACAACGTTCCCCGCGGGCTCAAAAACGTGCGCAGGGCGGCGCTCTATTGCCTGCCCCTCGTCGCGCTCGTCATATTCCTGCTCGTCTCCGTGCTGATACTCTCCTATGCCCTCGACTATATCCTTTTGTCCGTCGCGGACGAGGTAATGATAGAGTGGATACTGTATATAATCGCCGTCGGCGTGCTCGCGATGTGGCCCGTTTTGGGGAGCCTGAACCGCAAGCGGCTCGTGCGGCTCCGCACCGTGGCAATGGCGATAGCGCCCCTTCTCATAGCCGTGTGCTTCGTGCTCGGCGGGATATTCCTCTCCGAGAGCGGCGGCGTCGCCGAAAAGGTTGCCCTGCGCATGGTCACGTGTTTTGCGGTGGGCACGCCCATTCTCGCCATCGTCTCCACCGTGATAGAGCGGCAGTTATGGCGCAACAAGATGGGCAAAAACCGCTGGGATAAGTACTATTTCTCCGTAGGCGGCGACGAAAAGGCGACGTCCGACGGGGAGTTCGAGACGGCGTTCGCGTTCGCGGAGGCGGCGCGCGCCGAGAGGGAAGCCGCCGTCAGGGAAGCGGCGATAGTGCCCCTTCCAGAGGTGGTGCGCTTCTACGACAAGGAGCTCACTTTCGCGCAGCTTTCCGCCGATTGCTCGAAGTTCCTTGCGGAGCGCGGGCTCTCCGTGGAAGAAGGGGATCTCCGCAACTACATAGCCGCGGTATTCTCCACTCAGTTCATAATAGTGCCCGAGGGCAGCGGCGCCGCGCTGTGCGCCGCCGTCGCGGAGTACTTCGGCAAGAAGCCCTATATAGACAACGCGGAAAAGTACGCGAGATACGACGACCTCTTCACGCAGTGGAGGAAGAGCGCGAACGCCGGCGTGCCCACCAATCTGGGCGTTGCCGTGGCGATGGCGGGCAGAGAGAGCGCATATCTGCACACCGCGCTCATCCGTCATGTGAAAAAGAGCGCTCTCGAAGCGCTGTTCATGCCGATAGCCGACTTGTTGTCGCACAGGATAACCGCGCTGTCCGCGGTGGGCGGCAAGCGGATGGCTCTGCCGCAGAATATACTCATAGTCGCGGAAGTGGAGGGCGATACGGCGGGGATACCCGCGGCGATAGCCGAGGCGTGCGCCGTGCTCGACCCCTCGGCTCAGGAGTGTGAACCCGCCGCCGTAAAGACGGTGTTGCAGACCGTCGGCTACGAGCGGCTTTCCGCCATGCGCAGGACGGTCCGCGATTTCAGCCCCGTGGACGAGGAGCTGTGGAAAAAGGTGGACGCCCTCGACGCGCGCTCCAAAAACGCGCATATAGGCAACTACCAGTGGGTGCGGCTCGAAACGCACTCGTCCGTCGCTCTCGCGTGCGGCGAGGGGGAAGCGGAGGCGCTCGACGGCGCGCTTGCCGCCGAGATAATGCCGTGGCTCTCGTCGGTGTGGCATGAAAGCGGAGGAGCCCTCGCGGACGTCCTCCCCGAGATATTCGGCGCCGAAAACGTGGGCAGGTGCCTCAGATACGCGGGCAAGGAGGAGCAAAAATGAACCTGCTTGCCGATATGCAGAGCATATGGGACGTAGTCACGTCCCCGATGTTCATAATCATATACATCGCCGCGCTTGTGCTTTTAATGATCTCCGTCATAGTCACGGTGATGGTCAACGAGTACCGCTTTTCCGCCTTTGTGAAGAGGTTGGAGAGCGGCGAGGACAAGTCCGACGGCGAAAAGGAGAGCCGCGGCTCCCGCTTCGACATGCTCACCCGCCTCGACGCGGAACTGCCCGCCCGCACGCCCACGGCGTTTGCCGACGACGTCAGCCTCGCGGAGTTCTGCGATATGTTCCGCAATTTTGCGGCGGGGCAGCTCCATCTGTTCTACGATATAGGCATAATCAGGGAGTTCGTGGCGGGGCTCGCCGTCTCGCATATCCTCATCTTGCAGGGCATGTCGGGCACGGGCAAGACTTCGCTCGCGTTCGCGTTCGGGGAGTTCGTCTCCAACCCCTCCACGGTCATTCCCGTGCAGCCCATGTGGAAGGACCGCTCCGACCTCCTCGGCTACTACAACGAGTTCACAAAGCGCTTCAACGAGACGCAGCTCTTGCAGAAGATGTATGAAGCCAACGGCAGGGCGGATATGTTCATAACAATTCTCGACGAGATGAACATAGCCCGCGTGGAGTACTACTTTGCGGAGTTTTTGTCCCTTCTGGAAATACCCGACCCGCAGTCGAGGTTTCTGGACGTCGTCTCCGACCATTGGCAGGACGACCCCAAGGGGATAAAGAACGGGCGCATCCGCCTGCCCGACAACATGTGGTTTCTGGGCACGGCGAACAACGACGACTCCACCTTCGCCATCTCGGACAAGGTGTACGACCGCGCCATGATAATCAACATAGACTCCAAGTCGGAGCCCTTTATAGCCCCCGCGTGCAGACCCTTGCCGGTCTCCGCGCGCAGGTTCGTAGAGCTCGCGGACAAGGCGGTCGGGGAACACCCCGTGACGCAGACCACGTTCGAAAATCTCCGCAAGATAGACAAGTATCTCGCGGACAACTATCACATATCTTTCGGCAACCGCATAATGAAGCAGATAATGGCGTACGTGCCCGTATATGTGGCTTGCGGCGGGGAGGAACTCGACGCCCTCGACGACATTCTCGCCAAAAAGGTGTTGCGCAAGCTCGCAACGCAGAACATGACCTATCGCAAGGCGGGGCTCGAAACGCTGTGCGATACATTCAACGAATACTTCGGCGCCGAGCGCATGACGCGCTGTCTCGAAACGATAAGGCGCCTTGCACGGAACGGATAACGGCAATATGACACAGGCAGACATTTTATACCGCGCGTTCGGCGAGCTCATGAGCGCCGCCGACAAGGACATAATAACTTCGCGCTTCATAGACAGCGTTGTAAAGGCTCCCGAACCCGATTCGGTGACGGTCACGCACAATCTGTGCAGGGTGGATACCGATTGGCTGGACGCGATAGAGCGCGGGCTTGTATTCGTGGGCAGGGCGATAGAGGAGGACAGGCAGTTCATCCGCTCCGAGGGGGAAGTGCAGCCCATAGAAAAGGTGAAGCGCATCTCCCGCGAGTCGGTGCAGCACCTCTCCCGCCACAGCGACCTCATAACTCGCAAGCAGAAGGAGGAGATAGTCCCCGACAAGCTGTACACGGTGGAGAGGGACAGCGATTACGCCGTATACGAGAACAAGTTTTTATATCTCCTCTTATGCCGCGTCCGCGAGTTCGCGAGCGTGCGCTACGAGGCGATAATGGCGGCTTACAAGGAGTACCGCGGGGAGTATACGGTGAAGAAGAACGTCGCCACCGCCACCCGCAGGCTCTCCTTTACCGTAAACCTCTCGGACGAACAGGACGACGTCATCTCCGCGCCCGCGGACAGGGAATGCGCCGAGGCGCTGGAACGCATAGACAAGATATTGCAGAGCGTGGACTTCTATCTGCACACCCCGCTCATGACCGAGGTGTCGCACACGCCGAGGATACGCCCCAATATCACCAAGACGAACGTCCTCATGATGAACAAGAACTTCAACGAGGCGCTCATTCTGTACGAATTTCTCCTCGCATACGAAAAAGAGGGCTACACCGTGGAAAAGACGGTGAACACCCTCTCGCCCCTGCCGGGCGACGGGGCGCGCGAGCTCGCCGTTCCCGCGCTGTTGGCGGCTTTTCTCGTCTACGAGCACGGTTTGGGGCTCGAAGAGTACTTAAAAGGCGAGTTCGACAAGGAGGAAGAGCGGCGCAAAGACGAGGCGCAAAAGGAGCTCGTCCGCGCCATAAAGGCGCTCAAAAAGAGGATAAAGGAGACGGGCGAGGGCGCAGAGGAGTACATGCTCAACCTCGAAAAGAGGAACGCCGAGCTCGAAAAGGACGAAAAGCTATTAGGGGAAGCGCGGTTAAAGATAGAGGAGCTCAACGCCGCGATAGGCAGGCTGAAAGAGGACATAAAGGTGTACTGCGCCCAGATAGAGGAGCTCGAACACGACAAGGAAAAGCTCGTCGAGGAGATGAGGCGGCAGGAAGAGGAGTTCCGCCTGAAGTTAGCCGAGATGGAGCGCGCCTATAACGAGAAGATAGAGGAGCTGAACAGGGAACACGCCGAGGAGACGGAGCGCATAAAGAGGGAGGCGCAGGAGGCTTACGACGAGCTGAAAGCCTCCGCAAAGAGGGAATACGACGAGCTGAAAGCCTCCGCGGAGGCGGAGCTCTCCAACCTCAAAGAGGCGCACGAGGGGGAGATAAGGGCGCTGAACGGCGCGCACGACAAGAAGATACAGATCCTCAAAGAGGAGCAGAAAGCCGAGCGCGAGAAGCTGAGGGCGGACTTCGAAAGCCGTCTCGAAAAGGAAAGCGAAAAACTGCGCATGAGCCGCGACGAGGCGCAGAACACTGCTACGGAACTCACGCGCATAAGGGAAGAACTCCGCGAGTCGGACAGCGAAAAGGACGTGCTCGAAGCGCGGCTCACGGCTACGCGCAGGGAATACGGGCTGCTCACCGAGGCTGACGACTTCACCACGGAAGAGGGCTTCACCGCGCTCGAACACGAGTTCGAGGTGCTCGGCAAGCTCGTCAGGGACGAGTGGACGGACGTGAAGAAGATGCTCCGCAAGGAGTTTTACGGCGGCATACGCGAGACGATGCGCGCAAAAAAGCCGCAAAAGAGCAAGGAATACAGGGAATTATCGGAAAAAACCATAAAGCGCAGGGCGGAAAAAGCGCCCAAAAAAGAGGAAGCCCCCGAGAAGGGGCAGGCGGCGGAAAACGCCGCGCAAAGAGCGCAGGACGGCGAAAAAGAAGAGGACTGATTTAAAAGCGGATGGCGAAGAGCAAAAGGGACAAATTCGAAAAAAAGTGGGAAAAACTCAGAAAGCGCGGTAAACGCCGTTATATCGGCTCCATAATCGCGCTCGTTCTGGTGATCCTCACGGGCGGCTCGTTTTTAGCCGTCCTCGCCTATCTGCAACGCAACGGGCTGCTCACGGGCATATTCGCCCTGTTTGAAGCCTATCTCGAAGCCAAGGAACTCGACATAACCATAGTCGTCTTCTGGATATTGGCTATACCCATCGTGCTGATACTCATAAACATAGTCAACGTCGTGCGCAAACTGAAATTCAAAAACTACCGCAGGACGTGGCAGGAGACGGCGAAGATAGCCGTGGAAGAGGAGAGGCGCGCGTTCGAGGCCAAGCAGGAAAAGCTGAAACACACGCAGCGTTTCAGCGGGCTTGCGGAGGCGGCGGATACGGAGGAGCGCGAGGAAAGACCCTCGCAGAAGATACGCTCGTTGAAGGAGCTGTGCGAAAATTTCCGCCTGTTTGCCGCTGGGGAGATGCACCTTTACTACACCGAGGCGCAGATACGCGCCTTTGTTGCAAGCCTCACCGTGTCGCGCATACTCATATTGCAGGGTATGTCGGGCACGGGCAAGACTTCGCTCGCCTACGCGTTCGGGGAGTACATAGGCAACCCCGCCGCCATAATCCCCGTCCAGCCCATGTGGAAGGACCGCTCCGACCTTCTCGGATATTTCAACGAATTCACCAAAAAATACAACGAGACGCAGCTTCTGAAAAAAATGTACGAGGCGAACGGGAGCGGCGATATCTATATCACCGTGCTCGACGAGATGAACATAGCCCGCGTGGAGTACTACTTTGCGGAGTTCTTGTCCCTTTTGGAAATACCCAACCCCGAAGCCCGCTATCTCGAGGTCGTGCCCGACGTGTGGGAGGACGACCCGCCCGGGCTGAAAGAGGGGCGCATACACCTGCCCGACAACATGTGGTTCATCGGCACGGCGAACAACGACGACTCGACTTTCGCCATATCCGACAAGGTGTACGACCGCGCTATGATAATAAATCTCGAGACCCGCACTCCCCCCTTTGTGGCGGAAGGGGAGCACATGGCGGCGGATATCTCCTTTGAGGAGTTCACCGCGCTCGCGGAGGGCGCCCGCCGCGGCTACGAGATGACAAAGCGCAACGAGCGCCGCCTCAAAGAGCTCGACAGCTATCTCATCTCCAAATTCCAGCTCACGTTCGGCAACCGCATAATGCGGCAGATCCGCGGATATATATCCGTGTACGTGAGCTGCGGGGGCGACGAGCTCGAAGCCCTCGACGACATACTGTGCAAAAAGGTGTTCCGCAAGCTCGCGCTGAAAGATCTGTCTCTCTACCGCAGGGAAGTGCAGGAGATACCCAAATTCCTCGAAACGCTCTTCGGAACGGACAAAATGCCCGCCTGCCGCGATTATCTTTCGCACATTTCGTCGAGGCAGTGACGCATAAAATACAGGACAAAAAAAACAAGGAGGTCGGCTAAAAAATGAAACGCTCTAAGCCATTTTACATTTTCGGCGTGCTCATTATGTGCATCTGCATGCTGATAGCCGCCTTCGTCTGCCTTACGGGCCCCCTCAAAGAGACGAGGGAGCGGCATGAACAGAATCTGTGGAAGGCAGTATTCGAGAGCTTCGACTGGGAGACTTTCCCGTGGGAGACTTTCCCCTTCGAAAAGGTGGAAGACTTCCCTTGGGAGGAGCTCCCGTGGGAGGAAATTCCGTGGGAGGAAGTCCCCGAGATCTTCCCTTGGGACAAAGTTCCCCTCGACGAGATGCCTTGGGAAGAACTCCCCGAGACCTTCCCTTGGGAAGACTACCCTTGGGACGACCTTCCCGAGGACTTCGATTGGAACGACGTGCCTTGGGATAAGATGCCCGAGGACTTCGATTGGGGCGAGCTCCCTTGGGATAAGATGCCCGAGGACTTTGATTGGGGCGAGCTCCCGTGGGACAACGTCCCCGAGGATTTCCCTTGGGAGGACGTTCCGCCGGATAAACTCCCCGAGGATTTCGATTGGAACAGCGTGCCTTGGGACGATCTCTCCGAGGACTTCGATTGGAACAGCGTGCCTTGGGAGGATATGCCCGAGGATTTCGAATGGAACAATGTGCCTTGGGAGGATATGCCCGAGGACTTCGAATGGAACAATGTACCGTGGGAAGAGCTCCCCGAGGATTTCGATTGGAACAGCGTGCCTTGGGACGAAATGCCGGAAGACTTCGATTGGAACAGCGTTCCCCTCGACAAGATGCCCGAGGACTTTGATTGGAACAACGTGCCTTGGGACGCGCTCCCCGACGACTTCGACTGGAACAAGATACCCCTCGAAGACATGCCGGACGACTTCGATTGGAACAGCGTGCCGTGGAACGACCTTCCCGAAAACTTCCCGTGGGAGAAGGTTCCATGGAATGATATGCCGGACGACTTCGATTGGAGCAGCATACCCTGGCAGGATCTGCCCGAAGATTTCCCTTGGGAAGATATACCTTGGGGAGATATGCCTCCCGAGTTCTGGCAGACATTCCCTTGGCAGGATATACCCCCGTGGATGTTCCTCGTGCTGCCGTGGGCGCTCATTCATCCCGAATACGTGCCCGACGGCATACTGCCCGATTGGTTCTATCCCGACGAGTGGGAATGCGACCACGAATATATCACCGATTGGCAGGTGGTGAGCTTGCCCGACTGCGTGCACGACGGCGAGGAGCGCAACCTGTGCGTCAAGTGCCACAAAGTCGTGATAAAGACGACCCCTGCGACGGGGATACACGACTTCGGAAGCGACCATATCTGCCGCGTCTGCGATATCCGCAGGCTCGTCGTAATGAGCGTTTCGCAGTCGGCGGAATACGACGGCAAAACGCTCCACGCGGACGAAGTGGAGATCGTGGCGGAGGAGTCCGCGCTTATCGCGGGTCACACGCTTGTGCGCTCCAACATAACCTATACGGGAAGCAACTTCTTCGGGAAGGCGCTCAACAGATTCGAGTTCGCGGGCGCCCCTGTGATAAGAGACGCCGCGGGCAACGACGTCAGCGCCATGTACTCTGTGGAAATTGAGTTCGGAATTCTCGAGATAACGGCGAGGGAGATAACCATAACCACAAAGGACCGCGTGAAGAAGTACGACGGCGAGCCGCTCGTCGGGCAGATGGACGACATTGAAACCACGGATCTCGCCGAGGGCGACTATATAGGCGACGTTATATTCGGCGAGGGGCTTACGGACGTGGGCAGGCGCACAAACGAGATAATCTCGTTCAGGATATTCAACAGGGCGGGCGAGGACGTCACAAGTTACTACATTATAAAGACGGAGTTCGGCAAGTTGCGCGTGACGCGCTGACGGCAATAACGGAGAATTTCAGATGCTATACCAATCCTACAAAAACAAGTTAGACAGGCGCAGGCGCGTATTTGAACGCGTCTGGCATTTGCGCGCGCTCCTGATAGCCTGCGCGGCGCTTGTCCTTGTCGCCGTAGGGGTATTGCTCGGCATAAAGGGAATGGTATACGGCGAAGAGCTGCCGGAGACGGTGGAGTACGGACAGCCGTTCACGGTTACGGCAAAGGCGGTGTTCGGCGAAGCGGAGTTCGAATTCCGCCCCGCGGGCGGCAAATGGACAAGCGAAAAGCCCTACCGCGCGGGCGAATACGAGTGCCGCGCCGTGAGCAGGAGCGTGGCGGGCTCCCATACGTACGGCAGGATACACGCCTTTTCCATTCTCCCCGCCACCGCGGAGATAAAGGTGACTAACGAGTCGCTCGTATACGGCGAAACGCCCGAGTTCTCGGCGAGCCTTTGCTATGACGACGTGCTGTACGTCGAGCGGTTCTCCGCCTACAAGGACGGCGCGAACGTCAAAGTGGTGATAGATACGGACGGCGTTAAGGTAATACATGACGACGGCACGGACGTGACGACTTCTTACGAGTTCACCGCGCACGATACCGCCATTTTGGACATATTGCGCGCCATCACCGTGAAGACGGCGGACGAGAGCTACATATACGACGGACTGTCCCACTCCGCGCCTCAGACCGAGGTCATTTCCGAGAGGAAACTCGCCAAGGGCGACCGCATAGAGGCGGAGACCGCCGTGATAAAGGACGTGGGACAGACGGCGAACACGGTGAGCTCCCTCAGCATATTCGACGAGGCGGGGGAGGACGTCACCGCGCGCTACCGCGTTACCACCGTAGCGGGCAAGCTCACCGTCGAGGCGCGGGAGATAACCGTCTCCACCCTCACCGATACCTTTGTATACGACGGAAAGGAGCACGAATACGGGCTGGACGCCATCTCGGTGGACGTCGGCGAAATAGCGGAAAACGAAGAGCTCTCCCTCATCTCCCCCGTCACGGCGAAAGAAGCCGACGAGAGGGGCAAGACAAACGGGATAGCGTTCGACATAGTGGACGCGGCGGGCGAGAGCACGATCTCCAACTATAAGATAGAGCGCAACTTCGGCACGATCACCGTGTTGCGGCGCAAGGCTCTCCTCTTTGCGGAGGGCAAGAGCTTTGTATACAGCGGCGGGGCGCAGGGCTTTGCCGCGGAGGACTATTCCCTCCTGCCCTCGGAGGGCGAGGGCGGGCTCGCGGAAGAGCACGCCCTTAAAGTGGATACTCCCTTTACGGCTGTGGCGGCGGGCGATTACAAAAATCTTCCCCACTATACCGTCGAGGACGGCGAGGGGACGGACGTCACGGAAAATTACGAGATAATAAACGGCGCGCTCGGGCTCTCCATTTCAAAGAGGGCGATAGCCGCGAGCACTTCCTCGTACAGCTTCACCTACGACGGAAAGGAGCACACATACGGGCTCGAAGGGGTGACCGTCTCCCCCGAAAGCGTGGCGGAGGGGGAAAAGCTCTTCCTTGCCGCGCCCTTCAGGGCGACATACTTCAAGGAGGGCGGATACGCCAACGAGATAGCCGTCGGCATAGAGGACGAGGATGGCGTCGGCACTACCGAGAACTACGACATATCTTACAGCTACGGCACTGTGACCGTGCTCAAACGCTCCGCCGAGCTCCGGACGGACGACAAGCAGCTGGAATACAACGGCGGGGCGCAGGGCTTTGCCGCGGATGACTATTCCGTCGCGGAAGAGGAGGGCGCGGGGCTCGCTTCGGGGGATGTGCTCGAAGTCAGCGCGCCGTTCACCGCCCAAAACAAGGGCGACTATGCGGGGGAACGCCCCGCGTTCGCCATAAGGGACGAGGACGGGCAGGACGTCACGCAGTGCTATGAGTTCACATATTCTCTGGGCAGGCTCGAAATAACGCCGAGGACGATCTCCGCCGTCACGGCGACGGAGGAGGCGGAGTACAGCGGCGCGGCGCAGATCTGCGACGAGGTGAACGCGATAGGGCTTGCAAACGGACACAATTTTGAAACGGAGAGCGTTTCCCCGCCCTCGCCTGCCAAAACGGGCGAGGTGAACGCGATAGGTCTTGCAAACGCGCGCGGGCTTGAAACGGAGGGCGTTGCTCCGCCCTCGCTGACCGAAGTGGGCTCAGTAGAGAACAGGTTCGACTTTACATGGGACATCACCGACGGCGAGGGGAACGACGTTACGGATAACTACGTTCTGCCCAAGGAAAACATATCCTATGGCACCTTTACGGTGGTGCCGCGGAAAGTCACCCTGCGCACGATAGACGGCGAAACTGTCTACGACGCCGCTCCCCATTCGGCGGAGGGCTACAAAGCCGTGCAGAGCGGGCTGGCGGAGGGGCATGCCGCCCGCCTTACATACAAATCTTTCACCGCGGCGGGGAAGTACTCCAACGAGTGGACGGTCTTTGCGGGCATATTCGCCGCGGACGGCTCCGACGTCGGCAATAACTACGACATAACGTGGGAATACGGCGTGGTGGATATAATAAAAAGACCTTTGACCGTGCGCACGGAAAACAAGGAGTGGACGTACGACGGCGAATGCCATCTGGGCGCGGACGACTTCGAAGCGGAATACTTTGAGGGCGACGACCTCGGGCACAATATAGAGGCGGCGTTCACGGAGCGCGTCGGGGCGGGGGAATACGCCAACGAGTGCACCGTTACCATTAAAAGCGGCGGAAACGACGTCACGGAGAATTACGATATAAGTTACGACTATTCGGGCGTTGTGAAGATAGATAAGCGCAAGGTGACCTATTCCACGGGCACTCTGAGCGGTGAAGTGTATAACGGCGAGCCCCATGTCTGCGCCGAATTCGAGCCCGCGGGCGATACAAGGCTGCTTTCGGGGCACGAGATAGCGCCGCAGTTCCCCGAATTTATCACGGCGGGCGAGCACACCAACGACCCCGCGGATAATTGGCGCGTCACATGCGGCGGCGAGGACTTCTCGGAAAATTACGAGGTGGAGTGGCTGTGCGGCACCGTGACCATAGATAAAAGACCCCTGAAATTCGCCACATACTCGGCAACTTTCGGCTACGACGGCACGCCCCATTCCGAAACGGGATATGAATTTACGGACGGCACGTCGCCCGTGGAAGGGCATACCTTTTCCGCACGCTTCGGCGCATATACCGACGCGGACGAATACGAAAATTCCGTGACGGACGTCGCCGTATACTACGGCGCAGAGGACGTCACGCAAAACTACGAGGTGGGTTGGACGTACGGCGTCGTGACCGTCACGCCCCGCCCCTTTACCGTCGTCTCTCTCGGCAGGGAGTGGACGTACGACGGCACAAGCCACGATAACGGGCAGCTTCAGGCGGAAGGGCTCGTCGCAGGGCACAATTTCGCGTTTACCGCCACTGAGGAGCTGCCCTCCGTCAGGGACGTGTGCAGCAAACAGAATCTGTTCGCGTTCGAGTGGCACATAACCGACGGCGCGGGCGGCGACATGGACAGAAACTACGTGCTCCCCGAGGAGAATATCTCATATGAATACCTCGTCGTAGTCCCCCGCGAACTGTGGGTCAGCTCTCCCTTGAAAGAATTCGAATACGACGACGCCGCGCACACGTTTACCTTTTTGACGGCGGAAAACTTGGCGGAAGGGCACACGTTCCGCTATTCGGCGAACGCGCCCATGCCCTCTGTAACAGACGTCGGGTTTATCCCCAACGAGTTCGGTTTCGATTGGGCTGTGGAGGACGGAGAGGGCAATTCGGTCACGGATAACTACTTCCTTCCCCCCGAAAACGCGACCTACGGCGGGATACGGGTGAATAAGCGTAAGGTCGTGCTCAGAACGACAAATATAACCGTAACATACGACGGAAAGCCCCACTCGGCTTCCGCATACGTCACGGAATCCAACACCCTTGTCGCGGGACACGAACTCACCGCGGTTTATCCCTCGTTTGTAAACGTGGGGCAGCATGACAACGACCCGGGGGAAAGCTGGCGCATAGTGCGTTCGTACGACAAGAGCGACGTCTCGGCAAATTACGAGATAACGTGGCATTTCGGCACGGTGCAGATAGATCTGCGCAATATACATATAACCACCGACAGTGACGAGGTCGAATACGACGGAAAGTTCCACTCGGCGGAAGGCTTCACGGACGACGGCGTTGAATACGGCGTGGCGGCGGGGCAAGAGCTGAAGATCACATATCGGAGCTGGGTAGACGCAAATACCTATTCCAACAGTCCCGAGGAGTGGTATATAGCCGACGAGAACGGCGACGACGTGACGGAAAACTACTCCGTACAATGGAAGTACGGGAATATGGTGATAGACAGGAGAAAGGTCACCCTGAAGACGGGCTCGGGCGAGTTCGTTTTCGACGGCAAGCCGCACTCCGTGCCCTCTTACAGCGAGGTGGAGAACACGCTTGTGCCCGGCGATAAGGCTGTGGGGTCTTACATGGTCTGCACATATTATAAAAAAGCCGAAGACGCAGAGGGCGAGGACGGAAAAAATGTCAATTTAATATTACCCACGGTTTCGGGCTCGGACAGGATAGATATATTTACGGAAGACGGACGGAACGTCACGAACAACTACACCATCACGTGGCAGTACGGTATAATCACCATACTCCCCCGCCCCATAACCATCACAACTTTGGATAAGACGTGGGTCTACGACGGCACTTGCCATCTCGAAGGGGAAGATATATCGAAGACCCTCTACAAAAATGAGGCTGTAAATTATCATACGATAGTGCCCGCTTTCACCGCTTATACGGACGCGGGCGAGTATACGAGCGAATGCACCATCACGATATACGAGCTCGGCGTTCCCGTAACGGACAATTACGACGTGACGTACGTCAATACGGGCAAGGTCGTGATAGAAAAGAGGTACGCCAAGGTGTACTCCCGATCGCAAACATGGGTATACACCGAGGGCGAGGAGTATTCCTGCGCACAGTATTCGATAGGCGGGCGCACGGGAGAAGCCGTGCAGGGGCTCCCCGCGGGGCACAGGCTGCAATTCGGCTATATAACGCTAAAGGGCATCACCGATACGGAAAATGAGGTCAGAACGGTGGAAAACGAGTTCACCGACGTCCGCGTGGTGGATAAAGACGGCACGGACCGCACTGATAACTTCGAGCTCGAATATGTATGGGGCAAACTCCGCGTCAAGTCGCCCGTGGTTATCTACGTGCCCACGGCAAGGCAGACTTACGACGGCAATGCGCTCACCCTCACGCCGGACGACGTGTTCATAGACGCCCTTCCGCCCGACGTGAAAGAGGGGGACGTCAAGCTGGATTTCAGCGCGGTGACTCTCACCGAGCCCGGCATAATCACGCGGGATCGCGTGTATGAGATCAGCGTGCACACCGTTGCCACGTCGGGCGTGAACCGCGTGGACTTCACGGGACCCGAAGTGTCCCTCGAGGTGACGAGGCGCGTTCTGAAGATAACCACAGCCAGCATAGAGGGCAAAAAGGGCGAGGAGCCCCTCTTGGGCTCAAGCACGGGCAAGCCCTTCTGGATATCGCTGGGCTCGCTGCTTGCGGGGCACCGCTTCGACGACTCCGTGCAGGTCACGGGCGTGCTCATGCCCGAGGAGGAAAGAGCCTTAAACACTATAACGGAAATAGTGATAGTGGATGAAAACGGCAGGAACGTGACGAGTTATTACGATATCTCGGTGGAGCGGGGCGAGCTCAGATGGTCGTCGGGCAGGGCTTCAACTCCCGCGTATGACCCGCGCCTTATAAGGGAATATATTCCGTATGGCGAAAGTTTGGCAAAATTGCGGGGACGGTCTTTACATATTTTACCTTTCGTGGTATAATATGGCTATAAAATAAAAAAAGGAGAACTCAAATGGGATTTGAACAGAACTTTTCACTGAAAGGCAAAATCGCGTGGATCACGGGCGCCTCTTACGGTATAGGGTTTGCCATAGCAACGGCATACGCGCAGTCCGGCGCGACGATCGTGTTCAACGATATAAACGCCGAACTCGTGGAAAAAGGACTTAAAGCCTACGAAGAGGCGGGCATAAAGGCGCACGGATATGTGTGCGACGTCACCGACGAGCAGGCGGTAAGCGAACTCGTGAAGAGGATTGAAAAGGAAGTGGGCGTTGTGGATATCCTCGTCAACAACGCGGGCATAATAAGGCGCATCCCCATGACCGAGATGAGCGCCGCCGAATTCAGGAAGGTCGTAGACGTAGACCTCAACGCGCCGTTCATAGTATCAAAGGCGGTGATCCCCTCCATGATAAAGAAGGGACACGGCAAGATAATCAATATCTGCTCCATGATGAGCGAACTCGGCAGGGAAACGGTCTCCGCGTACGCGGCGGCAAAGGGCGGACTTAAAATGCTCACCCGCAACATTTGCTCCGAATACGGCAAGTACAACATACAGTGCAACGGCATAGGACCGGGCTATATCGCCACCCCGCAGACCGCGGCTCTTAGGGAACGCCAGCCCGACGGCTCGCGCCATCCCTTCGACAGCTTTATCGTCGCCAAAACGCCCGCCGAGCGCTGGGGCGAACCCAAGGACCTCATGGGACCCGCGGTATTCCTCGCTTCCGACGCGTCGGATTTCGTCAACGGACACATTCTGTACGTGGACGGCGGCATTCTCGCCTACATCGGCAAGCAGCCGTAAAAACCCAACAAAACAGGGCGGTTTTCCGCCACGATAAAAAGCGGGAGTGCATCCCGCTTTTCTTTTGCCCGGAATTTTGCCGCAAACGCCGCAGCGTTCGTGGCGCCCCGCCGAATTCCCGGTACGTATTGAGTTTTACTGTCCAAAACAAGCGAAATTTTTTGGTTGGAAGAATAGTTGGCTTAAGAGCTGGATTTCTTAAATGTTTAACATAATAAAAAATTAGTGCGGAATTTTGGGCGGCTCAAAGACTTGAACGGCGGTAGTTAAACCGCTTTTTCTTTATTGCATTCTTTTATATTGATTTTTGCGCGCAAAAATGTTATTCTATTTAAGAAGCATTTTTTTGAAATATGCTACAATTTGTTACAGATTGAAGCAATTAAAATCGGCATTGAGAGAACGTGCAAGGAGATAAATAAAATGTTGTGGGAAGATATTCTTAAAATTGTTGCATCGGCAATAGCAAGTGTTGGCGGAGCGGGAGCAATTATTTGGGCGCTTTCATCGTTTTTCGGTAAAATGTGGGCGAATAAAATTCTGGAAAAACAAAAAGCCGAATTCCAAAAGGATATATAAGGGTATAAAAATGCCCTGTCGTGTGAACTTGAAAACGTTAAGGCAACGAACGAAAAACTGACATACATATCAAAGGTTCAATATGATATAGAAATTACGGCTATAAAAAACTTAACGGATGCGAGCCACAAAGTTTTGTTGGAGTGCTTTTCGATAATTCCTTACAACATGGCATTATTAAAAAATAAAGCCGAAATCATAGATCGGCATAATAGTCACTGCCAAAATTTTGTGGGATGCATGAATTCTTTTATGGATGTCTACGGAAGTTCGTTGGCATTCGTTGAAGAGGATATTGCGGAGCTATTCATGAAATTTTTATCTCTGTGCCGCAACCTGTTCAATTTATATAATCAAGTATATAGTGAGCAAATCGGGATACCGCAAAAATATGCTGAGCAGTTCTATGAGAAGGACGGGGAAATAGAGGAAACGCACAAGGAGGTTATCGCAGCGATAAAGCAGCATCTGAAAGAGATACGTGTGGCAGAATAGTGCAGGAAAAAATTTTGCGCAACCTCAGGGCGCCGAAATACGAAGAGATCACACGGGTGTTACTATTTACATGTTTAAGAAGTATTACATAACCTTTATCGCGCCGTGGCGCGTATTGATTTGAAATTTAATGTAATTAAACTGTTGACAACTTCCCGCATATTGCATATAATGTAATTGCTATTATAGGCAGATGCGTAACGCGTGCGTATCAACCCGGGGCCTGCGAAAGTGAAGTGAACCCCAAAGTTTGGACAAAAAATAAATAATTAGATTTGAGAATGAGTTCTGTATTGTATAGGGCTCATT
>CANQXZ010000006.1 GCA_947627955.1 uncultured Clostridia bacterium
GAGAAAGAACAGCAAGCCGCTTCCGCGGCATCTGCGCCCGCCCGCTCACGATGGGACTGGGGAAAGTAACCCGCGCCCCGCGTCGCTTCGCTCTCCCCCCTGCATAAGTCCACGCAGGAGGTGGAGCGGCACGCGAAAAATCTTTGCGCTATAACCGACTTTTCGCTTGTAAACCCTTGACTCTTCGGCAAAGATAGTGTAAAATATATGTGTCGTATGAATACGATTGATATATTTTACGGAGGTAATTATGGAAAAGAAACCGAGAGCGATCAAGGACAAGCGTTATGAGGAGAAGCACAAAGCAGAACGCAAAGCGAAAAACACCACTTGGGGAACGAGCGTTCCCCGCGATAAGGCAGAACAAATAAATGCCTTTCTCGAAAATTATGGCTATACCAAAGTCCAACTCATAGAAGCAGGCTACAAAGCCTTGTTGGATGATGCCGCAGAACGTAATCTTTCGCTCGGTAAGATTATGGACGGCTATGATGACTTCTTCCCTTCTGAATTGGAGGCAATGAAGAAAACCGAGTAACGACTTTACATACAAGGAGGAAACGCGATGGAAAGAGAACATAGTATTCGGAGCTATAAGGGCGCGGCGATTTGAGCCGACTTTGCCTGAATAAGAATACTTGAACGAAAAACAAGATAATTTTGAAATTGAAAAAGAGGGATTTAATGCGTTTATCGATATGATGGCGCAGTTGATACAAAAATACGGCAATAGAGTTTTGAATGATATTGCGGATGAAACGGAGAAGAATAATGAACAGAGAAGGTAAGAAATGTTTTATATATTCAAGAGTCAGTACCGAAATGCAGGTAGAGGGTTACAGCCTTGAAGCGCAGAAAAATTGTCTGACGAAGTTTGCCGAGCGTGAGGAAATGCAGATCGTGAATTACTATGAGGACGCAGGTAAGTCAGGCAAATCGATTGAAGGACGCCCTGCTTTCAAAAAGATGCTTTCCGATATAGAGAGCGGTCAAAGCGTCGATTACATTTTGGTTTACAAACTTTCACGTTTCGGCAGAAACGCGGCGGACATTCTCAATTCTTTGGAATTGATACAGACTTATGATGTGAATCTTATCTGCATCGAGGAAGGTATAGACTCTTCGCAGACGAGCGGGAAATTGCTTATTTCCGTTTTGTCTGCGGTTGCCGAGATTGAGCGAGAGAACATTCTCGAACAGACAATGAACGGGCGCAGAGAAAAAGCTCGGCAAGGAAAATGGAACGGTGGTCCTGCGCCGTATGGGTATATGATAAAGGACAATATGCTGTGCGTGAACGAAGATGAGGCGGAATTGGTCCGCCTCATCTATGATAAGTATGTAAACACGAATATCGGTTATACGGGGATCGCAAAATATCTGAATATGCAAGGGATCAAGAAATCGGTTCGTACCGAAAAAATGATTGAACAATGCAGCGCGCATTTTGTAAGTTTGGTTTTGACAAATCCCGTTTATTGCGGTAAGATCGCTTACGGAAGGCGGACGCTTGAAAAGGTAAAAGGCAAGAAAAATCATTACAAACGAATCAACGCAAGCGAGTATATCAAGGTAGAGGGATTACACGAGCCGATCATCAGCGAAGAGCTTTGGAATAAGGCACAGGAAAAACGAAAAGCAACGGGGAGAAAGTTCGCCTCAAAGTACGGCAAGGACAGAACGCATTTACTTACGGGGCTGTTAAAATGTCCTGTATGCGGCGGTCCTATGTATGCCAATCGTCATTGTTGGACGAAAAAGGACGGCACTTATAAAGAAGTCGGCTATTATGTTTGCGGACGAAATAAACTCGACAGAGGGAAATTCTGCGAGTATAAAGCCGATTTGAAAAAGAGTGTAATTGAGCCTCTCGTGATCGAGGCGATAAAAGAAGTTGTAAGCGACAAATATTTTGCCAAAGCCATAGAGGCGCACATAGGGAATATCGGTAAAGACGACAAGATCGATAAGGAAATAGCGAACTTTGAGAACAGGCTGAGCGAAATAGAGTTGAATAAGGCTCGTCTTGAAAAGGAAATAGATACTCTACCCGCCGATGTAAAATTCAGGGATAAAAAGCTCCATGATATGAATTTACGGCTTGACGGAATGTATGAAGTGATAGCGGAGATAGAAGAATCGATCGCCGATGCAAGGCTTCGCAAGAAAGCAATGGAAGAAGAAGCCGTAACATTGGAAAATATCCGTAAAATACTGTTGAATTTTACAGAGCTTTTTGATATAATGGAAGAGGACGAGCAGAAGAATCTGTTGACTTACCTTGTTAAGGAAATTCAACTCAATCCAAATTGGGAGAGCAAGTCCCCGCTGAAATACATAGAATTTAACTTTCCCATCTATCGTAACGGGGAGGAGGTCAGAAAATTTATGTGTGAAAGCGATTCCAATGTCGAAACGCTCGTCGTCCTTTCCCGCAAAAATCAACTGAGGGGGACAAACTTCCCCGATACTGTTGATAAATAAGGGGATATGTGTTAGAATAGACCTATGGCTGAAATTATTTGCGACAGCGCGGAAAGGACCTATCTCGCGGGACGCGAATACGCGGGAACGCTGCGCGCGGGGGATATAGTGCTCCTCTACGGAGAGATGGGCGCGGGCAAGACCGTATTTACAAAGGGCATAGCCGCGGGGCTCGGTATAGAGGACGAGATACTCAGCCCCACTTACGCCTATATGAACGACTATTACGGCAAGCTGTACCACTACGACTGCTACCGTCTGTCGTCGGGCGGGCAGGCGGACAGGCTCGGGCTCACCGAATACTTCGGCGGGGAGGGCGTGTGCGTCATCGAGTGGCCCGAAAACATAGCGGACGCGTTGCCCCGTGGGTGCAAAAAGGTGCGCATAGAAAAGCTGGCGGGGGACGCAAGGCGGATAATATATGAGTGATTTTTTGGCTGTGGACTGCTCTTCGGAATATCTTACCGTAGCCGCCGTGAAGGGCGGCAGGGCGTTCGTGCGGCACATACCCGACTGCGGCAGGAACCATTCCGTTGTCCTTTCGGATGAAATAGACGGCGCGCTCGCCGAGGCGGGAATGACCTGCGGCGACTGCGATTTTTTCGCCGCCGTGACGGGCCCGGGCTCGTTTACGGGCATAAGGATAGGCGTCGCCACGGTGAAAGGGCTCGCCATGGGCGCGGGCAAACCCGCCGTGGGCATAACCTCTTTCGACCTCGCGGCATATAATGTCAACAGCGAAAATTTTTGCGTGGTGATAGACGCCGCGCACGGCTGTTACTATGTTCGCGGTTACGGCGAAAACGCCTTTCCGCCCGACTATCTTACCACGGAAGAGACGGCTGCCCTCAAATGCCCGCTTTACGGCTTCGGCGACTTGCCCTTCAAGGGCTATACAAGGCTTGACGCGGGGAAGTGCCTCGCGGCGGCGGCAGAAAAAGCCGCGGCGAAGGGCTACGGCGGATTGAGCGCGCTGTACGTGAAAAGACCGCAGGCGGAGGAGAACGCGAAATGACTTTGCGGGAGTGGAAATTCGAGGATATTCTTGGTATATCCGAGCTCGAAAAGGAGTGTTTCCCGAGCGGCACATGGTCTTACCGCATGCTCGCTTCGAGTTTCGAAAGCGAAAACTTCTGCGGCGTGCTCGCCGACGAGGGCGGCGAGATCGCGGGCTACGGCGGGATAACTTTCGCCGCCGACGAGGGCGACATAGAGAACATAGCCGTGGCGGAGAGTTACAGGCGGAGCGGCTTCGGCAGCGCCATTCTGGAAGCTCTGTTATCCGCGGCAGCGGAGCGCGGGATAAAGAAAGTGTTTCTGGAAGTGCGCGTCTCCAATTCCGCGGCGCTCGGGCTGTATCTGAAGCACGGCTTCAAGGGCGCGTATGCGCGCACGCGCTATTACCCTGACGGCGAGGACTGCCTCGTCATGTCGAAGGAGCTTTGAATTTTATTAGACGGCAGATATGTTTCACTGCTGAAAAAGGGCGAGGGCAGGGATATCGTGCTGTTGCACGGCTATCTCTCCTCCAAAGAGAGCTTTTATTACCAGACGGAATTCCTCGGCAGATATTTCAGGGTATACGCCCCCGATCTTCCGGGGTTCGGGTCGAGCGACGGGCTCTGCGAGCCGTGGTCGGTGGGAGACTATGCCGCATGGCTCATACGCTTTGCCGACGCGCTCAGGCTCGGCGGCGTATATATTTTGGCGCATTCGTTCGGCGCGCGGGTGGCGTTCAAGGCGCTCTCCATGCGCCCGTCGCTTGCCTCAAAGCTCGCCGTGACGGGCGGGGCGGGGATAGTTAAACCCCGTTCGCCGCAGTATATCAGGCGGGTAAACGCTTACAGGCGGATCAAAAAATTCTTCCCCGCGTTTGCGGAAAGGCATTTCGGCAGCGCGGAATACCGTTCGCTCTCCCCGCTCATGAAGGAGAGCTACAAAAAGATAGTCAACGAGGATCTCTCGGAATGCGCGGCGGGGATAACCTGTCCCGTGTACCTGCTCTACGGCAGGGAGGACGCGGTCACGCCGCCCGCTGAGGAGGGCAGGATATTCCACGGGCTCATTGAAAACAGCGTTTTCGAGACCATGGAAGGAGGGCACTTCTGCTTTTCCGAACACCCCGACGCGTTCAACGCGAAGATCATTAAATTTTTTACGGAGCGATGATGGAACTTATCTTCATTTCGGTGGCAAAAACCGTGGAGTGCGCGGCGGTCGCGCTGGCGTTTACGGCGCTGTTCGCGCCCATGTATTTAAAGCCGCTCGGCATTCTCCAATCCGCGGGATACGCGGGCGGGCGGCTCGCCCGCTGGACGGTGAAAAAGAACAACGCATATTATCTCAGGCAGAGCCTTCTTTTCATGCTGTGCCTTTTGTCGTGCGCGGTCGTCGGGCTGTGCTTTTCGTTCGCGGGCGGCTACGCGGCGCTGATAGGGCTTATACCGTACGCCGTGTTCTTCATCCTGTACGCTGTGGAGGACAAAAAGCGGGCTCTGCGCGTGCCCGTCTCGTTCACGCCCCGCTTAAAGAGGCTGTACTGCGCCGCAGTGTTCTTTACCGCAGTGCTTTCCTATATCGCGGTGTGCCTCTTGAATTTCGCGGATATCGTGTGGGGCAACGCCGTATTCTCGGCGCTGAGATATTGTCCCCTCTCGGTATTCCCCTTCCTCGGCGTGCCCATATTGCTGCTTTCGAACCTCGTTATGAAGATATACGAAGTGCCGCACAATAAGTCTTACGTGCGCGCCGCAGGCAAAAAGCTCGCGGCTTCGGGGATAAAGACGGTCGGGATAACGGGCAGCTACGGCAAGACGAGCGTAAAGCATATCCTCTCCGCCATGCTCGCCGCGAAGTACCGCGTTCTTTCCACGCCGCGCTCGCACAACACCCCTCTCGGGCTCGCGCTCACGGTCAATTCCGCAGACCTCGGCGAATACGACATATTCGTCGCCGAAATGGGGGCGAGGCACGTGGGCGACATTGCCGAACTGTGCGCGTTCTGTCCGCCCTCGCTCGCGGTGATAACGGGCATATGCCCCCAGCACCTCGAGAGCTTCGGGTCGCTTGAAAACATCGTAAAGGCGAAGGGCGAAATACTTTCCGCCGCCGCGGAGGCGGTCATCGCGCCCTCCTGCGCGGAGTATTTTTCGGACTATTCCGTCAAAAAATATGTGCCCGACTGCGTTTCGGACGTGGAGTGCACGTGCGGCGGCACCTCGTTCACCCTCACGATAGGTGGCGAAAGCGAGCGGGTCATGACCCGCCTTTTAGGGAGGCAGGCAGCTGAAAACATAGGCGTGGCTGCCTGCGCGGCGCACGCCCTCGGGGTGGATCTCGGCGACATATGCAAAGCAGTGCGCGGGCTGGACTTTGTGGAGCACCGCCTGCAACTTATAACGCAGAACGGCGTGAATATCCTCGACGACGGCTACAATTCCAACGTTACGGGCGCGGCTGCCGCGATAGAGACTTTGAAACTCTTCGGCGGGCGCAGGATATGCGTCACCCCCGGGCTCGTGGAGCTCGGCATACTCGAAGAGAGCGAAAACTACGCGCTCGGCAAGGAACTCGTCGGGCTCGACAGGGTGATATTGGTGGGCGAAACGCTGATAGCGAGCGTAAAGCGCGGCTATCTCGAAAACGGCGGCGAGGCGGAAAAGATTTCGCTCGCGCCTACGCTTTCCGCCGCGCAGGAAGAGTTGAAAGGCTATATCCGCACGGGCGACAGCGTGCTGTTTTTGAACGATTTGCCCGATATATATTGAGTTTCGCAGGAAAAATACCCGCTTGCGGGTGCAAATCACCAAAGCTGAAAATTCAGGCGGAGGTGATTTTTTTATGTGCAGGACTGTAATAACGGTATTCGGCGGGCGTTCCAACGAGAACGAGATCTCTGTCATAACGGGGACGATGGCGGCGAACGTGCTCGCCGCGGGCGGGGATAAGGTGCTGCCCGTCTATATCTCGCGCGAGGGGAAATTTTACTACGGCAAAGAACTTTCCGACGTCGCGACTTTCAAAAACGACGGCTATGCCGGGTGCGCGGAGGCGTTTATCGCGGCGGGAGGGCTGTATGTGCGCCGCCGCGGGAACAGATTCGCGTTTTACGGGGCGGACTGCGTGCTCAACTGCTGCCACGGCGGCTTCGGCGAGGGCGGCGGGCTCGCGGGGGTGTGCGCCGCCGCGGGACTGCCCATGGCGGGCGCGGGGATATTCGAGTCCTCGGCGTTCATGGATAAGTATCTAACCAAGATAGTGCTCGGCGGGCTGGGCGCGCCCGTGCTGCCCTGCCGATATGTCCGCGAGGGGGAGGAGATCCCCGCCGATATCCTTTTCCCCGCGATAGTCAAGCCGGCGAACCTCGGTTCGAGCATAGGCGTGGCTGTGGCGGAGGACGTGCGCGGGCTGAAAGAGGCGCTGGACTGCGCCTTTATCTATGACAGCGCGGCGATAGTGGAAAAATATCTCTGTCCGCGCCGCGAGATAAACTGCGCCGCGTACCGCGGCGAGGAGGGCATAACCGTCTCCGAGTGCGAGGAGGCGGTCTCCGCGGGGGATATTTTCAGCTTCGAGGACAAATACCGCGGCGGCGGCAGATCGGTCATCCCCGCAGACCTGCCCGCCGGGATCTCGGGGCAAATACGCGATATCACGCGGGAAGTCTACTTTAAGCTCAACATGCGCGGCGTCGTCCGCTTCGACTACATATTATCCGACAAGGTGTATCTCAGCGAGGTGAACACCGTGCCCGGCTCGCTTGCGTACTATCTCTTTGCGGACAGCTTCAGGGGCTTTTACGCCGTGCTGGACAGCGTGATCCGCGAGGCGGTGCAGAATTTCGCCTCGTCGCAAAAGCGCATATTGAGGACGGGAATACTCTCGGAGTTGCCCTCAAACGCTTGTAAATGCGGGAAAAAATAGTATATAATATACAAAAACTGTGACCTGCGGAGAAAGCAATGGATAAGATCCCGATGAAGACCCCCCTCGTGGAGATGGACGGGGACGAGATGACGAGAGTGCTGTGGGCGCTCATAAAGGAAAAGCTGATAGAGCCCTATGTGGAGCTGAAGACGGAGTATTTCGACCTCGGGCTGCCCGAGAGGGACAGAACGTGCGACAGGGTGACCGTGGAAGCCGCCGAAGCCACCGCAAAGTACGGCGTGGCAGTGAAGTGCGCCACTATCACCCCCAACGCGCAGAGGGTGGAAGAGTATAATTTAAAGGAGATGTGGAAGAGCCCCAACGGCACCATCCGCCGCATTCTCGGGGGAACCGTGTTCCGCTCGCCCATAACGGCGGACGGCATAAAGTGCATAGTCCCCGGCTGGAAAAAGCCCATCGCCATCGCCCGCCACGCCTACGGCGACGTATACGGCGCGGTGGAGAGCGGAGTGGAAAAGGGGGGCAAGGCTTACCTTTCGGTCTGCGGCGCGGACGGAAAGGAGAGGGAACGCATCCTTGTGCACGACTTTAAGGAGAGCGGCGGCGTGGCGCAGGGCATGCACAATACCGACCGCTCCATAGAGGCGTTCGCGGAGTGCTGTTTTTCCTACGCGCTCACCGAGGGGCTGGACGTGTGGTTCGGCGCCAAGGACACGATCTCCAAGGTGTACGACCGCCGTTTCAGGGACATATTCGCCCAAGTGTACGGGCGGTATGCCGCGGCGTTCGAAAAGAAGGGGATAACCTACATGTATTCTTTGATAGACGACGTAGTGGCGCGCGTCATGCGCAGCGGCGGCGGAATGCTGTGGGTGTGCAAGAACTACGACGGCGACGTGATGAGCGACATGGTGGCGACGGCGTTCGGTTCCCTCGGAATGATGAGTTCCGTGCTCGTCTCGCCCGACGGAAAGTACGAGTTCGAGGCGGCGCACGGCACCGTGACGAGGCACTATTACAGGCGGCTCAAAGGGGAAAAGACCTCCACCAATCCCGTGGCTACGATATGGGCGTGGACGGGCGCGCTGAAAAAGCGGGGCGAGCTCGACGGGATCGGGGAACTTTCCGCGTTTGCCGCAAGGCTGGAGAGGGCTACGCTGGATACCATAGAGGGGGGATACATGACGGGGGACCTCGTTCCGCTGTTCGGAAAGGAGGGGGTAGTCCCCGTGAGCCTCACCTCGGAAGAATTTCTGGATAAGATCGCGGAAAAACTGTGAATTTTTGTTCAAAGCCGCGCGGCGCAGATCGCCGCGCGGCTTTTTATGTGCGCGGGTTGACTTGCCCCGCCCTTTATGGTATTATCTGGATATATCAAAGACAGGTAACGGATAATATCAGATGCCCTATTACGATCTCGACCCGAAGAACAAATACTATTCCCTCTATGCCGCGCTGAGGGACGACATACTGCGCGGGAAGTACAGAACGGGCGAAAAGCTGCCCGCAAAGCGCGCGCTCGCCGCCGAGCTGGGGGTCAGCGTGGTCACGGTGGAGCTCGCTTACGGGCAGTTGCTCGCCGAGGGCTATGCCGAAAGCCGAGAGCGGAGCGGATATTTCGTGGGCGAGGTGTCCCCCCTGCCCGCGGGGGGAAGGACTGCGGCTACGTCGCTTTCCGCAGAGAGGGCGAAAAGTTACGTCGCCGACCTCGTCGCGCCGCCCGTTCCCGCGGAGCTGTTTCCCTTTTCGGTGTGGGCGAAGCTGATGCGCGGCGTTCTGGCGGACTGCGGGGAGCATCTCCTCGAAAGGGTGCCCGCCGCGGGCGACGGGGAACTCAGGGCGGAGATCGCCGCCTATCTGTACCGCAGCCGCGGGATAGACGTGGACCCCTCCCGCGTGATAGTGGGCGCGGGCGCGGAGTATCTGTACGGGCTAACGGTGCGCCTTCTCGGGCGCGACAAGGCGTTCGCCGTGGAAAACCCGGGATACGGCAACATTTCCGAGAGCTATTCGATAAACGGCGCGCGCGTGGTGTATATCCCCGTCGGCGGCAGGGGGGCAGACGTGGACGCGCTGAAAGCCTCCCGCGCGGACGTTCTGCACATCTCGCCCTCTCACCAATTTCCCACGGGGGCGGTGACCCCCGCGTCGGCGCGGCTCAGGTTAGTGGAGTGGGCGCGCGGCGGCGACAGATACATAGTGGAGGACGACTACGACAGCGAGTTCCGCCTTTCGGGCAGACCCCTGCAAAGCCTCTTCGGGCTCTGCCCAGACAGGGTGATTTACATAAACACCTTTTCCCGGAGCCTCGCCCCCTCGATGAGAATGGGATACATGGTGCTGCCCGAAAAGCTGTACGGCGATTACATGCGGCTGTTCTCTTCGAGCGCGAACGTCGTGCCCCTCTTCGAACAGAAAACGCTCGCCGCCATGCTCGGCGGGGGATACTTCGAGCGGCACATAAACAGGCTCAAAAAGTATTACAGGGAGATGAGGCGGGAGGTCACGGCTCTCCTTTGCGGGCTCCCGACGCCCTGCGAGATAACCGATTCGGGGAGCGGACCCCACCTTTTGTGCAGGTTCCCAGCGGCTGAGTCGGACGGGGCGGTAAAGGCGTATGCCGAAAGGCTGGGCGTAAGGCTGAAATGCGTCGGCGACTATCTCGCCGTGCCCGCCCCCGCGGCGGACAAGACCGCGGTTATAAACTATTCGGGAGTGACCCGCGCGCAGCTCGGCGAGGTGAAAAGGCGGCTGGCGGAGCTCTCCGCAGAGTAAAAAAACGGCGCCCGCGGAATGCTCCGCGGGCGCTTTATTCATGGGTTTATCTGTTGCGCTTTTAAGCCGCGCTTATCTCGCGCAGTTCAACGCAACGTACGAAAGGGGAGAAACCCCGTAATATTCATTTGTCTCTTCCATTTCGTTCAATTCGAAATATAACATTGCAAATACCTCCTTATAAAAGTATTTTACCTCATGTTCTCTTGTGCTTTGCCGCCGATCGCGCGCGGATAAGTTATCTCGCGCAGTTGAGGGTGACGTAGGAAAGGGGCGACACCCCATAGATATCATTGGCTTCTTCGATTTTGCCGAGGTCATCGTACAACATTGTATTTACCTCCTTGAAATGTATTTTAAGAGAGAGCTTGCCGCTCTTTTCTTAATTGCAGTTGCAGTATAGCACCGAATTTTTTGTTAGTCAATAACAATTTCAAATTTTTTAAAAATTTTATTTATGTTATTTTACAACATTATTTTATGATAATTTCGATAATTTATGTTAACTTAACAAAATAAAAAATTTTTTAGTGAAATAACTTTTCAAAGTTCACAAAAATTTATGTTTTTTAACAACAAAGTTCACATTTTTGTTCGGCAGTGCAAAAACTGTTGAAAAAAGCGGTAAAAATATGATTTAGGGCACATGCGGAGCGCGCCCGCTGTATGAAGACAGCGGGCGCGCCGTTCCCCGCGGCGGCGTTTTCGCCGCGGGGAGCAAGGGGAAATGCAAAAAAAGCAGTGCGTTACTTGGGGTCTATTTCGAGGTAGTCCTCGGGGTCGACGTTCACGCCGTCCTTGAACACCTCGAAGTGCAGGTGGTCGCCGTCGGCGTTTTCAATGCCCGTGGCGGCGGCAATGGCGCCTATCACCTGTCCGCGGGTCACAGCCGCGCCCGCAACGAGGCTTTCCGCGGGCTCGATAAATTTATACACGGTGGTCACTCCGCCCGCATGCTCGATGGTGACGGTCGCATAGACGAGCTTGTCGTCTTTCTCTATGGAGAGCACCTTGCCGTCCACCGCGGCGAGCACTTCCGTGCCCGCGGGCGCGCCGAAGTCTATCGCCTGATGGAGATAGTACTTGTCGAGCGTCTTGTTGTGGGCGAACACGTGCGCGCAGATCACGTTCACGTCCTTTACGGGCGAGATGAATTCGTATTGGGAGGAGGTATCGGCTCCGGGGTCGTCGTCGCCGCTATCGGGAGGCTCCTGCTGCCCGCCGCCTTCAACCGTTCCGCTGTCCAAAGTCATATTCCGTCCGTTGCCGTTTACCGCGAATATAACCCCGACGGTTATCGCGGCGACAATAAGCAGGCATGCGGCAAGAATAAGCCAGAACAACAGCTTCTTCTTTCTTGTGGGTTTTGAATTTGCGTTGTCTTTCATAGTTTACTCCTTTTTATTGCCGAAAGATCTTTCATAGAAAATCAGTAGCCGCCGAAAATTATGGGCGACGCCACTTTTGCCACATTGCCCCGCACGCAGACGTGCAGATTTATCGTTTCGCCGTATAAGTTCACCGAATAGGGCAAATCGGCGGAGCAGTAGTAGTTCACCGAGTCGGAAAGCGTTTCCGTGAACATCACTTTGCCGTTTACCTTTTCAAGATAGCTTCCGAGGTCGAAATTTTCATATTCCGCGCTTTCCCCGCACACGTCTTTCAGGAGCAGTTTTTCGGCTTCGGGATTGAAAGCCGCCACAACTTCCCTGCAATCAGCCGAGCTTGTCCCGCAGTAAAAGGTGTAGTTTTTGCCGCCCGAGAAGCATAAGCGGGAGGGGAATACGGAAAAAGCCGCCAATACGACAGAAGCGAACAGAGCCGTGATTATAAGAGCTATCTTCATTTTCACCTCCCCGGAAGGTTTCCATTCTGTTATTGCCACTGCCGCGGATATTAAACGTGGGCGGAGCGAAAAAATTTTAAAAGATCCCTTTCAGCGCGCGCGTTCCTTAAATTTTAAAGGAAGCCCCAAACTTCTTGCATTTTCGGGTATTTGTTGATATAATACAAGCGAAAAAACCCGCGGAGGGCAGGGCGCCGCCTTTGCGGCGTTTCCGCGCGTTAGGGCGCGGAAAGATAAGGCGCGGGAAGAGGTGCAGATATGCTCAGTATGACCGGTTACGGCAAGGGCGGATACGAAGAGGGCGGCGTGGAACTCGCCGTCGAAATAAAGACGGTGAACAACCGCTATCTCGACGTCTCTATAAAGGCGCCGCGGGTGTTCTCCGCATACGAGGAAAATATACGGGGCGAGGTGCGCGCGATGCTCACTCGCGGGCACGCCGACGTGTTTATCTCCTTTACCGACAAGCGCGACAAGGAGAAGAAGATAACCCTCGACGAAAACGCCGCGCGCGCGTACATGGCTGCGGCGGAGCGCGTAAAGGAGCTCTTCCCTCAAATTGCGGACGACGTCACCGTAACTTCGGTGATGCGCTTCCCCGACGTCATAAAACAGGAGGAGGCGGCAGCCGCGGACGAAGTTCTGGTCTCCGCAGCGGAAAAGGCGCTGAAAGAGGCGCTTTCAAACCTCAACGCGATGCGCCTCAGGGAGGGCGAAAAGCTGAAAGCCGACATGCTCTCCCGCATGGACGTCATAGAGGGGCTGGTCGCCTGTGTGGAAAAGAGGGCTCCGCTCGTGGCGGAGGAGTACAGGGTCCGCCTCGAAACGAAGATAAAGAAGATATTGGCTTCCGAGCAGCCCGACGAGGGCAGGATACTCACCGAGGCGGCGCTCTTTGCCGACAGGTCGAACATAGACGAGGAGCTCACAAGGCTGGGCTCGCACATAGCGCAGTTCCGCGCCATCTGCAAGGAGGACATAGTGGGCAGAAAGCTCGACTTCCTCGTGCAGGAATTCAACCGCGAGACCAACACCATATGTTCGAAGTCGAACGACCTCGAGATAACCCGCCTCGGGCTCGCGCTCAAAAACGAGATAGAAAAGATACGCGAACAAGTGCAGAACGTGGAGTAGAATATGCGCAACCTGTTGATCGTGCTGTCCGGGCCCTCGGGCGTGGGCAAGGGCACGATAGTCAAAAGACTTTTAAAGAGCGGCAACTATGCGCTCAGCATTTCGTGCACGACGCGCGCGCCGCGCGCGGGCGAAACCGACGGAAAGGACTACTTTTTCCTCACCCGCGAGAGCTTCGAAGAGAGCATAGGCAAGGGCGGGTTTTTGGAATATTCCGAGCACTTCGGGAATTACTACGGCACGCCGCGCGCCTTCGTGGAAAAGAAGCTGAAAGATAGGGACGTCCTCCTCGAAATCGACGTGGACGGCGCCCTCAACGTGAAAAAGGCGCACCCCGAGGCGCTGCTCATAATGATAGTCCCGCCCGACAAAAACACCCTCTACGAAAGGCTTTTGAAGCGCGGTTCTGAGAGCGAGGAGAAGATAAGGGAGCGGCTCGCGCGGACGGACTATGAACTCTCCCGCGCGGACGGGTACGACTATACGGTAATAAACGGCGAATTAAACGCCGCCGTTTCGGAAATAGAAAATATAATAGAGCATGAAAAGGAGAAATGATATGATAAATTCACCTTCGGTCGACGTTTTGATAGAAAAGCTCGGCACGGACGGGCAGCCCGTGTCCCGCTATGCGCTGTGCGTCGTGGCAGCCAAGCGCGCCCGCCAGATAATTGAGGCGACGCAGGGCACCGCCACCTCGTCCACCGACGTCATAAAGGAGCTTGCCATCGCCAGCCGCGAGATAGCCGCGGGCAAGATCAAGTGCGTAAAGGACTGAGCCCAGCACGGATTGCCGTAAAATGTATGCACAGGTGATCGTGGACATTGCCCACAGTCAGGTGGACAGGATCTTCGAGTATTCGTGCCCCGAGGGGCTTGCGGCGGGCAGCCGCGTAAAGGTGCCTTTCGGCGGCAGGATAATCGAGGGATTTGTAATAGGAATAGCGGAGACGTGTTCCCTTCCCGCGGACAAAGTGAAGCCGGTATATTCCGTCTTTGACGAATTGCCGGCGCTCGTGCCCGAGTGCTTTGACCTGATGGAGCACATTTCCGCACGCTATAAAGTGCCGAAAGCGACTTCGCTGAGGCTCTTTTTGCCGTCCGAAATGCGGCTCGGGAAGGTGCGCGAGGCGCAAAAGACCTTCGTCGTTTTACGCGACGGAGGACTTTCTCTGCCCAAATCCGCGAAAAAGCAGGCGGAGGCGCTCGCATATCTGAAAGAGCACGGCGAAGCCGAGCTCTCCCGTCTTTGCGCCCTGTTCGGCAGGGGCGCGGTCTCCGCGCTCATCGGAAAGGGCGCGGCTACGGCGGAAAAGAGGCGCGTAAAGCGCGCGCCGTCGGCGTTTTTAGGGGGCGGCGCGCCCGAAAGGGAGCTGACTCCCGCCCAAAATAACGCGATAGAGAGCATAGAGAGTTCCCCTAAGCGCGTGCATCTCCTGCACGGCGTTACGGGGAGCGGCAAGACGGAGATATATTTAAGGCTCATAGCCCGCGCCATAGAGAGCGGCAAGACAGCCATATTCCTCGTGCCCGAAATTTCGCTCACCCCCCAGATGTTCGCCCAGCTGCGCGCCCGCTTTAAGGACGGGGTGGCGATATTGCATTCGGGGCTGACCGCGGGGGAGCGTTTCGACGAGTGGTGGAGGCTGAGGTCGGGCGAGGCGAAGATAGCCGTCGGCGCGCGCAGCGCCGTGTTCGCGCCCTTAAAGGACATAGGCGTAATAGTGATCGACGAGGAGCACGACGCCTCGTACTCGTCGGAGTCGGCGCCCCGCTATTCCACGGTGGAAATAGCCCGCATGCGCGCGGAATACAACGGCTGCAAGCTCGTTTTGGGGAGCGCGACGCCGTCGGTGGAGAGCTATCTCAAAGCCGAAGAGGGGGAATACGGGCTCGTGACCCTGCCCGAGCGGATAAACCGCCGCCCCCTGCCCGAGATAATCATAGCCGACATGCGCAAGGAGGCGCAGAGGGGCAACAACACCGCCTTTTCCGCCCCCTTGAAAGAGGAGCTCGCCGCAACGCTTAAAAGCGGCAATCAGGCGATACTTTTCCTCAACAGGAGGGGATATTCCCGCACGGTCATCTGCCGCGATTGCGGCTACGTCGCCAAGTGCGAAAACTGCGACGTGTCCTTGACCTATCACAGCGAGGATAACTGCCTCAAATGCCACTACTGCGGCGCGAGATACAAGCTGCCCGCGGTATGCCCCGCGTGCGGCGGCAGACACATAATTTACAGCGGCACGGGCACGCAGAGGGTGGTGGCGGAACTCGGGGAGCTCTTCCCCGGGGCGCGCACGCTCAGAATGGACAACGACACCGTTTCGGGCAAAGACGGGCACTATAACATACTCAAAAAGTTCGCCGCGCACGAGGCGGATATCCTCGTCGGCACCCAGATGATAGCCAAGGGGCACGATTTCCCCTCGGTCACCCTCGTGGGCATTCTGGACGCCGACATGAGCCTGCATTTTTCCGATTACAGGAGCGGCGAGCGCACTTTCCAGCTAATTACGCAGGTCTCGGGCAGGAGCGGGCGCGCGGACGAAAAGGGCAAGGTCGTCTTGCAGACGTACAGCCCCGAAAACTACATTCTCCGCTATGCCGTGAAATACGACTACAAGGGCTTTTACGAAAACGAAAAGCAGGTGAGAAAAGCCACGCTTTTCCCGCCCTATTCGCTGATATGCCGCGTCATGGTGACGTCGGAAAACGACGCGCAGGCGCTTTCCGCCCTCAAAGAGGCGTACTTCTCGGCGGAGGCGCTGAGGGAAAAATATCCCGACAAATTTCTGTTTCTGAACAGGATGCACTCTCCCGTCAAAAAGATACAGGGCAAACACCGCTATCAGGTGCTCATGCGGCTGACGGACGGGGAACTGCTCTCTGAAATTTACGAAATCGCGGCGGCGGTTTCGTCCCCCAACGTGCTCTGCTACGTGGAGGAAAATCCCGCCAATCTATCATAAGGAGCAATATATGTCGCGCAGATACGTGGTACAGACGGGCGATCCCGTGCTGAGACAAATTTGCGAGCCGGTCAAGGCGTTCAACGGGGAGCTTTGGGCTCTTCTCGACGATATGAAGACGACCGTCCGCGCGGAAAACGGGGCGGGTCTCGCCGCGCCGCAGGTGGGCGTGCCCATACGCGCCGTCGTGATCGACGTGGGCGAGGGCTATTTCGAGCTCGTAAACCCCAAGATAATCTCCGTAAAGGGCGAACAGACGGGACCCGAGGGCTGCCTTTCGGTAAAGGGCAAACAGGGCACCGTCACCCGCCCGAACGTGGTAAAAGCCGAATACAGGGACCGCAACGGCAAAAAGCACAAGCTGACGGCGGAGGGCTTTTTCGCGCGCGCGGTCTGCCACGAGCTCGACCACCTCGACGGAATACTCTATACGGATAAGGCGGCGGAGGTGTACGACCTGCCGCCCGAGGAGTGATATGAAGATAGTCTATGCAGGCTCTCCCGCGTTCGCGGTGGAGCCCTTGAAAGCGCTCTTGTCAAGCGGCGCGTCCGTCGTGGCGGTGATAACCCAGCCCGACCGCCCCGTCGGGCGCAAAAAGACCTTAACGCCCACCCCCGTGAAGAGCTTTGCTCTCGCAAACGGGCTGAACGTGTTCGATTTTCCCAAAATCCGCGATCACGTAGCCGAGCTCGCCGCGCTCGGGGCGGACATAATGATAACGTGCGCCTACGGGCAGATTCTGCCCGAAGAACTCCTTGCCGTATTCGGGGGTGGGGTGTGGAATCTGCACGCCTCCCTTCTCCCCAAGTTCAGGGGCGCTTCCCCCATACAGGCGGCTATTCTCGCGGGCGAGGAGTATACGGGGATAACCGTCATGAAGACGGAGCCCGAGCTCGACAGCGGGGATATCCTGCTCGTAAAGAGGTGCAAGACGGGCAAAATGACCTGCGGGCAGCTCGGCGAAAAGCTCTCGTCGCTCGCCGCCGAAGCGGCTGTGGAAGCCGTAGAGCTCATTTCGGCGGGGAACGTACAGCTCCTCATGCAGGACTCCGCCTCGGTCTCCTATTGCAGGAAGATAAAAAAAGAGGACTGCGAAATAGATTTTTCGGCTTCCGCGGAGGAGGCGGTAAGGAAGATCAAGGCGTTCAGCCCCGAACCCGCGGCTTATTCCCGCCTGAACGGCGCGGCGCTCAATATCCTTGACGCCGAAGAGGTTATAGGCTCGGGCGCGGCGGGCGAAGTTCTGCGCGCGGGCGGCGGCGAGATCGTGGTCGCGTGCGGCAAAAACGCAATACGTATCGACATTTTGCAGCTTGCGGGCGGCAAAATAATGGGTGCAAAGGACTTTTTGAACGGCAGAAAGATAAAGGTGGGAGACATCCTTGGTTAATCCTCTCGCGGACCCCTATCTCGTGCTCTCCAAGGTGTACAGGGAGGGGGCGTACTTAAAACATGCGCTTGCGGGCGTTCCTTTGGAGCCCGAGGGCAGGGCGCGCACGGTGAAGATATGCTACGGCGTCATCGAAAAGGATATCTTTTTGGAGGCGGTCATCGCCGCCAACGCCGGGCGCACGCCCCGCTCTTCCGTGAAGCTGATCTTGAAGATAGCCCTCTACATGCTCGAATTCATGGGCAAGCACGGCTATATGGTCATAGATTGCGCGGTGGAGCTCGTCAAAAAGGCGGGCAAGGGCGGCGCGGCGGGCTTCGTAAACGCCTTTTTGCGCTCTTATAAGCTCCCGCCCCCGCCGCAGACGGAGTACGGGCGGCTCTCTTCGGAGTACGGCGCGCCCGTGTGGCTTGTAAAAAAGCTGAAGCGGCGATACAAGGGGCAAACCGAGGCGATACTTGCCGCAAAGAGCCGCGGACTGTGCGTGCGGTTTGTGCGCGGCGCGGAAAAATATCTGTCCCGCCCGCACATCGATACGCCCTTCGAGGGGGTATATATCTTCCCCGAATTCGTCCGCGACGGCGGCTTTGCGGCGGGCGACTACACCTTCCAATCCGTGGGCTCGGCGGCGATCTGCGCGGCGGTGGAGGGCGGAGAAAAACTTCTCGACGCCTGCGCGGCGCCGGGCGGCAAATCCGTGACCCTCTCCCATAAGTTCGGCAGCGTGCTCGCCCGCGATATCCACCCGCACAGGGTGCGCCTTATCGGGGAGTACGCCGCGCGCATGGGCGTGGAAAATATCCGCGCGGAGGTATACGACAGCTCCGTATACGACCCCTCGCTGTGCGGCGCGTTCGACGCCGTTCTGGTAGACGCCCCCTGCTCGGGCACGGGCGTGATAAACGAAAATCCCGACATAATGCTGAGGCGCATGGAGAGCGACGTGCAGTCTCTCGCCCGGACCCAGCTCGCCATATTGTCGGCGTGCGCGGGATACGTGAAGGAGGGCGGCGCGCTCTATTACTCCACATGTTCGGTGCTGCCCGAGGAAAACGACAGCGTGGCGTACTCGTTTATGAGGGAGCACCCCGAATTCACGCTGAAAATACCCTCTTCCCCGCTCGCCCACGAAAAAACGCCGTTCGGACTGCAATTTTTACCGCATATTTCCCTCGGCGCAGGATTTTTTTTGACAAGTTTCATAAAAAACCGCACAGATGTGTGATATAATATAAAAAACGGCATACAGGAGAAAAACCATGGCTGAACTCAAACTACACAAGTGTAAACTCTGTGGCGAGCCGCTGGATATCACGAAGGCGGTCGGCGGAGCCGTGCAGTGCGGATACTGCGGGACTATGTATACCCTGCCCAAGGAGACCGCGGACGACAGGCTTTTAAACTTCCTCGATTCGGGCGAACTCTCGCTGGATAAGGGAGACTTTGAGGGAGCAATGACTTCGTACTCAAAAGCCGCCGAGATAGACGGCAACGAGCCCGAAGCCCATTTCGGCAAAGCCCTCTCGAAGTTCAAGGTGAGGTATATAAAGGACGAGGTCGCCAACAGGTTACAGCCCATATGCTACGAGGTCACGGACAAGAAATTCTCGGACGACCCCGACTACATGAGGGCTTACATGAAAGCCACACCCGAACAGCGCGCGGTGTACGAGGAAAAGGCAAAGGATATAGATTACATACAGTCCGAGTTCTATAATCTGAAACAATCGGGGCTGGACTATGACTGCTTTATCTGCGTAAAGGTGACGGACGACAATACGAAACTTCGCACGGCGGACTATAAGTATGCGGACGACATATACTTTGCGTTGAAGAAGAAGTACAAGCCGTTTTTCTCGGAGAGAGAGCTGACGAACGTCACGGGCGCGGACTATGAGGCGAGGATACTATATGCGCTTTACAGTTCGGAGTGCATGCTTGTCGTGTGCGGGGACGAAGAATACTTGCAGACCAAGTGGGTAAAGAACGAATACAGCCGCTTTTTAAAACTTGTGAACGATTCCGAAAAGGAGACGGACAGCATAGCGATAGCTTTCACGGGTAAGCCTATAGAAAGGCTCCCGGGACGAAACGGCAAGTTGCAGGGGATAGACTTGGGTAAGCTCGGCGCGCTGTCGCGCGTAGAGGAGTTTGTGGACAGCCACACTCCCGCAGCCCGGGCAAAGCGGGCAGCCGAAGCCGAGGCAAAGAAGCGCGCCGCCGAAGAGCAGAAGAGGGAGCTCGCCGAACAGCGCCGCGCTCTCGAAGAGCAGCGCAAGGCAATGGAAGAGCAACAGCGGCAGTTTGCCGAGCAGCTCGAAAAAATAAAAAACGCCCCCTCGGGCAATATCTCCTATGAGGAACTCGCCAAAAGAATCGAGGAACAGCGCATAGCGCGCGAAAAGGAAGAAGCGGAAAGAAAACGTCAGGAAGAGGAGCGCATAGCGCGCGAGAAACGTGAAAAGGAAGAAGCCGAGCGCAAAAAGCGCGAAGAAGAGGAGAGAATAAAAAATCTCGGATTCGAAATTTTCGGAACAGAATTTAAAAAATATACGGGCAAGGGCGGAGATGTGAAAATTCCGCACAATGTAACTTCTATTGCCGGTTCCGCATTTAGAGGGTGCACGCAACTTAAACACATTATTATACCTATCAGTGTAACATCAATAGGTGCGGCTGCATTTCAAGGTTGTACGAACCTCAAAAGCATAACCATACCCGAGGGAGTAACCTCAATCGGCGCGGCGACGTTTGATGGTTGTACAAACCTTGAAAGCATAATAATACCCGACGGTGTTACTTCAATCGGAGATAAAGCATTTGGTGGTTGCAAAAAACTCACAGACATTACTATCCCCGCGGGCGTAACTTCTATCGGTAGAGGAATATTTGAAAGGTGCAGTAGTCTTAAAAGTATAGTAATTCCCGATAGATTGACTTATATCGGTGACGCCATGTTTAATTGGTGCGAAAATCTTACAAGCGTAACTATTCCGAACAGCGTTACTTCGATCGGCGCGGCTGCGTTCAATAACTGCCATAGTCTTGAAAATATAGTACTGCCTGCAAGTGTGACTTCTATCGGCATAGAGGCGTTCCAGGGATGCACAAGCCTTATGAATATATCCTTGCCAAATATTGGCGGGTTAGGCGAAAGAGTGTTCAGTGGCTGTATAAAACTTACAGGCATAACGATACCCGAGAGCGTCAGCGTTATCGGCAGTGGTGCATTCAAGGACTGTGTAAGTCTTACTGAAATAACTATACCTAAAAGTGTGACCAGTATAGGTATATCGGCACTTGAAAATTGCCGTGGTCTTAAAAGTATAACCTTACCATTTGTGGGCAACGAACCTAACGCACCAAAAAATAAACATTTTGGTTATATTTTCGGTGCGCTTGATTATACAACAAATTCAAAATTTGTGCCCGAATCATTGAAGAACGTGAACATTACCGACGGCGTGAGCATAGAAGCTAATGCGTTTTATGATTGTTCATGCCTTACAAACGTAACAATATCCTCCACGAGAGTGCAATTTATCCGCGACAGGGCGTTTGGTTGTTGCAGAAGCCTTAAAAGTATGACTATACCCCCAACTGTAACTTTTATCGGCGAAAAGGCGTTCGCTTTTTGCAATCTTACAAGCGTAATCATACCAAAAAGTGTAACTTTTATCGGCAAAGAGGCGTTCTATTACTGCTTAAACCTTAAAATATACTGCCACGCAGATAAGAAGCCAGAGGATTGGGCAGCGGATTGGAATCTGACGGAAGAGGGCAATATTTTCACCAAAAAGAAAGCGACAGTCGTGTGGTGTTATAGAGGAATATAGATAAGCGGCAGAATGAAAGAGATATTGCAGGATATGTCCTTTGAAAGGCTAACAGAACTCGTGGCGGAACTCGGCGGAAAACCCTTCCGCGCAAAACAGCTGTTCACGGGGCTTATGAAGGGCAAAAAAATTTCCGAAATAAATGTGGACGGCGCGCTGAGGGAGAGCTTGCTCGCCCGCTTCGAGGACGAGCCCGTCAGAATAATAAAGACCCTCACCGCCGCCGACGGCACGGAAAAGTACCTTTTCCGCCTTGCGGACGGCAACATTGTGGAGGGCGTGCTCATGAAATACAAGTACGGCAACACCCAATGCGTTTCCACGCAGGTGGGGTGCCGCATGGGCTGCAAGTTCTGCGCGAGCACCTTGGGCGGGCTGGTGCGCAACCTGACTTCCGGGGAGATTTCGGCGCAGGTGCAAAAAGTGAACGCCCTGCACGCCTCGGGGAAGGAGCGCGGGGTCACGAATATCGTGCTTATGGGCAGCGGCGAGCCCCTCGACAACTATGAAAACGTAAAAAACTTCATAAAAAATATCTCGGCGGAGGGGGGACTGAACATTTCCACCCGCAACATATCCCTCTCCACCTGCGGGCTGGCTCCCGCCATATACAAGCTCGCGGAAGAGGGCTGGGGAGTGAACCTCACTGTCTCCCTGCACGCCGCGGACGACGAGGGCAGGCGGCGCACGATGCCCGTCGCCAACAGATACACGATATCCGAGATATTGAAGGCGTGCGACTACTACTTCAAAAAGACGGGCAGGCGGTATATCTTCGAATACGCCCTCATTTCGGGGGAGAACTGCGGCAAGGAGCACGCGGCTAAGCTGATATCCCTTTTAAAGGGCAAGCCCTGCCACGTGAACCTGATAAGGCTGAACGAGGTGAAGGAGAGGAAGCTCTCCTCCGCGGACGAAAAGGAGGCTTACCGCTTTTTGGGACTACTCGAAGAGGGCGGGCTCTCGGTCACGCTGAGGCGGCGGACGGGGGCGGACATAGGCGGCGCGTGCGGGCAGCTCCGCGCGGGATATTTGGGTGAAAACGACGGCGGACAGCCGTAAAAGAGGTGAACATATGAAGATCAAGGTTGCGCCTTCCATACTTTCGGCGGATTTTTCCGCCATGGGCGAGGCGATAAAAAGGACCGAGGCGGCGGGCGCCGACCTCATTCACTGCGACGTCATGGACGGCAGTTTTGTGGAGCCCATAACTTTCGGCGGGCAGATGGTGAAAAACATACGCCCGCTCACAAAACTCCCCCTCGACTGCCACCTCATGATAGAGCACCCCAAAACGCAGATAAAGTTTTTCGCCGAGGCGGGGGCGGACATAATAACCGTGCACTACAAGGCGTGCAAAAAAATTTCGGACAGCTACCTCGAAGAGACGCTGAACCTTATAAAGAGCTACGGCGTGAAGTGCGGCGTGGCGATAAATCCCGACGTGGACGTGGAAAAGGTCTTTGACGTGTTCCCGCTGTGCGACATGGTCCTTATCATGAGCGTTTACCCGGGCTACGGCGGGCAGAAATTCATTCCCGAAACGCTTGAAAAGGTCAAAAAGGCGCGCGAATTTGCCCGTTTTTCGGGCATGGACGGGCTCGACATAGAGATAGACGGGGGCGTGACGGAGGAAAACGCCGCCGCGATCAAGGCGGCTGGCGCGAACGTGCTCGTCGCGGGGAGCGCGTTTTTCCGCTCTCCCGACCCAGCAAAGACGGTGAGGATACTCGCCGAATGAGAGGGATACTGCTGTTGAACGGCGAGCCCTATCCGGGCGAAATAGACTGCGGCGGCGCGCTCGTGTACTGTTGCGACGGCGCGTACGGCTGGGCGAAGGGCAGGGTGCGCATAGACAAAAACGTGGGAGACTTCGACAGCCTCGGCTATGTCCCCGATCCCCCGCCCGAGGAGATATATCCCTCCGAAAAGGACTTCACGGACGGCGAGATAGCCCTGCGCAAACTCATTGACGCGGGCTGCGGCGAGATAGATATCTTCGGGGGCGGCGGCGGGCGCGAGGACCATTTTCTCGGCAACCTGCACCTTTTGCACTTCGCCGAGAGGCGGAAAGTGAAGTGCGTAATGCACAACGACCGCTCTCTTATCTTCGCGGCGGAGGGCAAAATACCCCTCGGCGAATACAATTTGAAGACGATTTCGGTGTTCCCTTTCGGCGGGATACTGCATATAATGGATTTTAAGGGGCTCAAATACGGCTATCCCGCGTCGATAGGATACGGCGAGTGCAGGGGCGTTTCAAACATCGTGCTCTCGCCCGAGGCGTATATCGACGTGCGGGGCGTCGCCCTCATCATAGTGAACAAGGGGGAAGTATGACCATCATATGCGTTAAACCGCCCAAACCCGTGCGCAGGATACTGAGGCTCATATTTAAAAAGTGCGCATAGACATGCACTGCGACGCCCTGTCGCTCGGCGCGCTCGCGGGGCAGGTCACATACGGATATCTCAGGTCGGAGCCGCTTTTGCAGTGCTTCGCCGCCTTTACTTGCGACGAGACCGCCGCGGCATACGCCGCGGCGGTAAAACTTTTCCATAGCCTCTTTCCCTGCCGCGGTATAGCCGCCGTAAGGACGTGCGCGGAGGCGGAAGCCGCCTTAAAAAACGGGGAGAGCTGCTGCGCCCTGACCTGCGAGAACATAGGCTTTACCGGCGGGAGCGCGCGGCGCATAGGGGAGCTGAAAGCGGACGGGGTGATAATGGCTTCGCTCGTGTGGAACAGCGAAAACGCCCTCGCCTATCCCAACGTGCGCGCGGACGGCAGGCGGGAGGAGCGCGGCTTGAAGGAGGCGGGCAGGGCGGCGCTCGCAGCCCTCGACGAAGAGGGGATAATCGCCGACATTTCGCACCTTTCGGACGGCGGAGCCGCAGAGATCTTGCAGGGCAGGAAGAGACCCGCCGCGGCGAGCCATTCCTGCTGCGACAGCGTGTGCCCGTCGCAGCGCAACCTCACCGACGGGCTCTTGGCGCAGCTTGCGGACTGCGGCGGCGTTGCGGGCGTCAACTTTTACAAAAAATTCCTCGGCGGCGACGGCTCCTTTGAGGAGATACTCCGCCACATAAAGCGCATGATACAAGTCGGCGGGGAGGACCTGCCCGCATTCGGCAGCGATTGGGACGGCGTTCCCGCGGGCGGGATCTCGGTTTGCCCCCGCAATATGCCCGGATTAACGGCTTTTCTCTGCGACAACGGCATTCCTTTCCGCGTGGCTGAAAAGATATGTTACGGCAATTTTATGCGGGTGTTCAGAGAGGTGTGCGGCTGAAATTTTCTCTTGATTTTTCGCCCCGCATATGCTACAATATATCCGTTATGAAAAAATCTGTAATTGCAGTCATTGCGGCGGCTGCCGTCGCCGCCGCGTGCGTGCCCGTGTTTTCGGGGTGCAGCGCCTCGGCGGGCTACGAATTGAAGACCGACGGCGGGGAAAAGTACTACTGCGCTTCCCTCACGGGATACTCTTCCGCGCTGAAAGGCGAGCTCGTCATTCCCGCGTATTACGGCGAGGGCGAAAACCGTTACCCCGTAAAGGAGATCGCCGCGCAGGGCTTTTCGGGTACTTCGGTTACAAAAATAGTAATCCCCTCCACGGTGGAGATAATAGGCGACGGCGCCTTTATATACAACGGCTATCTCGAAGAGGTGGTGTTCGAGGAGGGGAGCACGATAACGGCGGTGCCGTGGGGAATGTGCGGCGGGTGCAGCCTGCTCAAACGCATAAACATTCCCGATTCGGTCACCGAGATAGAGGGAATGGCGTTCACGGACTGCGCCTCGCTTGAAAGCATAGCCCTGCCGCCCGCGCTTACCGCGGTGAAGATGAGCGCGTTCGAGGGCTGTTCGTCGTTGAAAAACATCGTCTTCCCCGAGACCCTCGTCAGCATAGGCGCGCGCGCCTTTTACAACTGCACATCCCTTGAAGAGCTGGTTCTGCCCGACGGAATGCACTCCGTCGTCTCCACGGCAAAGGACGAAAACGGCGAGGACATTACCGAGACGACGCCCGCTCTCGGCTATGCCGCTTTCCACACCTGCACGGCTTTAAAGAGCGTCGTCGTGGGCGATGGCATAACGGAGATCTCCGAGGGGGCTTTCGGATATTGCTCTTCGCTTGAAACGGTGTATCTGCCGTCGGGGCTGCTCTCCGTAAAGGGCGCATATTTCAGCGGGGGCAGGTTCGTGTGCGGACATGCCTTCCACCACGACGGCAACCTGAAAAACGTGTACTTTGCGGGCACGGCGGAGGAATGGGAGAACGTGAGGAAGAATTCGGACACGCAGAGCTATTCCTCCAACGGCGCGGTATTCGACAACTCGGCGATCTTCGGCGGCGCAGACGTCAGGTTCGGCGTAAAGTACGGCTCATAAAAAACGCCCGCCATGCGGCGGGCTTTTATAACGGAGAATATCTATGGACGGCGGAAAGATAACTGTCTTTATAGTGGGCGATTCCACGGTGAGCGCCTTTAACGACCCCTATTATATCCCCCGCTGCGGCTACGGCGAGCAGATAGGATATTATCTCGACGGGGTCAGAACGGTCAACCTCGCGGTGTCGGGGAGGAGTTCGCTCAGCTTCCTTACCGACTCCTTCGGCAACTACGACAGGCTGAAAAGGGAGCTCAAAGCTGGGGACTATCTCGTGATAGGCTTCGGGCACAACGACGAAAAGAACGAGCCCGCGCGCTATACCAACCCCCTGAAGAGCGAGAGCGACGCAAGCGCGGAGGGGGGAGTTTCCTTCCGCAAGAATCTGTACGACAACTATATAGCCCTCGCGCGTTCGCGCGGGGCGGTGCCAATACTCTGCACGCCCGTGGTGCGGCTCGACCCGCACGACGACTACGGCGGCAAGAGCGGGCACATAACCCGCGACGTGGGGGCGTTCAGGGGGGGAGACTATCCCCGCGCGATACGCGAGCTCGGCGCGGCGGCGGGCGTTACGGTCATCGACCTCACCGCCTCGTCCAAAGCGAGGTATCTCGCGCTCGGGCACGAGCGGGCGGCGGACTATCACGCCTTTACGGGCGCACTCGGCGGCAAGCGCACGGGAATGGACTCCACCCACCTCAACCTTTACGGCGCGCGCGCGGCTGCCTACGACTTTATCTGCGCCCTCGCGCGCACGGGTCTGCCCCTCGCGGAGCGCATAAAAAAGGACGCCGCGCCGCCTTCTTACGACAAGGACTATCCCGAGGCGGTCAACTTATCTTACAGGGAGCCGCTCTACGAGCCGTTCTCTCCCGCCCGGAGCTCCGCGCTGTGGGATATAAAGGCGGACGGATGGTACGGAACGGTGTTCGGCGACGTCGGCGGGCAGAATAATATCTCGCCGCGGAATTTCACGCTCAAAGGGGACGGAAACGCTTTTTCGGTCGGCGGAAAAGGGGGGTTCGGCAAGACGGGCTCCACCGACGGCATAGCCGCCGTGTTCAGGCAGCTTCCCGCGGGGAAGAATTTCGAGATCTCCGCCGAGGTGTCGGGGGATATCGCCGACGAAAACCAGAACGCCTTCGGCATAATGCTCCGCGACTCAGTCTACATCGACAGGGACGATCCCACTATAAAGGACAACTACGTTGCCGCGGGGGCATACCACACGGGCGAACGCTGGAACGTCGTCTATTGCCGCGAGAACGGCGGCATAGTCCCCTCGGGCAGGACGGCTGAGAGCCTTTCGGGCAGAACGCACACCCTCTCGCTCAGAAAGATAAACCAGTCGGTGACGGCGGAGGTGGACGGGGAGAGCTGTACGTACACCGATTTCGACTTCGTGCAGAGGGACAACGAATTTGTGTATATCTGCCTCTTTGCGGCAAAGAACACCGTCGCGGAGTTTAAAAACGTGAAATTTTCCGTGACGGGGGATTCTCTCGAAGCATGATAAAAGGGCGCGCCGTAAAAGGCGCGCCCTTCCGCGTTTATTTTCGGGTTTTTAAGCTCTTTCTACCGTTTTAAGGCATCTTGCGCAGACATAGCCCGTCGTGACCTTGCCGCCCGCGACATAGGAGACCTTCTGGACGTTCGCCTTGAAAGTCCTCCTCGTCCTTCTCTTGGAATGGCTGACGTTGTTGCCCGAAGTCTGACCCTTACCGCACACTTCACAAACTCTTGACATAAATATCTGTACCTCCGTGGGATTAAACAGTCAAAAATAAAGCCGCTGAAATTCACGACCTTTCTAAATATAACACGGCTTTTAAAAAAAATCAATCAAAAATCGGCGGTTAGTTTTAATTTTTTGAGAATTTTGCAAAATAAATTCAGGCAAAATCATACGAAATTCCAATATTTGTCGGAAATAACTTGCAAAATGCTTTCAAATGTTATAAAATAACTCTCGGACAGGAGAAAATATGTCAGTAAACACAAGCAACGTCTACGGTAAAATATCGATTTCCGACGCCGCCATCGCAAAGGTGGCGAAGAGCGCCACGCTCGAATGTTACGGGATCGTGGATACCGTGTCCCGCAAACTCGGCGATTCTCTGTCCGAGCTGCTCAAAAAACAACCGGACGGCAGAGGCGTAAAGGTCGTGACCAACGGCGACAGGATATTCATAGACGTAAACGTCATAATAAAGTACGGCGTTTCCATCAACGCCGTGGCAGAATCCCTGAAAGAGAGTATCAAGTACAAGGTTGAGCGCTTCACGGGCATGATAGTGGACACCGTGAACGTCAACATCATAGGAGTAAAGCTGTAAACGGGCTATTCGCGCAATTCTTCGGATTGCGCGATTTGCCGTATTCGGATAGTTTGCGGCGAAATAAATAAGGAGAACTATGCAAAAAACAGTCAACAGCACCGAATTCCGCAAAATGGTGGCTTCGGGCGCCAGAATGCTTGAAATAAACCGCGCCAAGATAGACGCGCTCAACGTGTTCCCCGTCCCCGACGGCGACACGGGCACCAACATGTCCCTGACGCTGCAATCGGCGGTGAAGGAGATGAACGCCTGCACGTCGAACCGCTTTCAGGAGATATGCGATTCCGTCTCCAAGGGCGCGCTGAAAGGCGCGAGGGGAAATTCGGGCGTCATCTCTTCCCAGATATTCCGCGGTATATGTTCCGTCCTGAAAGACACCAAGGACACTTTCGACACAAAGACCTTTGCCAAGGCTATGGAGGCGGGCACAAAAGTCGCTTACGGCGCCGTATCCATTCCCAAGGAGGGCACGATCCTCACCGTCGTGCGGCTTATGAGCGAGGCGGCGGGCAAACTTGCCAAAAAGCATTCCGATTTCGTTGACTTTTTAACGGCTCTCATAGAAGTGGGCGACGAGGCTCTCGCGAGCACCCCCGAACTGCTGCCCGTTCTCAAAAAGGCGGGCGTCGTGGACTCGGGCGGCGTCGGGCTTATGACCATAATGCGCGGCTTCCTTGCGGCTATCTCGGGAGATACCGCCGAGCTCGGCGAAATACCCACCGAGGCGTCCAACGATACAAAGAAGAGCGACGAGGACGTGTTCGGCGACAATTCCGACATAATCAACCTCGATTTGGGCGACATAGAATTCGCGTACTGCACCGAATTTTTCATAATCAACTTAAAACAGATGACCACCCTCGCCGACATAGACAGGCTGAAAGAGAAGCTGATGCAGATAGGCGACAGCGTCATCTGCATAGGCGACCTCGAACTCGTCAAGGTGCACGTGCACACCAACACGCCCGGCATCGCGCTGACCTATGCGCTCGAACTCGGCGAGCTCGACAGGATAAAGATAGAGAACATGCTCGAAGAGAACCGCGCGCTCAAAGCCAAGCTCGAAGCCGAGAAAAAGGAGATGGGCATGCTCGCTATATGCGCGGGCAAGGGGCTCGAAGAGATATTCAAGGATCTCATGTGCGACCGCGTGATAGAGGGCGGGCAGACCATGAACCCCTCGGCGCAGGACATCGCCGACGCGGTGCAGAAGATAAACGCCTCCAACGTGTTCGTGTTCCCCAACAACTCCAACGTCATTCTCGCGGCGGAACAGGCGAAAGACCTCGTGACAAAGCGCACGATACACGTCATTCCCACCAAGAACGTGCCTCAGGGCTTCTCGGCGGCGCTCGCGTTCAATCCCGAGGCGTCCGTGCCCGAAAACAAGACCAACATGACCCACGCGATAGACAACGTCGCCTCGGGGCAGGTGACATATGCGGTGCGCAACACCACAATGAACGGGTTCAAGCTCAAAGAGGGCGACATAATAGGTCTTGACAACAAGCGCATCCTCGCCAAGGGCGAAGACATAGAGGAGACCACGCTGAAACTCATAAAGGCGTTGAAGAGGGACGAACACGAAATGATAACCCTCTACTACGGCGAAGGGGTCACCGAAGAGCAGGCGGAAGCGCTCGCGGGCAAGGTCGGCGAGGAATTCCCCGACTGCGACGTGGATTTCCATTTCGGCGGACAGCCCGTGTACTACTACATGGTCTCGCTCGAATAAAAAGGGACTTGAAAGGGAGCTGCGGCTCCCTTTAATTTTAACGGAAAAGGCTATGCGGCTCACTTCATTGAAGTTCATCTCCGAAAAGCGGGAAAAGGACTTCGCAAAACTGAATATCCACACCGCGGAGGAGCTCATAAAGCACTTCCCGCGCGCCTATCTCGACCTCACGCGCCCCACGCAGCTTGCGGACGCCTATCACAACGACGTGGTCCTGACCGTGTGCGAGGTGCTCAACGTGGAGATGAACCGCTATTCCAAGCGCCCCGTCGTAAAGGCGCTCTGCCAGCAGGGCGGGATCATCTTCGAGGCGGTGTGGTTCAACCAGCCCTACGTGGCTTCAAAGCTCCTGCCCGGGGAATACCTCTTTTACGGGCGGGTGCAGAACAAGTACGGCTACGGCTGCCGCATAGTCAACCCCTCTTTCGAAAGGGCGGAGGAAGCGGCGCGGCTCAAAGGCATTATCCCCGTGTATCCCCTCGCGGGCTCCCTAACTCAGGGCGTGGTGCGCGCGGCGGTAAAAGACGCCCTTTCAAAGGCGGTCTGCCATTCCCTCATCCCGCAGCCGCTGTGCGAAAAGTACGGGCTCATCCCGCTCGAACGGGCGTACGCCATGGTGCACTCGCCGCAGTCCGAAAAGGATATAAAGGCGGGCTCGGACAGGATAGCCGTGGAGGAGTATTTCCTGCTCATTTCGGCGTTCAAGGTGATAAAGGGGGGCAGGGACGACGCCCGCGTGAACCGTTACTGCGTGACGGGCGAGGACGTGCGCGCCTTCATATCCCGCTTCCCGTTCCCGTTTACCGAGGGGCAGAAGAACGCCGTAAACGAGATATTCGCCAACCTGCATTCCCCCCATACAATGAACAGGCTGTTGCAGGGCGACGTGGGCAGCGGCAAGACCGCAGTTGCGCTCACTGGCATATATATGGCGGTCAAGTCGGGATATCAGGCGGCGATGATCGCCCCCACCGAGGTGCTCGCGCGGCAAAACGCCGCGCTCGCGGAGAGGTATTTCCCCGACTTCAAAGTGCGCACGCTGACGGGCTCCACGCCCGCGGCGGAGAAGAGGAAGATAAAGGAAGAGCTGGCTTCGGGCGGGGCGGATATAGTCTGCGGCACGCACGCCGTTTTAACGGAGGACGTGGCGTTCAAAGCTCTCGCCCTCGCGGTGTGCGACGAACAGCACCGCTTCGGCGTGGCTCAGCGTTCCTCGCTCACGGGCAAGGGGTTCGGGTGCGACGTGCTCGTAATGTCCGCTACACCCATCCCCCGCACGCTCTCGCTCATATTCTACGGCGACCTCGACGTGACCACCATAAAGGACAAGCCGCGCTCGCGGCAGGAGATAACCACCGCGGTCATATCGGAAAAGAAATACGGGGCGATGCTGCGCTACGTGGAAGAGCGCGCCGCCGCGGGCGAGCAGACCTATTTCGTCTGCCCCAAGATAGAGGGGGACGAAGAGGGCACCGTGATGTCTGTCACGGAGCTCTTCGGGGAGCTGAAAGAGAAGATGCCCGGCGTGCGCATAGCCCTGTTGCACGGCAAGATGCGCGACAGGCAGAAGAACGAAATAATGGCGGCGTTCAAAAACGGGGAGTACGATTGCCTCGTCTCCACCACCGTGGTGGAAGTGGGGATAGACGTGCCCGCCGCCACCACGATGATAATCTATAACGCCGAACGGTTCGGGCTCTCCCAGCTGCACCAATTGCGGGGCAGAGTGGGCAGGGGCGAAAAGAAGAGCTATTGCTTTTTGCTGCTCGGCGCCGACACCGAGGAGACGCGCGAGAGGATGGCGGTCATGAAGAACAGCTCCGACGGCTTTGAGATAGCCGAAGCCGACTTAAAGATAAGAGGGGGCGGCGATTTTTTGGGCACGCGGCAGTCGGGGAGGGTGCTCTCGGAGCTCAAAAACCTCAGGTACGACGTCTCCGCCGTATTCACCGCAAAGGCGGTCTCCGACGAGGCGTTTTCGGGCGGCTTCGACGCGGGGCTCCTGACCCGCGTCGCCATAGCCAAATACGAGAGCCTGAAAGACGTGGTGCTCAACTGACCCGCATGCGGGCGCGGGAGCAAAAAAACGATAGTTACAGGGCGGCAGACGATCTGCCGCCCTTATTTCGGCGGCATAATTCCGATTGAATATTGACTTTGCGCCGCGGTTGTGTTAAAATTCTTTATGGATAAATAACGGCTTTAAAAGGATTGCCCAGATGATAAACAGAAACGCCCTGTTCAGCGACGAGACCCGCAGATACAAGACCCCTTACGAGCCCTTTCCCGGGGACCGCGTGACGGTGCGTATACGCACCCTCGCCAACGACGCGTTAAACGTGTACGTGGTCATAAACGGTTTGAAGCGGGAGATGAAGAAGATGTCCGTTTCCACCCGCAGGGAGATGGTCTCCGTGAGGAAAGACGTCTTTTTCGACTATTACGAGTACTCTTTCAAGTGCCCCGAAAGGCACGTCAGATATTACTTTATCGTCTCCGACGCGGACGACGCAGTGTACTATAACCGCCTCGGCTGCGTGGAGAACGCCCAAACGGAGTACGACTTTTCCTTTGTGCCCGGCTTCCACGTGCCCGATTGGGCGAAGGGCGCGGTGTTCTACCAGATATTCCCCGACCGCTTCTGCAACGGGGATCCCTCCAACGACGTGGAGGACAACGAGTACTACTATACGGGCGGGCACTCCAAGCGGATAAGGGAGTGGTATAAGTTCCCCGACGAGCTGGACGTGCGCTGTTTTTACGGCGGCGATCTGCAGGGGGTAATGCAAAAGCTCGACTATTTGCAGGACCTCGGCGTGGAGGCGATATACTTCAATCCCCTCTTCGTCTCGCCCTCCAACCATAAATACGACACGCAGGACTACGAATATATCGACCCCCACCTCGCGGTGATAGAGGAGGACGTGGACCACAGGATGCAGCATTGGGAGAAGCATAACGGCTTCGCCCCCAAGTACATCACGCGCACCACGAGCAAGGTCAACCTCGAAAAGAGCAACGAATATTTCTGCAAGCTCATAGCCGAGATACACAGGCGCGGGATGAAGGCTGTCATAGACGGCGTTTTCAACCACTGCGGCTCCTTCAACAAGTGGATGGACAGGGAGGGGATATATCTCGGCAAAGAGGGCTACGCCGAGGGCGCTTACCAATCGGCGAAGAGCCCTTACAGGAGCTATTTCAAGTTCAAAAGGCCCAACGAGGCGAGGAGCGCCTACGAGGGCTGGTGGAATTTCGAAACTCTCCCCAAGCTCAACTATGAAAACAGCAAGGAGCTGGAAAGCTATATAATCTCCACGGGCAGCAAGTGGGTGTCAGAGCCCTTCGACGTGGACGGCTGGCGGCTCGACGTCGCCGCCGATTTGGGGCACAGCGCAAAGTACAACCACAAATTCTGGAAGATGTTCCGCGAGCGCGTGCGCGAAGCCAATCCCGAGGCGTTCGTGTTCGCCGAGCACTACGGCTCGCCCGAGAGCTGGTTCGACGGCAAGGAGTGGGACTCCGTGATGAATTACGACGCCTTTATGGAGCCCGTCACGTGGTTTTTGACGGGCATGGAGAAGCACTCCGAGGCGTTTGACGAGTCCAAGCTGTGGGACGGCAAGGCGTTCTTCGCCTCGATGTTCAAGAACATGGCGCGCTTCCCCCGCCCCGCCCTCGATTCGGCGCTCAACCAGCTCTCCAACCACGACCATTCCCGCTTTCTCACCCGCACGAACCGCACCGTGGGCACCACGCGCACCAAGGGTCCGCAGGAGGCGGGCTACAACGTGGATAAGCGCACCATGGAGCTCGCCGTGCTCATACAGATGACGTGGCCGGGCTCGCCCGGGATATACTACGCCGACGAGGCGGGACAGGTGGGGTGGAGCGACCCCGACAGCCGCAGGACGTACCCGTGGGGCAACGAGGATATGCAGCTAATCGAGTTCCACAAGCAGGCGATAAAGCTCAGAAAGAAGATAAAATGCCTCAAAATGGGCAGCATAAAGAGGCTGGACGCGGGTAACGGCTATATAATCTACGGCAGGTTCGACGAGGACGAGTGCTGCGTGGTAACGCTCAACTGTTCGGACGGCGAGGTCAGCCTCAACGCGCCCGTGTGGGAGCTCGGGGTGCCCCGCAACGGCGTGAAGATGACGAGAAAGTTCTTCTGCGGGAACTACGGTTTCGACCTCGAAGAGACCGAAAACGAAGTGCGCTTCGGCAGGATGCTGGAGACTCTTCCTCCGCAGTCGGCAAGCGTGTATTACTACAAATTCGGCAAATGACGGAAATACCGCCGCACGCGCGGCGCGGAATATAAGAAAATTTTTCAGGGGGAAAACATGGATAGATTTTTCGGCGATCTGGACAGATATCTGTTCCATCACGGCACACATTACGAACTGTACAACAAGATGGGGGCGCACCTTGCCGAGCACAACGGGGTGCGCGGCGTGCACTTCGTGCTCTGGGCGCCCAACGCGCGCGCAGTCTGCGTTCTCTCCGACGGCAACGGCTGGACGCCGTGGAGGGACGTCATGGAAAAGGTGGACGACTCCATATGGGAGCTGTTCGTGCCCGGAATGTGCGAGGGGGTAAAGTACAAGTATCTCGTCGTGCGCGCCGACGGCAGCGAGGTGCAGAAGATCGACCCGTACGCCTTCCGTTCGGAGCTCCGCCCCGCAAACGCCTCGATAGTCTGCGATTACGACAAATACGGGTGGACGGACGGCGAGTGGCGCAAGGCAAAGAGCGAGGAGAACTTCCTCGAAAAGCCCATGGCTGTTTACGAGGTGCACCTCGGCAGCTGGAAAAAGGACCTCTCCAAGTGGGACGAGGACCAATATTTCGATTACAGGCGGCTCGCGCACGAGCTCGCGGAATACGTCAACTATATGGGATATACGCACGTCGAGCTGATGGGCATCTGCGAATATCCCTTCGACCCGTCGTGGGGCTATCAGGTGACGGGATACTTTTCTCCCACCTCCCGCTACGGCACGCCCGAGGACTTCCAATATTTCGTCGACTACATGCACAAGTGCGGCATAGGCGTTATCCTCGATTGGGTGCCCGCGCACTTCCCCAAGGACGACTTCGGGCTCGCCAACTTTGACGGCACGCCCCTCTACGAATACGCCGACCCCCTGCGCGCAGAATATCCCGAGTGGGGCACAAAGGCGTTCGATCTGGGCAAAAAGGAGGTCTCCAACTTCCTCATAGCCTCCGCCTTCTTCTGGGTGGAAAAATATCACGTGGACGCCCTCCGCGTGGACGCCGTGGCGGCTATGTTCTATAACAGCTTCGGCAGGGAACAGTGGCGCCCGAACATGTACGGCGGAAACGAAAACCTCGAGAGCTTCGAGTTCTTCCGCCACCTGAACAGCGTTTTGCGCCAGCGCACGAGCGCCTTCCTCATCGCTGAGGACAGCTCCATAATAGAGGGCGTCACCAAGCCCGCCAAAAAGGGCGGCTTCGGGTTCGGGCTCAAATGGAACATGGGCTGGATGAACGACACGCTCACATATATCAAAAAGGACCCCATTTACCGCCCCTATCACCATTGGCTGCTCACGCATACCTTCGAGTATATCTTCAACGAGAACTATATGCTCGTCCTCTCGCACGACGAGGTCGTCTACGGCAAGGGGAGCATGTACAACAAGTTCCCGGGCAACAGAATGGACAAGTTCGGCTCCCTCAAAGCCCTATATACCATGATGATGGGTCACCCCGGCAAAAAACTGCTGTTCATGGGTCAGGACTTCGCGCAGGAGAACGAGTGGAACTTCCGCACGGGTCTCGATTGGTGGCTCGCCGACGACGAGGGTCACCGCGACGTCATGAACTGTTACCGCACCCTTCTGCACATATACAGGGAGCGCCCCGTGCTCTATAACGACTGCGGCGGACCCAAGACCTTCGAGTGGATAAATTCGGGCGACTTCAACCGCAACATATTCACGTTTATAAGGCGCAACCCGTGGAACTACAACAACGCGCTCATATTCGTGGTGAACTTCGCGCCCGTGGAGAGATGGGAGATGGGCGTCGGCGCCCCTCTTCCGGGGAAATACAAGAGGATATTCTCCACCTATCCCGACGGGAGCCCGCTCGAGATCGACGCCCGCGAAGAGCTGTGCGACGGCAGACCCTATAAGCTCGTGTTCGATCTGCGCCCCTTCGAGGCGGCGATATTCGAGGTGCCCTATGTGGAGAGCACTCCCGAGGAGCAGAAGGAGGAAAAGACCGTCCGCAACAGGATAAAGAGGGCGCACAGGGAGGCGAAAAACGACGATTCGCACATCCCGCAGATCCCCCCTCACCCCGACCAGACGGCGGAAGAGGTAAAGCCCGCCCCCAAAAAGCGCGCTTCCCGCAAAAAGACGGTATAAACCGCTTCATAATTTTTGACTTACGAAAAAGCCGTGCGCGGAATATCCGCGCACGGCTTTACTGCGATAGGAAATCAGATCTCTTTCAGCCCGAGCAAAAAGTCGGTAGAAACGTTGAAATAACAGGCAATCTTTAAGAGTGAATCGTAGTAAATTTTCTCGGGCGGAACGCATTTGTTCGTTCCGCCCCTATATTTTTTAAAAAGTTGTTGACCTTGCAAAAAATATGGTGTATAATTCCCATATATTCGGTAGGTAATCGTATGATAAAAGATTTACAGCTGGAGATAGAGAGGCTGAAAAGGGAGAATGACGCGTGCGTGCTCGCCCACAGCTATATGTCCGAGGACGTGTGCGAAGTCGCCGATTTCGTGGGCGACAGCTACGCGCTGGCGGTCAAAGCCAAGTCTGCGCCGCAGTCGCACGTGATAATGTGCGGGGTGCGCTTCATGGCGGAGACGGTGAAGATGCTCTCGCCCCAAAAAAAGGTGACTCTCGCCCACCCGCTCGCGGGCTGCCCCATGGCGGAGCAGATGGACAGGGACGTCATTGCGGAAGTCAAAAAGATGTACCCCGGCTATGCCGTCGTCGCCTACATAAACACCACGGCGAGCCTCAAGACCATAGCCGACTACTGCGTCACCTCTTCGAGCGCGGTGAAGATATGCCGCGCCATACCCGAAAAGGACATTCTCTTCATACCCGACATAAATCTCGGCACTTTTGTCAAGGATCGGATCCCCGAAAAGAACTTCAAACTGCTCTCGGGCGGCTGCCCCACCCATGCGAGGATAGAGGAGAGGGACGTGCTCCTCGCCAAAAAGCTCCACCCGCAGGCTCTCGTGCTCGTTCACCCCGAGTGCCGCCCCGAAGTCGTGAGCCACGCCGACTACGTGGGCTCCACGTCGGGGATAATGGAATACGCCGCATCCTCGCCCGCGGAGGAGTTCATAATAGGCACGGAAAACAGCATAGTCCAACACCTTAAATTCGCGCATCCCGCAAAGAGATTTTACGAACTTTCCAAGGATATCGTGTGCCACAACATGAAGCTCACGACCCTTCCCGACGTGTACGCCTGCCTTACGGGGACGGGCGGCGAGGAGATAGTCCTCGGCGAAGACGTCATCAGGCAAGCCGTCAGGTGCATAGAGAGAATGATAGCTCTCGGAGGCTGACAATTATGATGATAACCACAAAGGGCAGGAACGCCCTCAAAGTTATGGTGGACCTCGCCCGCCACGAGGGGGAGGGATATATCTCCCTTGCGGACGTGGCTGAAAGGCAGAGGGAAAGCCTGAAATATCTCGAAACTTCGGCAAAGCAGCTCACGTCGGCGGGGCTCGTCGTGTCGGCGCGCGGCAAGAGCGGCGGCTACAAGCTCGCCCGCCCCGCTGCGGAGTACACGGCGGCGGAGATACTGCTCTCGGGCGAGGGCACGCTGGCTCCCGTCAGCTGCCTCGAAGAGGGCTCGGCTCCCTGCGAAAACGCGGGCACCTGCGCCACGCTTCCCCTGTTTAAGGAGTTGGACGAAGTGATAATGAACTTCCTCAATTCCAAAAAGCTCTCGGACCTCATATGAGCGAAAAAAATTTTGCATAATGCGTTAATTCCTATTGACACAATAGGAATTTAATTTTATAATATCGGTATACTGAATATACGGGAAAGAAAAAAGTGGAAAAAAGAACTGTTTATGCGGACAACGCCGCGACCACGGCGATGAGCGAAAGGGCGTTAGAGGCAATGAAGCCCTGTTTCATGCAAATTTACGGAAATCCCTCTTCCCTGCACAGCGTGGGGCAGGAGGCGAAAGAACTGCTCGGCGCCTGCCGCGAGAAGATAGCGGCGTGCCTCGGCTGCGAGCCCTCGGAGATATATTTCACCTCGGGCGGAAGCGAGGCGGATAACCAGTGCATCCGCTCGGCGGCGCTTTTCGGCGCGCGAAAGGGCAAAAGGCACATAGTATCCACCGCGTTCGAGCACCATGCCGTGCTCCACACCCTCGACAAGCTGAAAAAAGAGGGCTTCGAAGTGACATTGCTCGACGTGCACAAAAACGGCGTGATAACGGCGGAGGAAGTCAAGGCGGCTATCCGCCCAGACACGGCTCTCGTCACCGTGATGTACGCCAACAACGAGATAGGCACCATACAGCCCATCCGTGAGATAGGAAAGGTCTGCCGCGAGGCGGGCGTCATATTCCACACCGACGCCGTTCAGGCGGTCGGGCATATACCCGTGAACGTAAGGGAGGACTGCGTGGATATGCTCTCCCTCTCGGCGCATAAATTCCACGGACCCAAGGGCGTGGGCGCCCTCTACTGCAAAAAGGGGCTGCCCCTTTCCACCCTCATCGAGGGGGGAGCGCAGGAAAAGGGCAAGCGCGCGGGCACGGAGAACATCGCGGGCATAGCGGGGATGGCGGCGGCGCTGGAAGAGGCGTGCGAAAACCTCGGCGCGAACATGGCAAGGCTCACCGCCATGCGCGACAGGCTGATAGCGGGGCTCCTCAAAATACCCTATTCGGGGCTCAACGGCGACCCCGTGCGCAGGCTTCCCGGCAACGTGAACATGTCGTTCGAGGGCGCGGAGGGCGAGAGCTTGATACTCTCGGCGGACGCGGAGGGCATATGCCTTTCCTCGGGCTCGGCGTGCACCACGGCTTCGCTCAAACCCTCGCACGTGCTGATGAGCCTCGGGCTGCCGCACGAGATAGCGCACTGTTCGCTGCGCATAACCCTCGCGGACACCAACACCGAAGAGGACGTGGACTATATGCTCGAAAAATTGCCCGGAGTCGTGAACAGGGTTAGGAGCTTATCTTCCCTCTGGGACGACTACGTATCGGGCAAAATACCGCACGTATTATGACTGAAAACCAACGGAAATAACGGAGGAACAAATATATGGCACTATACAGCGAAAAGGTCATGGACCACTTCACCAATCCCCGCAACGTGGGCGTTATAGAGGACGCCGACGGCGTGGGCGAAGTGGGGAACGCCGTCTGCGGCGACATAATGAAGATATATCTCAAGATAGACGGCGGGGTGATAACCGACGTCAAGTTCAAGACGTTCGGGTGCGGCAGCGCGATAGCCTCGTCGTCCATGGCGACGGAGATGATAAAGGGCAAGCCCCTTTCTCAGGCGCTCGAACTCACCAACAAGGCGGTGGCGGAAGCCCTCGACGGCTTGCCCGCCCACAAGATGCACTGTTCGGTGCTCGCCGAGGAGGCGATACGCGCGGCGATCAAGGACTATTACGACAGGCACGGCATAGAGTACGACAAATCGCAGTTCCCCGATCCCCACGAAGAGGAAGAAGAGGGCCCGGAGGACTGACAGGGCATAGCGGGAGCCACGGAGCTTCCGTTTTTTTGCCCTTCTTTTATTGACTTAGCCGCCCCGTTGCGGTATAATTACGCTGACCGCCGTTTGGGGCGGCAGGGAGAATCAAATGAGCAAACCCAGGGTACTGTTTCCGTATACGGAAGCCGGGCTCGGGCACATCCAACCCATGATAAGCATAGCCGACGAGTTCGAGCGGCGTTACGGCGACAGGGTGGAATGCGTCCGCTCGCACTTCTTTACGGAAGCGGGAGATAAAAATCTCGAGATTTTCGAACGTCGTCTGCGGGGCGAAGTGGAAAAGCAGAACAGATCCTCGGCTTACGGTTTTTTCGGCACATTCAATATGGAGTTCTGGCGCATACACCTCGCCACATGGGCGACCATGAAGTTCCTGAAATTCGGAAACCGCGAGCCCGGGCGCAGATATATGGACGAACTCAGACCCGACCTCGTGTTCAGCACGCATTGGGCTACCAACTACTACGCCGTTACCTGCAAGACAAAGCCGCTGACCATAATGTACTGTCCCGACGTGGAGGTCAACTCCCTCTTTTCATACACCTGCGACCTCGTGCTCGTGTCCAACAGATCGGGCTATGAGCACGCCCTCAAAAAGCACTGCAAGCGTTTCAACGCGGACAATCTGAAACAGGTGCCCGTGCTCATCCGCAAGGAGGCGTACGCCTACCGCGGCGCGGACAAAAAGGAGATCCGCCGCAAGCTGGGCATGGATGAAGACAAGTTCACCGTCGTCATTTCTGAGGGCGGTTACGGCATAGGCAAGCTCGAAAAGATCTGCCTTGAAATTTTGAAGAGGGATCTGCCGATAAACCTGATAGCCGTCTGCGGCAGGAACGCCGGGCTCTATGAAAAATTCACCGCCCTCGGCTACAAGGGCAGGACGGATTTCTACCCCATGGGGCTCGTGGACAATATGCCCGAGCTTCTGGCGTGCGCGGACCTCGCATGCGGCAAGAGCGGCGCGAACAGCTGCGCCGAGGCGTGCTTTTTCGGGCTCCCGATGATAATCACCAAGTACGCCACGTCGATAGAAAAGCACATAGGCAAATATTACATAAAGCAAGTCGGCAACGCGATAAAGATATTCAAGCCGTCCGCCGTGGCGGAAAAGATAGCGCAGTTTGCCGCCGACCCCTCGCTGATGGAGCCGTACATAAGGGCTACGGAGAGCCAGAGGAACAACTACGGCGCGGGCGAGTGCGCGGACGAGATATTCGCGCTGCTCTGCAAGCGTTTCCCCGAACTTTCAAAATGACATAATAGAGGCTTTGTCCGCATACTTTACTAACGAGGTAGAGTATGCGGAATTTTTGTTTCGAGGAAGCGGAACAGGTATTAAAGGAGCTCGGCACGGGCAGGGAGGGACTCAGCGGCGCGGAGGCGGAAAAGCGGCTCTCGGCGTACGGCAAAAACGTGATAGAGAGCGGCAAAAACGCAGGCGTTGTACGCCTGTTTTTTTCGCAGTTCGGCGACTTCATGACCATTCTTCTGATGGTCGCCGCCGCCGTTTCGGGGATAATAGCCTTCATTTCGAGGGATTCGGGCGATCTCACCGATACGCTCATAATCCTCTCCATAATCTTTTTGAACGCCCTCGTGGGCACGGTGCAGCAGTTCAGGGCGGACAGGGCGATAGAGAACCTCAAAAAGCTGTCCGCGGCGAGCTGCAAGGTGCGGCGGGACGGCAGGGAACAGACCGTCCCCTGCGAATGCCTGACGGTGGGGGACGTGGTGCTGTTGGAGGAGGGCGACGTCGTCCCCGCGGATCTCAGGATAATAGAGGAGAGCTCCCTTCGCTGCGACGAGGCGGCGCTCACGGGGGAGAGCATGAGCGTGGAAAAGAGCGCGGAGAGGATACACGGCAACAGCGTCCCCCTCGGCGGCATGACGAATTGCCTCTTCGGCTCCACTTCGGTGGTGGGCGGGCACTGCACCGCCGTCGTCACCGCCGTGGGAATGGGCACCGAGATGGGCAAGATAGCCGAGATGCTCAAAGGCGCGAAGCCCGAGCCCACGCCCCTCGAAAAGAGCCTTTCCAAGCTCGGAAAAGTCATAACGTGTTGCGTTATCGTTGTCTCCGTGCTGATATTTGTAATGGGGCTCATTTTCAGGCAGGACGGGATACTCAAAAACTTCATGACGGCTGTGGCGATCGCCGTAGCCGCCATTCCCGAGGGCTTGCCCGCCGTGGTGACCATAATCATGGCTATGGGCGTGCAGAAGATGAGCCGCAAACACGTGGTGATACGGAAGCTGAAAGCCGTGGAGACGCTGGGGGGATGTTCGGTCATCTGCACGGACAAGACGGGCACTTTGACCGAAAACAGGATGAAAGTGGTGAAAACCGCGCCCGCGGACGGCGGTTCGCAGGGCAATATGTCGGGGGCAACGGCTAAGATGTTGCAGTGCATGGCTATCTGTTCCACCGTAAAGGGCGAACGCGGAAAATATCTCGGCGACCCCACGGAGATAGCCCTCAGGGAATACGCCGACGGCGCGGGCTGCGCGCCCGTGTACGAACGCCTCGGCGAGATACCCTTTTCCTCCGACAGAAAGATGATGAGCGTGCTCGCGGAAGTGGGCGGGGAGAGGACGCTGTTCACGAAGGGCGCCCCCGATATCCTCGTCAGAAAGTGCGCCTTCGTGCTCTCGGCGGCGGGGGTGAGGAAGCTGACCGCTGAGGACGCGGCTGCGATCCTCTCCGAAAACGACGGCATGTCCGACTCCGCCCTGCGCGTGCTCGCCTTTGCGTACAAGCCGTGCGCGGGAAAAATGGACGAGGAGGGGCTGATCTTCGCGGGGCTGTGCGGCATGTATGACGGGCTCAAAAAGGGAGTGAAAGCCGCCGTGGAGGAGTGCCGCGCCGCGGGGATAAAGACGGTCATGATAACGGGCGACCACGTGCGCACCGCCCTCTCCGTGGCGAGGGAGCTCGGGATAGCGCGGGAGCTTGCCGACGTCGCTACGGGCGCGGAGCTCGACGCGATGTCCCGCGCCGAGCGGGAGAAGAAGATAACCTCGTGCAGCGTGTTCGCGAGGGTCTCGCCCAAGCACAAGAACATGATAGTCAGGTGCCTCAAAAAGCGGGGAGAAGTCGTGGCGATGACGGGCGACGGCATAAACGACGCGCCCGGGATAAAGAGCGCCGATATAGGCGTCGCCATGGGGATATACGGCACCGACGTGACGAAGAGCGCCTCCGACATGGTCATAACGGACGACAATTTCGCGACGATAGTCTCCGCCGTCAGGGAGGGCAGGCGGATCTCCGCCAACATAAAAAAGACGATACAGTTCTTCATTTCCACAAATCTCGCCGAGGTGCTGGCGATATTCATAGCCTCGGTGTTCTTCTTCAAGTACGATTTTCTCGTCTCCACCCAGCTGCTGTGGCTCAACCTTATCACGGACAGCTTCCCCGTGCTGGCGCTCGGCACGGAGCGGGCGGAAGATGACATAATGCGCCGCCCTCCCGAGCGGGCTGAAAAGAGCATATTCTCCGCGGCGTCCGTCGCGGGGATGGCTGTCGGCGGTATATATATGACGGCGGTCACAGTGGCGGTGTACGCCGCCGCCCTTTCGATATGGGGCAACGCCGCCGCGTCCACCATGACCTTCCTCACCATCTCGTTTCTGGAACTGTTCCACGCGTTCAACATCCGCTCGGAGCGCGCTTCCGCTTTGAAGGGGCTCGGCGGGAACAGGATACTGCTCGCAACTGTCGCGGCGGCGGTCGTTCTCAACGTTTTGCTCTGCGCGACGCCCCTCGGCGCGGCGTTCTCCCTCGTGCCGCTTTCCGCGGCGCAGTGGATCGCGGTCTTTGCGGCTTCCCTCTCGGTCGTGCCCTTCTTCGAGATATACAAATCAATACTGCGGCGAACCTCGAAAAAGCGCCGTAAAAGGCGCGCCTGAAAAGGGCTCCCGTCCGACAAAATCGGACGGGAGCCCTTTTTTTATGCCTGTAACAAAACGGGCTGTTTTTCCGTCTGCTTTTATGCCGCGGGTCGGAAAAACGGCATAAAATGCGGAGAATATTTTTTTAACGTCGCAAGCATATGGAACGTCTTGAAAGTAATGTGGATTTGCTTACCGGTAAAGCAAATCCATTTTAAAAGGAGAACATCCATGTACAATCCCGCAGAAGAACTTTCGAGTATTTCATTTGACAAGATCATAGGCGGAACTTTAAACGCCGTCGTCAACGCGCAGAACACTTCGTCCATGACTACGGTCGAATTCATAAAGAACGTGGGCTTCAAGACGGACGCCAACGGCGTTCCCGTGGAGCCGATATATGTGGATTTCAAGTATCCCAAGGAAGTTTCGCCCTACCGCGACGAGGTGCCCGCATATTACACCGCGTCGGTCGTGGACGGCGGCGCAGGCTATTCGGACGGCGCCGCTTCGGGCGAGAACGGAGAGGCTTTCACCGTAACGGTGAACAAGGACGGCGAGGTGATAAACGCCGAGCTTACGGGCGGATATTCCGCCGAAAGCGACGGCGTGATAAAGCTCAAAAGCCCCGAGGACGGCGCAGCCGCAACGATTAAAGTGACCTATCACAAAAAGCAGGAGGCGAGGAGCGCGCAGTTCAAGGATATGGTGCTGCAAGTGCCCATTCTCACCATAATGCCCGTGCCCTTTATCCGCGTAGACACTACGGATATAGAGCTCAACGTGAAGATAAATTCCATCAGCACTACGGAAGAGAGCTCCTCGACGGATACCGCGGCGGATGTGTCCGCCTCGGCGAATTACAAGGCGTTTTTCGTCAAGGGCAGCGTGAAGATGAACGCCTCGATATCCCACCAGAAAAAGAGCTCTTCCACTGAAGAGGTGAAAAAGGAGTATTCGCTCAACGTGAAGATCCACGCCGTGCAGGACGACCTTCCCGTCGGCATGAGCAGGATATTGGATATTCTCGAGGAGTCGATAATCCCCAGACAGGCGCGCGGCTCCGCACCCGCGCCGCAGAAGGCGTGACGGGGGCGGATCGCAATGGTTGAATTATCTGCATTTGTGGGTCAGATCGTCGCCGACCTCGCCGCCGCGAGGACAAACGCCGACTATTTCGCCGCGGGCATAAGCGAGCGCTATCACGCAGACCCCTTCGTAAAGGGGCTGCCCGTGCCCCACTACATAATCGAGGACGTGGAAGTGGACGTGCCCGTGATGATAGTGGGCATAGCCCGCACGTCCGACGAGTTTGCGGCGCAGAGGGACGAGATATTGGAGATGGTAAGGGAAAAACTGCCCGTATACCTCTTGCGCTCTTTCAAGTATAACTTCGTCAAAGAGCGCGAGGAGGAAAAGCGCAAGGAGTCCGAAAAGAACAGGTCGCGCGAAAAGCTCCGCGCCGAAACAAACGGCGGCGAGGAGCGCGCGTCGGGCGACGGCGAGGAGTTCAACATAGAGATCCCCCCGGAACAGCTCGACGAATTCGCCGCCTCCGCAAAGAAGATCACGGACGACATGGCGGCAAACGTCAAGAGCTATCTCGACAGCTACAACTACGAGATAATCAAGATCCTCGACCTGTCCGACGACTTCCGCGAAAAACTGCGCAGGGAGATAAAGGCGGATTCGGCAACATACAAAAAGAACGTCCGCCCCTTCGGCTCGGACGAGGCTGTGCAGCGGGCGGCAAAGTACATCGGCAACCTGATGTTCTTCGAGTTCAAAAAGATAATGCGCTCGTCCGCTTCGGTGCAGGTGGACATAAACACTGTGAAGATGAACGAGTACGCCACGCAGGATTGTCTCATGCACATAAAAATGAAGATAAAGGAGCAGGACCTCACTTTGCAGGTAGAGTCTGACGGCGAAGGCAAGGAGAAGAGGTATCTGTCGCTGACCTGACATGTTGAATTATCCCGTGTATCTGCGGCTGAGGCAGTCGCTGGCTGAGCTTTCCGCCCTGTCCCCCATGTTAAAGGGCGGAAGCGGGCTGTACGCCGAGGGCGCGGTGGCGTTTTTGCAGAGATTGCAGGCGTTTGCGGGCGGAGAATCGCTCTATGTGGAGCCCGATATCGCGCTCGCGCTGCAAAAGATATCAGTCTTTGACGGCAAGGCGCCCCGCGACGGCGTGCGCCGCAGCGCGCGCAAGGAACGCGACAGTTACGCCGCCGGCTGCCTTTCGGAATTGCAGGGACGTATCGAACAGTTTCTCGACAGGTACGAAAAAATCTACGAAGAGAGCGCCGACATGTGCCGTGCCATAGCCGCGCAGATAGTCTCGGCAGACCCCCGCGCCGCCGTCGGCGGAACGGCGGAAAGGTTCCTTGCGATAGCGCAGAGGGAGGAGTCGTTGCGCCCTTACTATGCGCACGTTCTCGGCGTTCTCGGCAAATACAATTTGAGGGCGGTTTTCGATTCCGTCCTGCCGCAAGTCGGCATAACGAATTAAAGGAGTAATTATGGATCTTGATATTTTTAAGGGTAAAACCGAGCTTACCGAGGGCGTTTATACGCTCACGGAAGCGGGCGGAAGAAGTCTCGCCGCGCGCAGGGATGGCGCAGGTTACGTCCTCTGCCTCACGGGCGGAAGCGGCAGCGAACAGCGGTTCAGGCTCGAAAAGAGACAGGGCGGACAGTGGGAAATTATTTCCGTTGCCGCAGAGGGATATTCCCTCGACGTATCCGGCTGCTCGGGCGCGGAAGGCGCGCGCGTACAGCTCTATCCCTCCAACGGGACGAGGGCGCAGCGCTTCGCGATCGAAGCCGAGGGCGGACTGTTCAGGATAGCTACCGCGGCTTCGTCTTTGGGGAAGTACGTGGGCAACACGCTCACGCAGATCTCCCAAAAGAGCGAAAAAACGCTGTGGGCGCTCGACCGCGCCGACTGATAAAGGCAGTCTGTTAAGGGCGTCTGGTCATGAGCGCTAAGTACGACAGACAAATCAATATAATCAACCTGCTGATAAAGGGCAACAGGATGACGATGCTCGAGATCTCCTCCGATATAGGCGTGTGCGTGCACACCGTAAAAAGAGACATCGCCGACCTGCAATATCACTTTCCGATAGACACGTATCCCGGCAAGGGCGGCGGGGTGGAGATGAACAAGTGCTTCAATCTGAACGGCTATATGCTCAAACGCGAACAGGTCGTCACGATAAAGCACGCGCTTGAAAATCTCGCCTGCTCGAAAAGCGGTGAAAGTGCCGACGCGGAAAAACTGCTGAAACTGTTGTTCTGAACATCTTTTGCGCACAGAAAAAGCGCCCGCGGCTTATTGCCGCGGGCGTAGGTCGCGCGCTTTTTTGGTGCAGAGCAAATAAACTGAACCGAACTATGTGTTTATAGGATAATTTTCGCAAATGCGGTGGTAATGTTTTACCCACACGCTTTTGTCGTTGTGCAAAACTTTTTTACTCGTATCGGGGTTTTCACACACTTCATAAACTCCCAAAAAGTGGTAACCGCTCCCTTTCTTTTTTGCAAACGTAACACGATATCTTAAACTTATAAAGTCATTGTAGTCATGGCTTATATCTTCCCAATACTCGTCTATAAATTCTTCTCCGTAGCTGATTTCATTAGACCAATCTCCGCCCTTATCTTCCGTCCAATTACTGTGCCCTATACACCATACATTATAGCCTTCGGGCGTTGCTTTGCGGGCGTATAGCGGAGCTCCCTGCCTGCCGAATTGATTTGCCTGAAACTTGTCCCAGCCGAATTTTTCGGCAAATTCTTCATAAATTTTTCGCGTGTTTGTGCCACACGGCAAACCGTTAAAAAGCCTGTAATTTTGCATTTTCTGCTCCTTTTTGGTTGATTTTTTAATTTTCAATGTTGTTAAAACAACATTTTAGTCTGATTTGTCTCCGATTTTTCAATATACTTCAAATTTATATATGAAAACGGTCAGTCCGGCTTCCGGATTTCGTCCAACAACGCTTTTGCCTGTTCAATTACCTCTTTATCCAAAATATCGTCATATACCCTGATTATTTCGGTAAGGGCAAGCTCCGACAAGCCGAGATCAATGATTTTTTTGGCGGCAAGTAGCCGCTCTTCACGTTCGGCGGAAGAATAATTTTCAGTAACGTCCACGTCTTTTAATGGTAAACGCAAAATTTTGCGGTAATATTTGATAAAAAACCGAATACCGCACTTTTCAATCAAGGCGAGGTATTGTTGCTTATCCTGTTCGGATTTTTTAGCTGGTTGTGTATTGTTAATATTATTTACCTGTGCCGGTTTACTACTATTTAAACTCTCTTCTTTGTGCTTATAGTAATAATCCATACCATAACAAACAGCAACCGTGCAGCCTACACCTATTGCAAGTCCCAATATGGCAAGATATTGGTTTATGTAACTGAATGACCAACCGAGAATAATTCCGACGACCGCACCTATAATCAGACCCCACCTTAGAATTTTCCTGTTTAATTTATATTCTTTAATATTATTATCTAAAATTTCTTGTTTAAAAGCGCCTGTTTTTTCGTCTAACTGTTTTTCGTCTATTAAAATTCCCACATTTCGCAACGATTGCGTAGCTGAAAGAGACGGCAGTTGATTCTTATACATATCAAATCTCACGTCTTTAAATCTTTCCTTATCCGCGTCTGTTATAGGATATATTGCATAACCATTATTCTTCAAAAATGTAAGATAATCTTTGTTATTTGTTCTATCTAACGATTTTTCAATAAATTCATTGTTTTGATTGTTTGCCCTTAATTTTGTTCGTTCATTTACCGTAAGCGTTAGATATTCGTTACCTCCCGTCTTTATTAACCCGCCGCAAACTTTGCATCGTATTAACGGTACCCATATATCGGGGATATTATCGCCGTAACCTACGCCTTGTGCAATGGCGGCATTACAGTGAGGGCAACTTACCATCCAATGTCTTCCCATTTTAAATCTCCTTTATGTGTTTTTATAATTTTTCAATTTTATAGCTTGTAACTTGATATGTTGTTTCATTATTCCCTGATTTAATTACAATAGTTGTATCGTTTTTGATTTTTACATATACAAAGTTAAAATAAGTTTTAATATAGCTCATACGGGTATAATAAGTATACCCGTTTGGAGCATAACGAGACATCTCATAATAGTAACCTTTCAACGCCGGTTCAACGGTTTCATAATGAGTAGAGCCTTTCGCGGATTTTATTGCATCTGCGAACGAAATTTTTGACATTTTGTTAATATCATCAATTTTTAACGGCTTTCCTTCGTCTACAACGTTGTACAATTTTCTATTTTCGGGTGCCGCATCAAACACTGCTTTACCTTCCACAGGGTCATAGTATATAGCATCACTCAATTCAACTACGGGCGTTGTAGTAGTTTTAAAAGTTTTAGTTTCTCCTCCCGTAACAATGGTAATTGACTTAACCATTTCAAAATCGTCCGAACAACTCGTCAGGCATAAACAGACAAATAAAAGAACAAAAATGACGCTTAGTGTTTTGAAAATTTTTTTCGTAACCAACCTCCGTAAAATTAAAAAATGCGCCAACCGAAGCTGACGCATACAAAACGCAAACCCCGATTGTCGCCAAACAATTCTTATGCAGCGTACGATTTTTGCATATACAAACATAAGTGGAGTTCGCAGTCTTGCTAAACCCATTGTTTGTACATGCAAAAAAATTATGTAATTTTTGATAAAATAAAAAAATCGCGCTCCTTGCATCATGTGAATTGTTTGGCATTTTTAATTATATCACAAAAAAAGGCGTTTTGTCAAGAGCGGCTAAAATTTCTCCAAAAAATCAAACCAAAGCTGAAATCAACTCGGTTTGGAAAGGTGGAGTAGAAAGTCTGCCGTTTCCGCAAGCGGAGCCTCGGCAGGGCTTCGCAAACTTTGTTTGCTCGCGCGGGGTCGAACGCGGCTCCGCCGGTTCTTGAACTGTCATATGATTGAATTGTCAAACTAAGTGCAACAGTTTGAGATAAAAAAGTTAAATAAATCAACAGGTTTTTTGTAAGATAAAA
>CANQXZ010000007.1 GCA_947627955.1 uncultured Clostridia bacterium
CTCACGCCAGAGAATGCGGTCGGTATCCACACCTAACCCGGGGCAGTTACCGCGCCCATCGAGCCAGCCGGTATCGCCGCCCCATGCCGCCGCCATAACTCTGTTCCATCCGTCCTGAGAATAATCAACGCAGGTGCCGTCGTTCAAAACGGGAAGATAAAGGCTGCGCCCTTCGGTGCGGAACGCATAGCCTCCCCTTTTGAGCTCGGCTATCACCGCTCTGTCCACGCAGGGCGAAATGAAACCGTGCATGGGGTATCTCGCATCGCAGGGATACGTCCAGCCGATCACCTCGTATTTCATACGGCGCTACCGACGTTCTTTTCGGGGAAAGCGGGTCTTTCGCCCGTCTCTTTTATCTTCACGAGCCCCTCTTCCAGCAGTTCACGCGTAGTCTTATAGGGCAACTTGTAGTCGGCTGTGGGCTCCTCTGCCTTTTGCACTCCCAAACGCTCCATCAGAACTGCCGTAAGCGCGACAGCGTACGAAGCGGAACGGGCGCGCCTTATTTTCAGCATTGCGGGCGTGTCGGCATATCTCGCCTTATCGGACAGATCCTTGACGTGATATTTTTCTTCGACCGCCTCAGGGTCGAGGGCAAAATATATGTAGAGCGATTTGCCGCGGAACTGCATCCTGATACATCTGTTTCTGCCGACGTTATATGTCTCGAAATGCCAGCTTATGCGCGATTTTACCCCCTTATAGGAGAGGATCGCGCGCTTTACGCGAGAATAGAACTCCTTGAGCTCCTCGTCCGCCTGCGAAAGACGGGCGGTGTAGCTCTTGTCGTACGTATAGCGTTTGCCCTCCTCGCCCACGAATTCTTCATAGGACTCTTCCTGCGGCGCGGCGGTTTCCGCTTCTGCTTCCTCGACGTATTCGGATTCTTTGCTCGCGGTTTCAGCCGCCGCATATTCCTCCGAAACGGGCTCCGCTTTGACCTCTTCTTCCGAGACGGGCTCGCTTTCGGGCTCCTCAGCCGCGGAAAGCTCCTCTTCTGCACCCCCTTCTTCGGGCTCAACCGCGTCGGTTACCGTCTCCTCTTCGCCGTCCGAGGCTTCATTCCCGCCGACGTCTTCTATGATCACTGTATCCTTTTCCGCGGCGTCCGCCTTATCCGTCTTCCGCAGAATGAGCACGATAAGGGTGACGATCGCCACGAGAAGCACGCCTATCACGACGACGAGGATCCACAGCCACGTGGGCATTACGCCCGACCCTTCCCCGCCGTTATCGCTTTCCGAAGCGACTCTGACGGGCGACGACGCGCGCTCTGCGCGGTCATAGCCGTAGTCGCTCAGCCCGATATGAGCCGGGATGTCGGTAGCTTCGCCGCGCTCCTCATATGAGCAAACCTCCGCTGCGGCGGTAAGCCCTGCGCTATCACGTTCGCTCCACGCGGCGCCCATTGAAAACGCCGCGGTCAGCAAGACCAATACCGCAAACAGAAATGCCGCCGCCGAAAAAATTATCCTCTTTGACCTATTCATAAAAACACTCCGCAAAAAATTTTTATGCCGCGGACAAAATCAGCTTTCGCCCGCGCAAACCGTCACGTAAAAACTCCGTTACGGCATTATTTTATACTTTTTTGTAGCCGCTGTCAATATATTAAAGAATTTTAGGCTTTGATGGCAAACGGCAATAAATAAACTTTTTTGCGCCCGCAATGGATTGACAACCGCGGTCTTTTATGTTATATTATATCGGAAACTGAGATTTGCAGGTGTCGCCTAGCGGTATGGCGTCAGCTTCCCAAGCTGATTTCGGCGGGTCCGACTCCCGTCACCTGCTCCACATTGTACGCCCCGCAATGCGGGGCAATTTTTTTGACCTGAAAAAAAGCGCCCGTCCGGGCGCGCCAATGCATCTTTTTACTTCAAACTGCCAACAGCCCCGCATACATAAGTATGCACACGGTGACGAAAATCGTCACTATGGAGCCGACGCTCGTCCACACTACGAGCTGGGTCGCAAGCTGCTCGTCGCTCTTCATCTCAGCCGCCATGATCGCGCTCGATACGGCGACGGGCGAGCCGAACAGCGCGACAAGAGCGGGATATTCTGCAACGCCAAACGTGAAAAGGTCGGTATATGCGCTCAAAAGCGCGGCGCAGCCTATACCGATAAGGGGCGCGAGTATTATTCGCCAGCCCGTGCCGACCAGAATCTCCTTCAGCATTCCCTTAGCCGCGGAGAATTGGAACTGCCCGCCGAGCACTATCAGGGCGAACGGCGAAGTCACGTCCTTTATCTGCGAGAGCGCCTTATATACGAAAGTTAAGTTATCCTTTAAGGTGAACACCGTCCTGTGAAATATCGCCGTCTCGGCAGAGCGTACGCCTAAAAAACACAGCCCGATGGCAACGCCTATTATCAGTGGATTTGTGACTATCCCTTTCAGCACGTTTTTTATCCCGCTTCCCCCGCGGCGCGCGGTCTTTACGCCCTCTTCACCCTCCGCAGCGGGCTCAGCCGTCTCCTTTTCGGCAAACACCGTGAGCGCAATGACAGCAAGTATGTTGAAAAAGGGGATCGAAAACGCCTGCAACAGCGCAACCGTGCCCTTGACGAGTTCGTTGCCGCCCGCGAGCGACTGCGCGAGCGAGGTTCCGATTATTGCAAAATTGCTTCTGAAAGTGCATTGCAGGATAACCCCCCGCCTTTCCGCTTTTTTCGTGGTCGCGACGCAGGTAATAAGCCCAAGGGAGAATATAAGCAGCACCACAATGAGGCAGTACAGTATGAGATCCCAGCGGAAATCGGACCAATCGGAATCATAGATATTTACAAAGAGCATGACGGGAAGGAGAACCTTAAAAACGAGTTTGTTGCCCGCTTTCAGAAAGTCCCCCGAAAAAAACTTTATCCGCTTTAAGACATAGCCCAGAAGTATCAGCAGGATAATGGGCGCTATGGCGTTTACCGCCGTCAGTATAATGTGCGACATATCTGATTCCACGAAATACTCTATCACATTCAAAACGCGTTGTCAAGGGCGCGCCGCACGCTCAGGCGCATACGCCGCGCTCTTTATTAAAGGGCGGCGGGGCGAACCCGCCCCGCCGCCGTTGCAGCGTTTTATGATGTCATACTATGCCGTGCGCCATCATGGCGTTGGCGACCTTTATAAAGCCCGCTATGTTCGCGCCCATCACGTAATTGCCCTCGTAGCCGTATTCCTTTGCCGCGTTGTCGATGTTGTGATAGATGTTCACCATTATGTTTTTCAGCTTGGCGTCTACCTCTTCGAACGACCAGAACATTCTGCCCGAGGACTGCGCCATTTCAAGCGCGGAAGTGGCTACGCCGCCCGCGTTTGCCGCCTTTGCGGGGAGAAATACCACGTTTGCATCGGAGAACACCTCTATAGCTTCGAGCGTGGAGGGCATATTCGCGCCCTCGGCAACGTATTTTACGCCGTTTTTGACGAGTATCCGTGCGGATTCGGCGTCGATCTCATTCTGCGTTGCGCAGGGAAGGGCGATATCGCAGGGTATCGTCCAAATGCCCTTGCAGCCCTCGTGATATTCGGCGCCCGCTACTCTCTCGGCGTATTCCTTTATCCTGCCCCTCTTCACTTCCTTTATGTCCTTGACTACGTCCAGCTTTATGCCTTCGGGGTCGTACACATAGCCGTTGGAGTCGTACATAGCCACGACTTTCGCGCCGAGGCTCTGCGCCTTCTGGCAAGCGTATATAGCCACGTTGCCCGAACCCGAGATGACGACCGTTTTGCCCTTGAAGCTGTCGCCGCGCACTTTAAGCGCCTCTTCGGTTATATATACGAGCCCATAGCCCGTAGCTTCCGTTCTGACAAGGCTGCCGCCGTAGGAAAGCCCTCTCCCCGTGAGAACGCCGACATGCTCGTCGCGTATCCTCTTATACTGCCCGAACAGATAGCCTATCTCCCTGCCGCCTACGCCTATATCGCCCGCGGGAACGTCGGTGTCGGCGCCTATATGGCGGTAGAGTTCGGTCATAAAGCTCTGGCAGAACGCCATGACTTCCCTGTCGCTCTTGCCCTTGGGGTCGAAATCAGAACCGCCCTTGCCGCCGCCGATGGGAAGCCCCGTGAGGCTGTTTTTGAGTATCTGTTCCAACCCGAGGAACTTGATTATCGAGAGATTAACGGAAGGATGGAAGCGCAGACCGCCCTTGTAGGGACCTATCGCGCTGTTGAACTGCACCCTGTAACCCTTGTTGACGTGGACCTTGCCCTTGTCGTCTACCCAGGGCACGCGGAACATTATCACCCTTTCGGGCTCGACGAACCTTTCCAGAAGTCCCGCCGCCTCGTACTCGGGATGTTTTTCCACTACGGGCGCGAGAGTTGTGAGTATCTCTGTAGCCGCCTGATGGAACTCGGGCTCGTTGGGGTTCTGCTTTTTGAGGTGTTTCAAAACTTTTTCTACGTATTTCATAGATAAAAACTCCTTATTTTTTTCGGATTTATAAATTTCATTTATGGAAATTATAACATTATCTTAACTTTTTATCAAACGTTCGCCCAACCAATAAATATCACTATAATTTATGGCGCATATAAGCTGTGATTATGGAAACGCGCGTGCGGCGACCTGCACCGCGAAATCATTATAGCACAGCCCCGAAAGAAATACAAGACGGTTTCTGGCAAAACTTTCCGCAGACTCTTCTCTGCGCCACGAAAAAAGGCTCCCCAGAAAGGGCTCTGAATTTTACGGAGGAGGATTTTGCGCTACGCGCAAAGCGTCGTCGCCGAAAAGTTACTCCCCTTTGCTTTTTTACTCCTTTCGTCCGGCGGCTCGCGTGAACCTCCGCTAATGCCGAACTTTCCGCAGACTCTTCTCTGCGCCACGAAAAAAGGACACGTTTCCGTGTCCTTGCCGTGGCGCAGAGAAGAGGATTTGAACCTCCGGACGGGTATCAGCCGTCACACGATTTCCAATCGTGCGCCTTAAACCGCTCAGCCATCTCTGCATCGCCGTCGGGCATTTTTCAGCCCGACCTTTACTATGATATAAAATTCGCAGAAAAAAATCAAGTGTTTTTGAACGGCTATCGAGAATTTTCGCCCGCGGCAGGGCGTTTTTTTGACGGCGCGGCGGATTTATGGAACGCAAAAACCGCAAAAATTATTTTGCATATTGACTTTATCCATTAAAAATTATATAATTTTAGCGAATAAAACAAGAGGCGTACATATGTTGACACTTGAAAAAATTTACCACGCCCGCGAGGTGCTCAAAGAAGCTACGCGCGTGACGGATATCATCCACTCGCATGTACTTTCGTCCATTTCGGGCTACGATATATATCTCAAACCCGAAAATCTGCAGCGCACGGGGTCGTTCAAGATCCGCGGCGCGTATTACAAGATCTCGCAGCTCACCGACGAGGAAAAAGCCAAGGGCATCATAGCCTGTTCGGCGGGCAACCACGCGCAGGGCGTGGCGCTCGCCTCCGCCAAATTCGGGGTGAAAGCAAAAATCTGCATGCCCGACGGCGCGCCCATCTCCAAAGTGGAAGCGACGAAAGGTTACGGCGCGGAAGTCATTCTCGTCCCCGGCGTCTACGACGACGCCCACAACGAAGCCGAAAGGCTGAAAGAAAAATACGGCTACACCTTCATCCACCCCTTCGACGACGAGGACGTTATAGCAGGTCAGGGAACGATAGGCGTCGAGATAATCGAACAGCTCAAAGACGTTGACGTTATAGTGGCTCCCGTCGGCGGCGGCGGACTCATTTCGGGCGTGGCTTTCGCCGCAAAGGCGTTGAAGCCCGACGTAAAAATATATGGCGTGCAGGCTTCGGGCGCGCCGAGCATGGTCAACTCCTTCCACGACGGAAAGATAGAGACCCTGCCCTCCGTTTCCACCATTGCTGACGGCATTGCCGTAAAGGAGCCCGGTCCGCTCACCTTTAAGCTGTGCTCGCAATACGTGGACGACATAGTCTCCGTGACGGACGACCAGATCTCGAGCGCGATTTTGGCGCTGATAGAAAAGCAGAAGATGATAGCCGAGGGCGCGGGCGCAGTGTCTCTCGCCGCGGTGCTCTTCCGCAAGATACCCGATCTGGACGGAAAAAAGGTGTGCTGCCTTATTTCGGGCGGGAACATAGACGTGAATATCCTCTCCCGCGTTATCAACCGCGGTCTTTTGACGGCGGGCAGATGCTGCACCCTCACCATCGACCTTCTGGACAGACCCGGGCAGCTGATGGAAGTTTCCGCGGCGGTCGCCAAGTGCGGCGGCAACCTCACGAGCGTGCTCCACGAGCGCACGAACGAGGGCTCGGACATAAACGGCTGCTACCTTAAGATCTCGATAGAGACGAGAAACTTCGAGCACATAGAAAAAATCAAAAACGAGCTGAAAGCGCGCGGCTTCAAGCTCGTATAAGGAGATATGACATGAAGACAGTTGAAACTTTAAACGCCCCGTCGGCGATAGGTCCCTATTCGCAAGCCAAAATATGCGGCAACCTCGTGTATTGTTCTGGGCAGATACCCGTCGACCCCGCCACTTCGGCGATAGACGGCAAAACCGTGACCGAGCAGACCCGCCGTGCCTGCCTGAACGTGGCTGCGCTCTTAAAGGCGGCGGGCACCTCAATTGAAAATACCGTAAAGACTACCTGTTTTCTTTCGGACATAGCCGACTTCGCGGAGTTCAACGCCGAATACGAAAAGCACTTCACCTCCAAGCCCGCAAGGAGCTGCGTCGCCGTGAAAGATATCCCTAAGGGCGCGCTCGTGGAGATAGAAGTCATTGCCGAATTATAATATTTCGACAAATGCGGCAATTTTGTTGACTAATTTAAAAATAAACGTATAATTAGATACGTATTATTTTACGAGGAGAAATTTTATGAAAGTTGCGGTAATAACCGACAGTAACTGCGCGATAGTTCCCGAGGAAGCCAAGGAGCTCGGGATATACGTTGCGCCCACCCCCGTTATCATCGACGGAGAGATGTTTTTCGAGGAAGTCACCCTCACGCAGGATAAATTCTACGAAAAGCTGAAAGCCGACGCCAACGTATCCACTTCCCAGCCCAATCCCGAGGAAGTGTGCGAGCTGTGGAGAAACGTTTTAAAGGATAATGACCAAATAGTATATATCCCCCTTTCGAGCGGGCTCTCCGAAACGGGGCTCACCATGCTGCACATTTCCGAGACGGACGAAGAGTTCAAGGGCAAGGTATTTGTGGCAAACAACCAGAGAGTTTCGATAACCCAGAGGCAGAGCGTTATGGACGCCCTCAAAATGAGAGACGAGGGCAAAACCGCAAAGGAGATAGTCGACTGGCTGATGGAGACGAAAATGCAGTCCTCCATATATATAATGGTCGATACCCTCAAATACCTCAAAAAGGGCGGCAGGCTCACTCCCGCCGCCGCGGCGATAGGCACTCTTTTGAAGATAAAGCCCGTTTTGCAGATACAGGGCGGAAAGCTCGACCAATACAAGAAAGTCAGAAAGATCGCCGACGCGAAGACGGAGATGATCGGCGCGCTGCAACACGATATGGACACGCGCTTCAAAGAGCTGTACGAGGCGGGCAAGATGACCGTTGCGGTAGCCCACACGCAGAACTTCGAAGAGGCGGAAAAATTCAAGCAGGAACTCATTGCCGCGTTCCCCAAGGCGGAATTCACGTTTGTGAACCCCCTCTCCCTCAGCGTTTCCGTGCACATAGGCCCCGGAGCGCTCGCGGCGGCATGCTCTGTAAAATACTGAAAAAATCTTTGAAAGGCGGGGCGCCGAAAACGGCGCGCCCGCCCTTTTTTATAACCGCCTTTTAAGCTCCTTTTCTGTCAGTTCGGAGCCGTTTTTTATCATGCCGATGACGAGACAGCACATCATGAAATAGCACCATAACAGGAACACTATCACCGAGGCTATCGCGCCGTACAGCTTGCCGGGCGAGCCGAATTTAAGGTACACGGCGAATCCCGCCGCAAAGGCTATCCAGAGCGCGGTGGTGAGCGCGCTCCCCTTCACCGCTTCGGAAAACCTCAGCTTATAGGGACAGGCGAAAAGATTGAGTAAAACGGCGGTGAAGAATGCGACAGCCGCAAAAAACAGAAAGGAAAACACCGCTATGGGGACGGCGGGCATAAATATGCCGAGCACGCGCCCGAACGCCACGCCTGCCGCCGCCACGACCGCGAGCAGCAGAATTGACAGGATTATCAGGGCGGCGGAAATTATCCTGAGCTTTACTCCCCCTTTCACGGCGCGGGTGCCGTAGATTATTTCGCCGCTCCTCCTCAGGTGATAGAAAAAATTTGTGGACGAATAGAGGGAAGTTATGAGGAGTATTATCCCCGCCCCGCCCGCCGCGGACTGCGCCGTCTCGTTCAGATACTCCAAAAAGGGCGCGACGCTCCCGAAAACGGCGTCGGGCAGAACGCGGCTCAAATCCACCTGTCCGAGGAGCAGGGTAAGCCATACTATAAAGGGCGCCAGACTCATTAAAAAAAAGTATGCGAGAGTGCCCGCAATCGTCGAAAATCTCTTTTCCGTGTAGTGCCCGACGGTGGACATGATCTTTTCCGCGGTCTCTTTCATACCGATATTTTAGGCAAAAAAACGCCGCATATGCAAAAGCGCCCCTTTCGGGGCGCCCGTAATTTACATGGGGTCAGCCGCATACGTTACAGCCGCAGGAAGAGCCGTAGACCGCGCTGCCCGAAGCCGTAAAATAGCCGTATCCGTCGGGCGTTAAGGCTGAAACCGCGGAATACGAACCGCCGCACGGACAGCCACAGCCGTTAAGGGCATATTGGGCGGCATAATATGCGTCGTAGCAGCCGCAGCCGTTATTGGAACGTCCTGCGCCGCAACCGCAACCGTTGCTTTGCTGCCCGTTACAGCCGCAGCCGGACCTGCCGCTGCCGCCGCAACCGTTGTTACAGCCGCAGCCGCCGTTCGAACGCCCCTGACAGCATTGTCCGAACAGGATATTCAGAAGTCCGCGGCAACCGCCGTTACAGGAATTACACATTTGTACATTCGTCCTTTTATCGTAAGTTAAGCAAAGGTTTTCCCCCTTGCCCATACTTCATTATACGTAAAACGCGGCCGGGAAGTTCCGACCGCGCTTTTAAACGTATTTATGAAATTATTTACCGAAATATCTCTTGAGGAGACCCGCAAAACCCGCGCCGTGACGGGCTTCATCCTTAGCCATTTCGTGAACGGTGTCGTGAATGGCGTCGTACCCGAGCTGTTTTGCGCGCTTTGCGATGGCGAGCTTGCCCTCGCATGCGCCCGCTTCGGCAGCCGCGCGGAGTTCGAGATTCTTCTTTGTGGAAGGGGTTACCACTTCGCCCAAAAGTTCGGCGAACTTCGCAGCATGCTCAGCCTCTTCATAGGCATAGCGCTTGAACGCTTCTGCAACTTCGGGATAGCCCTCGCGCTCTGCCGCCCTCGACATGGCAAGATACATTCCCACTTCGGTGCACTCGCCGCTGAAATGAGCGCGCAGTCCCTCCATTATCTCCTCGTCCTCGACTACGCCGTCGCCGATAACGTGCTCGCACGCATAGGCGGGCTTTTTGTCCTCTTCGACGGGGACAAACTTCTTTGCCTTGCAGACGGGGCATACTTCTACGTCGTCTTCTACGATTTCACCGCAAACTACACATCTTTTCATTTTTATATACTCCTGAATTTAATTTGTTCGTTGAAAAAATTATAGCACAACCGAAACCCAATATCAACAAAATTTCGAAATTGTTTACGATTTTCCGAAAATGATATTTTGAAGCTCCGCATAGCTGTGCGCGAATGTCTTTGCGCCGCATTTTATAAGCTCTTCACGCGCCCTGTAACCCCACAGCGCGGACACGCATTCTATGCCCGCCGCGCGCGCCGTCAAAACGTCCGTTTCACCGTCGCCCACAAAGACGCATTCCTCTTTTTTTACGCCCAGCTTCCCGATTATTGCCAAAGTAGAGGCGGGATCGGGCTTCAAAGGGTAGTACTCTGTCTGACCAAGTACTATGTTAAAGGCGAATTTTGACAGAAAACTGCCGTAAACGTTGTCCGTTGCGGGCTGCGGCTTGTTTGTAACTATCGCAAGCGCCATTCCCGCCCTTTTGAATTTTTGAAGCGCTTCCGCCTCCCCCTCATAGAGAGCGGTGCGCAAGTTGCCGCATTTGGAGAACCTTTCGAGATAGTCTTCCAGCACTTCGGGAAAGAGGTCGAGCCTCCCTTTTAAAGCCCTTTTTATCAGCTCGGCTGCGCCGTTGCCTATGTATTTTACCGTCTCTGCGGGACTTATCGGGGGGAGTAAAAACGCCGAAAGGCTCTCATTTACGGTATGGCATATGTCTGCGGATGTGTCGAGCAACGTGCCGTCGAGATCGAATATTATCGCCTTTACCATATCACATCTTCTCGGGCACGCCTATGCCAAGGAGGGCGAGCGCCGTGGAAAGCACGGTGCGGGTCGCCTTTGTGAGGGCAAGGCGGAATTTTTTGGCGTCCCCCTCCGCCGTAAGTATCTTGCAGCCGATATAGAATTTATTGTATTTCTGAGCGAGGTCTACCGCATAGCGGGCGACAAACGAGGGCTCGTACTTTTCAGCCGCGTCCTTTACCGTATCGGGGAACGCGGCGAGCATTTTCAGCACCTCGGACTCCTGCGGGTTGGGGGAATACGCCTCGGGCGGGACGACTTCCTCCTCCGCCTTGGCGAGCACCGAATTCGCCCGCGCGTATGTGTACTGCACATATACGCTCGTTTCGCCCTCGAAAGAGAGCACTTTGTCGTATGAGAAAACTATGTCCTTTATCTTGCTGTTATAGAGCGCGCCGAATATCACCGCGCCCACGCCGACAATATTCGCCGTGCGTTCCTTGTCGGCAAGTTCGGGGTTCTTTTCGTCGATGACGGCGTACGCTTTCTCCACGCACTTTGAGATGACGTCTTCGAGCCAGACCACTTTGCCCTTTCTCGTGGACATTGCGCCGTCTTCGAGGGAGACCATTCCGTAGGCGACGTGAACAAGGTCCCCCGCCCACTCCTTGCCCATGAGTTCGAGCACCTTGAAGACCTGCCTGAAATGCAGGTTCTGCTGGTATGCCACGACGTACAGGCATTTATAGAAGTCGTATGTGTTCTTTCTGTATATCGCCGCCGCGAGATCGCGGGTAGCATACAGCGAGGCGCCGTCGGAGCGCAAAATGAGGCAGGGTGGCATTCCGTACTCCTCCAGATCGACTATCTTTGCGCCCTCGCTGTCTTTGAGCAGTCCCTTTTGGGTCAGCTCGTCTATCACGGGCTGCATCTTGTCGGTGTAGAACCGCTCGCCCGCATAGCTGTCGAAAGTTATATTCAGCTTTTCGTAGATCCCGCGCACGTACGCGAGGGTGAGGTCTTTGAACCACTCAAAGAGCTCGTTCGCCTCCCTGTCGCCGCTCTCGATAAGGCGGAAATATTCCCGCGCTTCGCTCTCCATCTCCCCGTCCGCCTCGCTGTTGAAGCGCACGTAGAGATCGTTTATGGCGTGTATACCGCCCTTTTGCACCTCTTCCCTGTTACCCCATCTCTTGTACGCCGAGATGAGCTTGCCGAACTGCGTGCCGTAGTCGCCGAGGTGGTTTATCCCCACGACGTTGTAGCCGAGGAATTTATATATCTTGTAGAGCGCGCCGCCTATCACCGTGGTGGAAAGGTGCCCTATATGGAAGGGCTTGGCGATATTCACGGAGGAATAATCTATACATACGGTCTTGCCCGCGCCCATTTCCGAGGAACCGTATTTTTCGCCCTCCGACAGTATTCTTTTCAGAACGCTGTCCGCAAGACCCGCCTTGTTTACCTTGAAATTGAGGTAGCCGTTGACGGCGTTCACCTCGCAAATCACCCCGTCGGTCGGGAAGGAATTTTTCAACTCCTCGGCTATAGCCGCGGGAGGTCTTCTGAATATCCTGGCAAACCTGAAACAGGGCAGCGCATAGTCGCCCATCGCGGGGTCGGGCGGAAGCGCCAGCGACGAATAAATTTCCTCGCTGCCGACTCCCTCTATCTTCAATTTGTCTGCAATATGCTGTTTATAGTCCATTACCGTTTCCTTTTACCGCTTTATTTTAACACACGCGGAAATTTTTGGCAAGTAAGACGTAATTCGTTTTGATTTTTTGTGTATTTTATATTATAATTTGGTTGAACGAACTTAAAAGGACGCAGTAACATGAAATTAGGCGTAGTAGGGCTTCCCAACGTGGGGAAGTCGACTCTCTTCAACGCGATAACGCACGCGGGCGCGGAAGCCGCGAACTATCCTTTCTGCACGATAGAGCCCAACGTCGGCGTAGTGGCAGTCCCCGACGAGCGGCTCGATCTGCTCGCAAAACTGTATTCGAGCAAAAAGGTCACCCCCGCCATCGTCGAATTCGTGGATATAGCGGGGCTCGTGAAAGGGGCTTCCAAGGGCGAGGGGCTGGGCAATAAGTTTCTCTCCAACATCCGCGAATGCGACGCCATTGTGCACGTGGTGCGTTGCTTCGAGGACTCCAACATAACGCACGTCAGCAACAGGATAGACCCGACGGACGACATAAAGACCATAACCCTCGAACTCATTCTGGCGGACATAGAAGCCGTGGATAAGCGCATGGACAGGATACGCAACGTCGCGCGCGGGAGCTCCAACAAGGAAGCCGCCGCCGAGTACGCGCTGTTGGAGAGGCTTGAACGGTTTTTGGGCGGGGAAAAGCCCGCGAGGCTCTTCGAATGCACGGACGAGGAAAAGCCCTTCGTAGACAATCTGTTCCTGCTCACGGCAAAGCCCGTCATATACGCCGCGAACATCTCCGAATTCGACATGGGAAAGCCCGAAGACGACATCCCGTTCGTCGCAGAGGTAAAAAAATACGCCCAAAGCGAGGGCAGCGAAGTGCTCGTCATCTGCGCAAAGACGGAAGAGGAACTCTCCGCGATGGCGCCCGAGGACGCGCAGATGTTCCTCGAAGAGCTCGGGCTGGAAGAGAGCGGGCTCAACAGGCTGATAAAAAAGAGCTACTCCCTTTTGGGGCTCATATCCTTCCTCACCGCAGGCGAAAAGGAGACGAGGGCGTGGACGATAGTCAAAGGCACAAAGGCGCCACAGGCGGCGGGAAAGATACACACCGACTTCGAAAAGGGATTTATCCGCGCCGAGATATGCGATTATAAGACGCTTTTGGAATGCGGCGGGCTGACGGGGGCGCGCGAAAAGGGTAAAGTGCGCTCCGAGGGCAAAGACTATGTGATAAAGGACGGCGACGTCGTCCTCTTCCGCTTCAACGTATAAAAGCGAGCTCCCCCGATCTGTTTCGGGGGACTTTTTACGCCGAATTCCAGAAATTTGAGATAAATTCCAAGTTTCGGGGCTTGTATATTTGTCCGCGTTTGTTAGAATAACCGTAGGAGGCAGAAAATGAAACAACCTATCGGAGAATTTTTGGCGACTTTAAGGAAAGCCAACGGATACACCCAGCAGGAGATCGCGGATAAACTCGGCTTATCCAACAAGACCGTATCGGCATGGGAACGCGGAACGGTCATGCCAGACGTGCTGCTACTGCCCGCGCTCGCGGAGTTATACGGCGTGACCACGGATGAGATCCTCGCAGGCGAGAGAAAGTCGGAGCGCGGAGCCGTCTCTGCGCGGATGTCGGAAAAATCGGAGACAAAACTTTTAAAACTCAAACTCGGGAAATTTACCACGCAGGCGTTCATAATCGCGGGCGTGTTCCTCGTGGGCGCGATACTTTTTTACGTCGGCTCCTATCTCAACCTCGTGACCATAATGTGGTCGGGCTGGAGATGGTGGCTTTTGCTCCTCTATCTGGGGCTTGCGGCGGCAATAGTGTCCTTAGCGACGCTCCTCGCCCTGTTTTCGGCCGCGATAAACTCAGCCGACGGCGACGCGGAAAAATTCCCCGCATTCGCCATACTGCTGTACCGCAGGCTCACGGCGTTCGGCTATTTTGCAGCCGCCGTACTGTTTCTGTTCGCGGTGATAAGCATATTCCTCGCGCTCATACTGACGCCGATCTATGCGGCGGTGGCGCTCGCGGTGTTTTTACTGTGTCTTTTTGCCAACGACCGCGCGCAGAGGAAATGGAACGGCGAAACCAACGCCGGGCGGAGAAAGCGCAACTTAAAGCTCTACCTGAAAGTCGCGCTGTTCGGGCTCATTCCCTTAGCCGTGGCGATAGCCGCCGTCCCGCCGTTCTTCTTTTTTAACGTTAAAACCGCGGACCGCACGGTTTACTCCGCAGACATCGCTTCGTTCACTGCGCACATGGAATCTGTGGAAACGGACGGCAAAAAATACGAGATCCCACTCTCCCAACTCGCAAAATCGAGCGACGAGGGCGTGGAATACGAATACGGCGACGGCGTAAAATACACCTTTAACGCTGACGCGTGCACCGTGAAGATAGGCTTGCGCACTTACAGCGCCCCTCTGCTTACGGCGGCGGACGGGTTTTCCGTTTACAATCTGAGATACTGCGCCGTGCCCGAATATCCCACATATAACGGCGGCACGGCTTATCAATACGTGCGCTATGAATTGCGCTCGGACGGGAACACCGTTTCATACTGCCGCATAACGGAGGTGAATTTCGGCATGACCGCCGTCGCGTGCGGCACGGCGATAATTGCGGCGGACGTAATAGCCTGCTTCGTGATAGCTGCGGTAAAGCGCGAAAAAACAGAGATATCGCTGTAATAAGAAAGGCGCGATAAGCCCGCCGACGGGACCCGTCGGCGGGCTTTTCTGCTTCCCGCAAGATAATTCAATTTTCCCCTATCCCGCCCTTTGTCCAAAAGTCAGCGTCCGGTAATGACAATACCCTATAAAAGAATTCACATGTGCGCTGTCCGAGCGTAACGATAATGCGTTTTAACGCGAAGCCTGCTCTTAGGCGTTGAAATCCCAAATTTCAAGTTTGATTTGCGGCTCAGGCAGCCGCCGCCCGACGCTCGCCCTCTATGGACATAACCGTATTATTTTGCGGGATCAGACGAGGTCGTACTGCCAATTGCTCTGCTGCAACAGATTGTCGAGCTCGCGATACTGCTTTGACATGCCGTCTATCTCTTTCTGCCACTCCGAAACCTTTACGGTGGGCAATATCTTTATCTCCGTGCCCCTCGCGCGGTCGGAAGCCTGGCTCGCCGCGACGACCATGTCCTTATACGCCTGTATCTTGACTGCGAGCGCGTCCTTTTGGGCGATTATCTCCGTCAGAGTTCTGCCGCCCGCCTTTGTGGCGCAATTGGTGTGGTTTATACGCGCGGTCAAAAACGCCAACCTCTCCACGCAAGCGTCCAATGAACGTTTGAGTTCCGCGGGGTCCTCCGCCGCATTCTCGCCGTCCTGCACGAGCGCGTTCGCCTGCAAGCGTATGGAGAGCTGGCGGATAGTGCGGTTCAGATCCGCCCTTTCCTGCAATGCTTCGGCAAGTTTCATATCTTCCTCCCTTAATAAAATTAAAATAAAAGCCCGAGACTCGCCCGGGCTTTAAATGCGTTTCGCTTATTTGAGTTCCGCAAAGTACTTGATGGTCCTGACCATCTGCGAGGTGTAGGAATTCTCGTTGTCGTACCATGCAACGACCTTTACGAGGGTGTTGCCGTCGCCCAAAGGCATACACTTGGTCTGGGTCGCGTCAAACAGAGAGCCGTAGGTCATACCGATTATGTCGCTCGAAACGAGTTCCTCTTCGGTGTAGCCGTAGGAAGCGGAAGCCGCCGCCCTCATGGCGTTGTTTACAGCCTGCGCGTCTACCTCGCCCTCGCATACCGCGATGAGCTGGGTGAGCGAACCTGTGGGAACGGGAACGCGCTGGGCGCAGCCGTCAAGCACGCCGTTGAGCTCGGGAATAACGAGCCCTATCGCCTTTGCGGCGCCCGTGGAGTTGGGCACGATGTTTACGGCAGCCGCCCTTGCCCTTCTCAGATCGCCCTTTCTGTGGGGTCCGTCGAGGAGCATCTGGTCGCCCGTGTAGGCGTGAATCGTGGTCATGTAGCCCTTCTTGATCTTGCAGAGCTTGTTGAGGGTGTCAGCCATGGGCGCAAGGCAGTTGGTCGTGCAGCTTGCGGCGGAGATGACCGTGTCGCTCGGCTTCAGAGTGTTTTCGTTTACGCTGAAAACGATGGTGGGCAAATCGTTGCCTGCGGGTGCGGAGATGACGACCTTTTTGGCGCCCGCTTTGATGTGGGCGGACGACTTCTCTTTGGAGCAGTAGAAGCCCGTGCATTCCAGAACGACGTCTACGTCAAGCTCGCCCCAAGGGAGATTTACCGCGTCCTTTTCGGCATATATTTTGATAGTCTGCCCGTTTACGGTGATGCTGTCCTCCCCCGCTATGACGGAATCGGCATACTTATATCTGCCCTGTGCCGAATCGTACTTTAAAAGATGCGCAAGCATTTTAGGGCTCGTAAGGTCGTTGATCGCCACTATCTCGTAGCCATCCGCCTCGAACATCTGCCTGAACGCGAGACGGCCGATACGACCGAAACCGTTGATTGCAACTTTTACGTTTGCCATAAGAATAATTTCCTCCGAGTTTTATATTCTATTCGCTAATCATTATAGCAAAATAATTTTTTTAAGTCAACAGAATTTGATTATTTTGCCGCGCCAACTTGTCTTTCGCGCGCTACAATTAAATTATAACCGCGCAAACCGCCTTTGAAAAGCATTTTGCCGATATTTATAAAATATTTTTGCAAATGCACTTGAAAAATCGCAAGTTTTCCTTTATACTTAAATAAGGTAAATCTTACCGCAATATCAAATGTATGATTCGGAGGTTTTTATGGCTTTGGTTTCGGCAAAGGAAATGCTGGAAAAGGCAAGAGACGGCAAATATGCCGTAGGACAATTCAACATCAACAATCTCGAATGGACTAAATCCATTCTGCAAACGGCGGAAGAACTCAGATCCCCCGTTATTCTCGGCGTTTCCGAGGGCGCAGGCAAGTACATGACGGGGTTCAAGACCGTCGCGGCTATGGTAAAAGCAATGACGGAGTGCCTCGGCATCACCGTTCCCGTAGCGCTCCATCTCGACCACGGCACGTACGAGGGCTGCTATAAGTGCATAGACGCGGGCTTCTCCTCCATCATGTTCGACGGCTCGCACTTCCCCATCGCGGAAAACGTTGAAAAGACGAAGGAACTCGTCGCCGTGTGCAACCATCTGGGGCTCAGCCTCGAAGCCGAAGTCGGCGCGATAGGCGGCGAAGAGGACGGCGTTATAGGTAAGGGCGAATGCGCCGATCCCGAAGAGTGCAAAAAGATAGCCGACCTCGGCGTCACGATGCTCGCGGCGGGCATAGGCAACATTCACGGCAAGTATCCCGCAGATTGGCCCGGGCTCAGCTTCGAAACGCTTGCCGCGGTAAAGGCGAAAGTCGGCAACATGCCCCTCGTACTGCACGGCGGTACGGGCATACCCACCGATATGATAAAGAAAGCCATCTCCCTCGGCGTTGCGAAGATAAACGTAAACACCGAGTGCCAGCTCGCTTTCCAGGCGGCTACGAGAAAGTATGTGGAAGAGGGTAAAGACCTCGTAGGCAAGGGCTTCGACCCCAGAAAACTGCTCGCGCCCGGCGCGCAAGCCATTAAGGACACCGTCAAGGAAAAGATGGAGATATTCGGCTCCGTCGGCAAGGCGTAATTCAATAAATAATATCCCCCGCCGCGGCATTTTAAAGCGCAACCGCCTTTAAAAGCCCCGAGGCGGGGTTATTTTTTGCCGCGTTTTGCGCATACTCCGTTTTATGAAACGCAAAATACTTTTTCCCGCGGCAATGTTGCTGTGCCTTCTTCTCACTCTCTGTTCCGCCTGCTCCGCCGCAGGCTCCTCTTCGATAAAGGACGTCACGCGCCCCTATATCGCGCAGTACGAGTGCGTGGAAGCCAGATACGGGGACGCCGACCTGCTCAAAAATTACGACTATATACGCATAATCCTCACGGACAAGGAAAATATGGAACTCGACTACAAGCCGAAAGGCGAAGAGCGCAAGGTGTTCAGGGGCAGATACTCCCTCGACCTCTCCACCCGTGAGTTGAGCGGCGAGATAGGCGTGCTCGGGTTTAAATACCGCGAAAAGGTGAAGATCGAAAACGGAAGTTTTACCATAACCAAACCGCTCGGCGAGAGGCAGTTCACGGCTAAATTTCGCGCACAATGAAAATGGCGCGGGATTTAGCCGCGCCGCGCCTCTATTCTTTTTCTCCGTCGCCGCCGTCCGTGCCGCCGGCTGCCTTTTTTGAATCCCACGCCCTGAATACGGCTTTGGCTATAAAGTACGCGCCCACGCCGCAGGCGGAGCCTATCAGCACGCCGCCAAGTACGTCCGTGGGATAATGTACGCACAGATATATCCTCGACAGCGCGACGAGAACAGCCACAGCTATCGCGGGCAGCCCTTTCAGCTTATAGCACATAGTCACCGCGACGGCACCCGCAAAGCATGCGGCGGCGTGACCCGACGGGAAAGACGTATCGGTGGGCACGCGCATGCCGACGGACTTGTAAAAGTCGATAAAGGGCGCCCATTCCGTCCACGGACGGGGGCGGTTGACGGCGTTTTTGAGTATCACGTTGACGATGAGCACGTCCAGAACAAGGGCTATAGCCACGGTTATGCCCGCGCGCCTCGTCTTTTTTATTATCAGCAAAACGACGGCAAGCACTATTGCCGCCGCGCCGAATTCGCCGAGCCACGTCACTGCAGACATGATGTAGTTCAGCCATCTCTGCCCGTGGAATACGGCGTCTACCTTTTTGAGAAATTCTATTTCCATATGTCACTCGGGCTTATAGGTGCCCGTTATCTCCTCTATGCCCTCTTCGGGAGGCAGCACTGTCTTGTCGATCAGTACGTCGTCTATGGAGAGCTGTCCGTCCGCCCTCGCAAAGGACAGCATATGCGCCGATTCCTCGTCGTAAAACGAAAAATCATAGTCCATCTTGCTCAGCGAAGGGTCGCTGTACATGACTTCCATCTGAAGTCTGAGTCTGCGCTCCTTAACTTTGGCGTTTATATAGCACCCGAGGGCGATGAGGACCAGCAGCCCGAATACGCCGCCCGCGGAGATCGCGACGATATAAATATAAAATTCCATACCTGTATTTTACAACCGGCGCCCCGATATGTCAAGTTTTAATTTGCATTATTCGTCAAAACGTAGTATAATATACATTGTAACCATAAACTGACGGAGAACACCATGCAGAACGACAAGAGGGTATTGAAGACCAAGACGAGTATAAAGAGAGCTTTTATGGAGCTCGCCGAGGACAAGGAAATATCTAAGATAACCATTTCCGAGCTGTCGGAAAGGGCGCTCGTGAACCGCTCCACGTTTTACCTCCACTATTCCGACGTGGCGGACGTCGCAGCCGATATAGACGAAGAAATTTCGGAAAGGATCTGCTCATGCATAGACGACTATGACATAACCGACATATACGGCTCCAATTATTCGCTTTTCAGAAAACTGACGAACCGCCTCGAAGGCAACGCGCTCATGAAGCGCTATATTATCTCCTCCACCATTTCCGACGCGGTGATCGCGCGGATGAAAGAGGTGTTCGTGGATAAGGCCATCCGCACGATCATGCGGAAATTTCCGCACATCTCCGAAAAGAGGCTGACCTACCCCCTCACTTATGCGGCGGCGGGGATAGTGGACAGCTACGTCAAGTGGGTCAGGCAAGACAAGCCAACTATAACTTTGGAGGAGCTGATAAGGGACACAAGTTTCATAACGGAGCACATAATCTCGAAGATAACGGAAACTTAAAAGGCGGAAACGCCTTTTTTATTTTTCATATTAAGGGGCAATAATAAATATAATTTTATTGCTATGAAAAAGATCTTATTCTGCGGCGGGGGCAGCGCCGGACATGTTGTCCCGAATATCGCCCTTATCGAGGAACTGCACGGCTACGAATGCGTATATATCGGCACAGACGGCATAGAAAGGGACATCTGCGCCGAAAACGGCGTTGAATTTCACCTCTGCCCCGCCCCGAAACTCGTGCGCGGGAAGATACTGTGCAATCTCTCCATCCCGTTCAGGCTGATCAAAGCCGTGAAAGAGGCGGGTGCGATAATGGACGGGATCAAGCCCGACCTCGTGTTCTCGAAGGGCGGATACGCGTGCGTGCCCGCCGTGCTCGCCGCGCACAAAAGGCATATCGATATTATCACCCACGAGTCCGACCTCAACCCCGGGCTTGCGACCAGATTCATATCCAAAAAGTGCCGCAAGGTGCTCACCTCCTTCCCCTCCGCCGCCGCAATGTTTCCCAACGGCGTGTATACGGGCTCGCCGATAAGGAGAAATCTGTTCTCATGCAACAAGGCGAAGGCGTTGGAGACCTTCGGGCTGGATTTCCGCCCCACCGTGATAGTGCTCGGCGGGGGAAGCGGTTCGAGGGCGATAAACGAGGCGGTGAGAAAAGCCGTTCCCGCGCTCTGCAAACAGTATAACGTGCTGCACGTCTGCGGCAAGGGCAATCTCGCAGACAGCAATATCTACGGCTATAAACAGATAGAATTCACCGGGGAAATGGGCGCCGTCTACGCCTGCGCCGACGCCGCAGTATCCCGCTGCGGCTCCAACACGGCGTTCGAACTGACGGCTTTGAAGATACCCGCGCTGTATATACCGCTCGAAAACTCGGCAAGCCGCGGAGACCAGATAAAAAACGCGGAGTACTTCGCGGGGATAGGCGTTGCCGAAGTCCTGCGCGAAAAACTCATGAACGAGGAGACTCTGCGCTCGGGGATAACGGAAGTTCTGAACAGCGCAAAAATAAAAGACGCACTCTCGAAGTGCGCCATAAAGAGCGGAAACGACAGGATCAGAACGGAAGTGGAACGTACGATCCGACAACGATCTTGATCCCGATCAGGATGAGCACCGCGCCGCCGACAATTTCGGCAACGCACGCCTTTTTGGCGAACAGCTTGCCCACTCTTATACCTATCGTCAAGCCGGCAAGTGATATGAAAAAGGTAGTTACGCCTATTACGGCGACGCTTATCCACGCCCACATCTGTATCGCGCTGATGCCCTCGAGCATTACGTTGAACGTGAAGCCGACGGCGAGCGCGTCTATGCTCGTGGCGACCCCCTGCACCAGCACTTCGGAAATGGAAAACCGTTTGGGTCCCACCTGCCCTTCGGGCGAAACGAGTTCGCGTATGCCGTCGAAGATCATCTTACCGCCTATTATAAGGAGCAGGGCGAACGCTATCCAGTGGTCTACCTCCTCTATTATCTCTATCCGTGAAAGCCCCCACGACACGTAAAAGCCGATAATCGGCATTACCGCCTGAAACACGCCGAACGTGGCGGGAATAATTATCCCCCTGGCGCGGGTGAGATCCCTGTACACCATTCCGTCCGTTACGGACACGGCGAACGCGTCGACTGCGAGGGTCAGCCCGGATATGAAGATAGTCAGAAACAAGGTAAAAGTCATACGCCGATTATATCATAAGCGCGGCGCAAAGTAAATATGAATATATCAATTTTTACATTTTAAAAAAAATTTCGCAAAAAGGCATAAAACAATTTGCTTTTTTGCCTTTTTCAAGTATAATAATATTGTTGCGTTGAGGTGTAGCGCAGTTTGGTAGCGCGTCTGGTTAGGGACCAGAAGGTCGTGGGTTCAAGTCCCGTCACCTCAACCAACAAAGCAGTGCGGACTTTTGTCCGCACTGCTTTGTTTTATGGAGCATTGTGACGGGACTTGAGGGTGGAGACGCGAGCGAGAGCGAGCGGTTTGCGTTTGATTAGCTCGCAAACGATAAAGTTTAAAACGCAAACTGAACAGCACAGTGCGCTGTTCATCGGCTCGGCGGCAGTAAGGATTTTCAGCCGCCTCGGTCACCGCAAACGCTTTTTTGCGTTTGCTCGTCTCATACGGATAAACAGCGGGTGTCCGCTGTTTAATGAAATCCGTATTCGTCGCGCCGCCAAAGGCGCAAGTCCCGTAGTATTTTTGAAAAATGTGTTTACTACACATAAACCGCTGTTTTTTTGTTGAGGCGACGGGTTATTGCCTGTCAAGTCCCGTAAGGCTGCGCCTTCGATACGAAAGGCTACTGCCTTCGGTGCGAAAGGCTACCGCCTTCGATACAACACCTCAACCAAAAAAGCAGTGCGGACTTTTGTCTGCCGCGCATTTTGTATATCGCGTTAAAATCTATAACAGCCTTATCAGTTTGCAATTGGGGATACCGAACGACCAGAAATCTTTAAGCGGAATGTTCTTTATGCGGCAGATAATGCTCAGATTCATGGCGCCGTGCCCCACTATGAGCACGTCCTTGCCCTGCTCCGTGAGCGGGAACGCCACCTCCCGCAGAAATTCGCCCGTGCGGGCGAACAGCTCGCCAAAGCTCTCCCCTCCCTCGGGCGGGACATAAGCGGGTGGATCGTTGAAAAAGAGCCGCATAGGTCCGCCCTTGGCGGGAAAACTGTCCTCGGTTCCCTCGCAGACGCCGAAACTCATTTCGGTCAGCCGTTCGTCGACAATTACGGGCGTTCTGCCGCCCGCCACTATCACGGCGGTCTCCCGCGCGCGTGACAGAGGCGAACAGTAAATAACGTCCAAATGAATGCCGCCGCACTCCTCCGCCGCCCTTTCAGCCATTTTTCTGCCCGCTGCGTTCAGGGGAACGTCTGTCCTTCCCTGCAATCTGTGCGCCGCGTTCCAATCGGTCTCGCCGTGCCGCATAATGTATAACATATTTACACCCGAAAACTTTCAGCCTTATTTTTTCACACGTGATTATAGCACATAGCCGCCGACAAATCAACGGCAAGCCGCATAAATTTTGTTCAAACCGCTTGCATCCGAGCGGCTTTGTGCTATAATGAAACAAAGAACGGCAAATTATGACAGAATCGATAAAAATTTTCAATGTGAATTTCGGCGATTGCTTCACTCTGGAAGCTAAAGAGGGCGGTCCGGCGATGCTCGTGGACTTCGGGAGCACGAGAAGGCTTGACGACAATGTCATAGCTGCGGTAAACCGCACGCTCTACAGAGCCCCGGAAAGATATCTTATGTTGACCCACTTCCACGCCGACCATTACAGCGGTATTTCAAGGCTCTGTAGAAATCTTTTCTTCAACGAGCTGTATCTGCCCGACTTCTTTTCGAGAGGCATAATACGCTTAAACTTTGCGCTGCTCGAGTTTTTAAGCGAAAGAAGCGCAGTGTATAATTTTGCCTACAATATGTTAAACTCTGTGCCCGTGCTTGCGCCACATTTGGATCCCAACGGGATCATATCGTTTGTCAAGCGGCACGACGTCATAACAAACTCCATCGACAGATACAGAATATTGTGGCCCGACAATACCCAATACCGCAATAATTTCTATAATGCGGGATACTCCGACGAAGAAGCCGACGAACTGTTTGGCGAATTGATCTCATACTACGGCACGCGAGATCTTTATGAAATGATAACGGCGCGCGCCGACTCCTTCTCCCGCCCTATCCTACAGCTTATCAACGGCAGCGAACGGGCGGGAGCCAAGACGTTGAACGGCGGCGACGCTCTCGTAAGGGCGACAAATGATATGCGCTCCATTTTGCTTTCGGCGACGGCAGAGAAAACGAAGCCCATAAAACACCTGAACAGTTCGCTGAGAAGAAAAATTTCGGCATTTCAGAATAAGATGTGTTTGTGTTTTGACAATGCTTCCGAAAACACGGTTGATTTGGATAAAAAAGTGCTGTTTTTGAGCGACATAACGAGAGAAAATTTCAATATCATAACGGCAGGCGCCGATAATATGAAGCTGTGCAGCGCATACTCGGCGATAAAAGTCCCTCACCACGGCACGAAAGATTATTTCGTGAATAATCTCCCCCAAAGTTGCTTCATGATGATCTCAAACGGCAACGCGGGCAGCGGAAGCGGTTGGATGATCTCTGCTCTCTATGGTCTGCATTATTCTACGCGTGGATTTATCTGCACAAATTACGAAAATACGTGCGACTACTATCTTGCGGACAGGCAATGTTGCGCATCGCAAATATGCTGCGGCATTGCCTCTCCATATTACCAATTGGAACTTTGACCGCCGCCATATAGCAAACTTTTTGAATTATGGCGCGGGAATGCTTGACAAAAAACAATGGATTTATTATAATCTCATTGTTTTTGCGGACGTGGCGAAATTGGCAGACGCGCAGGTTTCAGGTTCCTGTGGGAGACCATGGGGGTTCAAGTCCCTTCGTCCGCACCAACCGCCGCCTCGGGCATTTTTGCCCGAGGCGGCGGTTTTTCTCAATCGTATGTTAAGGGACTTGAAAGGGAGGTTTGTCCGCGGATTCTACCGCGGACTTGGCAGCCATCGTCTTAACAGCACAGCGCCCCATTTGCTCGGCGTCTGTAAGGAATTTTCAGCCGCCTCGGTCACCGCAAACGCTTTTTTGCGTTTGCTCGTCTCATACGGATAAACAGCGGGTGTCCGCTGTTTATCCGTATTCGTCGCGCCGCCAAAGGCGCAAGTCCCTTCGTCCGCACCATTTTAAACCCGAATTGAACCATTACAGAATAACAAGACTCTCAAACTTAATACTGCGGTACAGATAATCAACGGGCGGTTTTAACTACTTACAGAATAACAAGACTCTCAAACACTTATGATACGTTTAAGCGTGATTCTAAAGTTTTAACTACTTACAGAATAACAAGACTCTCAAACATGCTATTAAGTCTATCTTTTACATCTTGGGTTTTAACTACTTACAGAATAACAAGACTCTCAAACAAGAGATTTAGCAGGACAATTTTTAAACTCGTTTTAACTACTTACAGAATAACAAGACTCTCAAACCGCCCCGGGACGTTTTGAGCCCTCGCGCGTGTTTTAACTACTTACAGAATAACAAGACTCTCAAACGTCCAAAACTTCGTCTATACTGTCAAGCGCGTTTTAACTACTTACAGAATAACAAGACTCTCAAACTTCTTCATGTGCGCCTCCTGTTATCGTTTAGTTTTAACTACTTACAGAATAACAAGACTCTCAAACGTGTTGGAGCCGCTTCGTGAGCACGTCGTCGTTTTAACTACTTACAGAATAACAAGACTCTCAAACTGGTGTTGGTTTTAATGATGTTGTTCCTTAGTTTTAACTACTTACAGAATAACAAGACTCTCAAACACACCGAAAAAGGCTTTTACAAATTCACGAGTTTTAACTACTTACAGAATAACAAGACTCTCAAACCTAGTGTTCTTCCTAATGTTCAAAAGGGTGGTTTTAACTACTTACAGAATAACAAGACTCTCAAACCTCAAATCGGGGAGGCGTGAAAGTGCATATAGACGGTATGGTCATTCCGTAAGCAGAATTATTTTATCAGATTCAGCCGTAATTTTCAAGAATTTCGCACAAATCTTCGGTAATTATTATCGCCCTTTCCTCCGCAAGAAGAGGGCGCACCTTACTGTGCTCTATAAGTAACAACCCGACTTTTTCGAGTGCGCAGTGATGATACAGCAACTTCAAATCGTTGTCGCACAGTACAGTTTTAATGTTTATAAACACAAAAAACTTACAATGTTTAAGTTCCACCAGCGCATTGATATAGCAGATGATCTTTTCCAAAAGCGTATCGTAAGTTTTTTCGAAGTGCAAATCAGTACATTTGAAAATATTTTCTATTGTTGCCTCGCCGTATGTCAGCGAAAATGGCAACGCGTCAAAAAGGTCGGCATAGAGCTGTGCTATTGCCGTATTGACCGAAGATAATCCCAACTGCGCATTGCCGTATCTGCACACCGCTGCAAGATTTTTGAAAAGCAAGTTCAGCACCTTTTTGTCATTCAGATCAAAATGAAATGGATCGCAGATGATACAACCCTCGGTTTCAGCGGAAATCTGCTTGCCATCCCTTAAAAAACTCAGTCCGCTTTCCTCTCCGCCGATACTTTTATCGAACATATCCACGAATTTAAAAAACTCATGCGGGTTCTCAATAATGAGCAACTGAACGCGTCCGCAGGAAAGAATTAAGGGCGTTTCCAGCGATGCGTGATAAACCATTGCTATATCGTCCATTTCAAACCTCTATTATTCTGTCGGGCGAATCTATGACAAGCTGCTGTTCTTCACCCACGAGATATTCGATACGCGAGAATTGGTTTTCGGTTATTTCCAAAAGTTCCACCACACCGTCTGCAGGTAGATTGTTCCTTATCCGTTGTTTTACAGCAAGACTCGTGACATTATTTATTACCAGCCTTGAATAAACCGATTTCTGCATCATAATGAACCCGTTGCGCACGAGGTACTTATGAAATCTGGCATATTCCTTTCTTTCCCTGTCAGTCTGCATCGGCAGATCGAAAAAAACAATAAGACGCATAAATTTATAGTTCATTTGACCCCACTTTCGGAAAAATCACGCGCGACGGATCGTTCTCGTTCAAAGCCGTGATAACGCTCCGGGCATAGTCGCGTATTGCAACGTCGAGCGTGGTGCGTTTGCCGCCGTGCATCACTTCGGCGTTCAGAATATCCGCCATCTTGCGTTTAAAATCAATGTCTCCGTCCTCTATCGAAAGCGCGCGTCTGTCAACAAACGGGCGCAATGGTTCCATAAGATCGCAACCGAAGTTGAAGTCGTTGAATTCGTTTTTATGATGTATGCCCATTTGAGTACAATAGCCACAGGCAACTATTTCCCTGTTGCATGCAGAAAGCACGACGGCGTAACCGTAATTGAGGCAACCGTTCAAAAAGCCGCCCGTCCTGCGCGAATTGTATTCACCGAGGATGCAGTTGAAATACACCTTCGCCGCGTGCCCTTCGCGGTTGGTCGCGTCGTCGGGTTGCACTTCCTGCGCGTACCCAGTCAGCGTTTGCGCCTGATCGGCAAATCCCGCCGAGAGCAAAACCGACGCTTGTTCAGAAATTTTTCTCCGCACTATACTCTGCCAGATTTCGGACTTGATGCGATCGCTCCACTCTGTCTGCATTTTATACTTTTTCGAGGTATTCACCGTACCATAATAGGGCAACAGTTCGGAACACGGGTTGCATTTCTCGTCGCAGAAAATGACTTTTATGTTTCTGCGCGTAAGTTCGCACAAAAGCGCCGCAGTAAGTGATACCGCCGTGTCGGCGACTATCAAAGTGTTTATTTCATTGACGAATATATGTCTTTCCTGTTCGCCGCGGATTATAAGACTGTTAAGGCGGAACTCCAGCTTGCAACGCGACTTTATCACCACAACGCGGAATCCCATTATATCCCCTCCTTTATATCTTCCTCTCCTTTTCGTCCAAACCGCAGGGCGAAACATGCACGACCGAAAATTCCAGATCGGTGATATTTTTATTGATCGTCAGCGTGCCGCAACGCCCGCCTTCACCGAGAAGAGTCAGATCAGAGGTCTCGGCATTGCATTTCAAGAACTTCAAAATCTGTATGAGCACTTTTGACTGTCCGAAAACTGTAAGCGAAGCGAATTTGTTTTCGGCGTTTTGCAGAACAGCACGGAAGTGCACAGCCCCCGAAATTCCGCCGTATATCTTTTTGGAAAGTTGCTTCAATATTTTTTGATAGAGTTCCAGATTTTGCTCACGGTCTATTTTAAGTTTAACTTCGCCGAAACGGTTGGTATGCATAACAAAAACTTCGTCCGAGAGATCTTCGCTTTTACGCGTTTTTTCCGAATCGAGCAATTTGCCGAGGGCTTTGACATACTCGTCCGTCTTTTTGTCGGCAAACCACTGCACTGCATTATGCAAAATAATCTGCGAGCCCGTAATACCCGCTATATACGCGGGTGACCCATTTATCCTGACAAGCGACTTTTTGCGCAAGCAGGGCACCAAAAGCTCGGGGTCGGCAAGCCCGCATTTCTCTTTCAGATAGGTAAGAATTTTTTGAACGTCTTTGTGTGCGTTATAATCGACAAGTACGGGGATCGCCTCGATAGTCTTAATGGTCCTGCCTTTTTTATCCTTTGAACGGACGATCGCAAAATATGCGGTAGTCAGCGACTTGTATCCGCCGTATTTTAATACGTCTGAAACAGCCCCCTTCCCCTTTAAAGGCGCACCTATGCCGCCGTCTTTTTTACCGCAGGGCTGTTGGTTATAAAACTCACCGCCGTCGATAAAGGAATACCTCGTGACTGCCATGCTCGTGCGAGCAACGGTTGAGAGCACGACGGAGAGTGAACTACTGCTATCCCATGCTCCCGGAACGTCGTAGGTAAACAGCTTGTCGAGATCTATCCGCCTTTGCGAGCCGTCGCTCTCCCTGCGCCTGAAATAGTCGGCAAGGCGTGTGAAGCGCACGTCGTATACGTTGCCGACTACAATATTGAGATATGCGTCGCGGGCGTGATGCAAATCGTTGGTCAAGCGGCATTTGGGAACACCGAATTTATCCCTGAACGCCGAGACATTCGCCGCTTTGCTGTAAACTATCTTCGTTCCGCTTCCGCCGAACTTGCGATTCAAAAGCTCGGCGACCGCCTTTGCCATTTGGTTGGTATATACGAGCTGCCTGTTGACGAACCCCTCGTAATCCTCGTCGGTCAGAGGTTCTCTTCGGGTAAGTCTCGCCCACTTCTCGTCGCTTATGAGCTGTTTTTCGCGCAAAAGTTTCCAAAACGGCAGTTGGTCGCTAAATCCGTCCGCAAGCGGATATATATCAGACTTTTCGACATTCTTTGAGCGCAGGACAAGCACTTTGTTGTCGAGGCTGTCGTCTTTTACGAGCGAACGCGGAACTATGTGGTCGACGTCGTACAGATCGGAATTCAGTTTCAAGGGATCTATACTTGCGCCCGAATACATACACCTTCCGAGTTGCCGATAGTAAAGATACAGCCTTTCGCTCTTAAGGTCGCCATCCGTTCTTTCCTTCAATTGGTTTTTCAGATCGTCTATACCGTCGACAGTTTCAAGAAGAGCCGAAAGCTGTTCCTTTCTCGAGACCGTCCGTCTTTTGGGCTCGTCTCCGGACGGTTGGCGGGTCACTTCAACAAAAATCTTGTCGGGGTTGCGTCCGAGGGCTTTTACGTATTCATCGACCATGACGAGAGACTGCCATATACCCCGTCTGAGCTGAGGCGCAACGTAAAGTTCCTGCACGTCGCCATATCCTACCTCGCCGTCATTTACGCCGTTGTGTTCGGCAATGGCTTTGCTGAAAGAATATCTTTCGCCGAACAGTATCTCGTTGAGGTTTAAGTTGGTGCGATACAGCTCCGAGAGCACGGTGTATTTTCTGCCGTCGGGGGCTTCGCCTCCCTCCGTTCCTGTCAGAAATTCGAGCGAAAGCCTTCCGAAATCCTTAAAGAGCGTAAGCCCCTTTATCCACTTGATGTTTTCGGTTATCTCCCTATAAGCGGAATACTTTTTGAGCAGGTGCGCCTCGACCAGGCTCTTATCGGTACTTATGGTGTGCCAAAGAATTATGTCCTCGCAAATTTCAGGGTGCCGGTCGACGAATTCGCCCAGCTTGCCCTTTAACGTTATGTACGAGCGCATACTCGCCTTAAAATCGCCATCCTTGCCCGAGAGCTCTAACCTCTCACCCTTGCCCGCATAGCCGTGGGATATAAGATAACCAGCGATCTTTTTGTCTGTCACGCGCGGTTCGACGAGAAAAAGGTTGTTGAAAAGTTCCTGTTTCAACCGTATCGATACGGGTTCGCCGTTTATCCGCAGTTTGTTCAAAGTGTTCAAAACATCGAACGCCTGATAGTACATGGAGCACTTCGGCAATACGTCCTCGTCGAACAGATAACTGCATTTGCCCGTCATTTTGCGTATGAATTGCTCGTTGCTTTTTTCAAGGTCGACCATCTTCTCAAAATTCCACGGCGTTATTCTGCCTCTGCGGCGGACTATCCAACTGTTCGGGCTATGCGGATTGAGGGGACCGACGAAATAGGGTATGCGGAAGAGGAACACCGAGCGTATCTTTTCAGCCGGGGTAAGCCCGTCGCCGTCCTTAACGCCAAACGCGGGGAAGTCGCGGCAAAGATTTGAAAGAATTTTATCAAGCTCGTCAAGGTTGAGTTGGTGAGGAAAAAGCCCGTTGTCGGCGTTCAGAATTTTGGGTAAAAACGTGCGTGCGTTGAGTTCGCCCGTGAGTTTTTCCCATAATGCACGCCCCTCCACGTCCTCGGGCGGAGTTTTGAGCACTTTCAGAAGATATTTTGCAAACTCGTCGTAAGAGGTACACTTTTTGACTTTGATCTTTTTGCGGGAGGGCTTGGTATAGCCTATATAGCTGACGTAATTTGCCCCCTGCGTAGTGCTTTTAAATACTTCACAATACAGATCGTGGGAATAGTATTTCGAAATAAGTCTTTTCAGATCGGCAAGATCGCTCTTATGCTTATCGTATATCCCCGTCATCGCCTGCGACAAGGTCTTGCTTCCACTGAAGATTTTTTCAAGGCGTATGAACTTATATATCTTTCTTAGGCTCTCGAAGAGCGCGAAAGTGTCACCAAGCGTCTCGGCAAGGCTGTCGAATTCTTCATCGGGCATATCGAGTGAAAAACTTTCCTTTGCGCAGTCCTCAAAAATATCCGAAGGCTTGCCCTTGCCGCCAAGCGCAAAGGTGACGACGGCTTTCATGCTACGCGATTCGCCGAAAAGTTTTTGAAGCTCCCTCTTCTTGTCTGTCATGCCCTTTATGGGATCGACTGCGATATCGAGGAACATTCGGGCAAGGTTCACATCTAAAACGGGCGCGGCGTCTGAAAGTTGCGCAGCGACAGAGTTAAACTCTTCAAAAAGAGCCGACAGGTCTCGTTTCCCCACCGAATACGAACCATCGAAGAGAAAATGTCCGCGATATTTTATTATGTGGTGCAGAGCGAGATAATAGAGTCTTAAATCTGTCGAACCGCAGTCGATCAGCCTTTGCCGGAGGTGAAAGATAGTCGGGAACTCTGCATAGAACTCCCTGTCGGTATAGCCGCCGTCGGCAAACAGTGTAAACCTGGGAAAGCCGTCGGGCTTATCTCCTAAATACAGGGAGCTGTATTTAAGCCTCAAAAAGAACTGTTCGTCCGTCATATACGGTGCAAACAGCTCCTGCAACAGCGTTATGCGTTCTTTGCGCCTTGATATTCTTTTGCGGGCGGTGCGGAATTTTCTGCGCTCGCTTGCATCGCTCGATGGGTCGGAAAGGCGCGTCGCCCAAAGGTCTTTCCTCTTTGCGCGCAAAAGACGATAATTTTCATCGGTGCATGCAATTCCCACCGAATCGGTACCTATATCCAACCCCAAATAAAATTTTTCCATGATTTTTCTCCTTTATACTTGACATTATCGCCCCGACGGGTTAAACTGAATATACAGAATAACAAGACAGAGTTCAAATAAAAATTTATTCTGATCGTATTTCGCAGCGGCGAACCCCCTCTCCTTACAGGAGAGGATTTTTTTGTTTTTGGGCTTTTATGCAAGGATAGCCTTATGGGATATATGCAGTTTTTATGAGACTTTCACAGCGCTTGTACGATGCGGGCAGCACACTGCTACTTAATATTAACCCCCGCCGCAACTTTTGTCAATAGGCTAAATATCGCAAATCGACCCGCTACATTACACTTGTTATCGGAACGCTTGAAAATCAGGCCGCTATCCCTCAACCAACGCAGTTCAGCGAATCTTTTCTTTATGTCAGTAGCGTCTGTATTGTACATATTCCGACAAAATCAACAATACTAAGCCCGATTTTTACTTGACAATTATTAATACAAAAAGCGAGGACAAACCGCCCTCGCTTTCTTTATATTCCGTTAAATTGAAAGTTATTGCATGATATCTTTGGTAAAGAACATCTCCAACGGCTCTTTCGGCAACAAAAGGGCGCCGCATTTGGTATAGCCAAGTTTTCGGTAAAAGAACTGTGCCTTTTCGTTTGCTTGTGTGGAGGTCAGAACGCGTCGGCACCCCACTTTCGCCATTTCCTTTTCCCAAAACGAGACAAGCGCTGTTCCGAACCCTTTTCCTCTATTCCCATCCAAAATGTACAGCATATTCATAAATGGGATATTATCCCAAAACAATCCAAACCGCAACCACCCCATAAATACATCTCCTTGACGCATAATGAGAATTCTCTTTGCGGCGATAATATTTTTCAATTCAGCTTCAGAAATATGCTTGTCATGTTCCTTTAAAACAGAAAAATCTTGAATATCAGCATATCGAATCATTTCGCTCTTTTCCATAGCAAACTCTCCAAACTTCTGTTTATCTGTTTTATGATTATACCATGAAGCGCACACAAATCAAATCCGAACACAGAAAAACTGACAATGACGCTGTGGCAGGGCGCCCGCGGTGGTTTTTGCATGCATTCAAAAATATCGGGTCACCATACGAAGTTGGCGCGCGCGCTTTCACCGTTATCTATTATTATATCCTGAGCGGTCATCGACTTATTGACGACGGTCAGAAAGTACGCCCACTCGGCTATCTCCCCCTCGCTCGCCCACTTTTTCAAGGGAGTTTCTTCCATGACCCTTTGCCAGAGCGCGGGAGACGAGATTATGTGCTCATTCGATCCCGTGTTCACGCCGCCCGGGGAAAGGCTGTTCACGGTAGCCCCCCACTCCGCCGCCCTCAGCGCGAGATTCTTCATGTAGCTGACTATGCCGCCCTTGCTCGCGGCGTACTCGGGAAATTCGGAGCCCGTGGAGGCGCTTGCCGAAGCTATGAAGAGCACGCTCTTCACATTATTGTCCGCGGCGTACTTCTCGCTCACCCTTATTGTGCCCTTCAGGTTCACGTCTATATCGCGCCCGCTGTTCTGCACGCCCGCGTTGTTTATTACTATGTCGAAAGGACCGAGGTCGGGCAGCGGGTCAGAGAAGATATCGCAGACAGCGTGCCTGTAATTCTTGTCCGAAAGCCCTGCGGGGACCACGTCTATCCCCGTCACAGAGTGCCCGCATGCGAGAAACTTTTCCGCTATGGCTTTGCCGATGCCGCGGCTCGCGCCCGTTACGAGTACTTTCATACCTCTTTCACCTCTTTTTTGCCGTTTATCAGGGCGAAATAGCTCTCTCCCACGCCCGTCCTCTTCCACCGAACGCATATCCTGTAACCTATGGGCGAAAATACCGCCTCGCACAACAGCTCGGCCACCATTCCCGTGGCGGCGCATGTGAAGCACTGCAACATGGTCCAGCCGAAGAAGAAATGGCTCACGAGAAGAGCGAACACGAGATTGTCCGCAAGCTGCGCCACAGCCGTGGAAAGATAGGAACGGCACGCATAGGCTACAAACCCGTCGGGATTTTTGGAAAATATTTTGCCTATACCCCAATTGGCGAAGTTGTTTATCACCGCCGAGACGATAAAAGCCACGGTGCTGCCCGCCAGCACGTACCACGTGCCGCCCACCGTGGAGTCGAGCGCCTCGTTGACGACGGGCTGTTCCCCGAAATCGTAAAACGCGCCCCATACCCCCGGTATCAGCTTAGCCGCAAACATTATCAGGCAGGCGAACAGATTCACCACGGTTGCGAACAGCGAAAAGAGGGTTGCTGCCTTGGGACCGAAGTGTTTTGTGAGGACGTCCATACATAAAAAAGCCACCCACGACACTATTATACCGCAGTCGAGGGCAAGCCAATCCACACGGACGTCGAGACTCTTGTTTGCGAGCAGGTTCATGAGAAAAACCGCGAGCACGAACAGCGCCGCCGCCGGCGCGGGGACCGCCCTCAAAAGCGCGGCGTATTCCCCGAAAAAGTCCTTGATCTTCCGTTTCATTTTTAACTCCTTGTTTTTTATTGCGCTCAAACGCGCTCTCCCCTGAGGGAAATGCGGCTCAGATGGTTTGGCAAGGAACATCTCGCCGCAACGATTATTATACACGGAGCCCCGCCCCGTGTAAAGCGATTTTCGCGCCCGCTCACAAATTAAAATGCGGCAAAACGGGCGGCGGAGAGATATTCTCCGCCGCCCGTGCGTTGCCGCGCTTTATTCGAGCGATTCGAGCAACAGCTTGTCCGCCACGAGGGCTATGAATTCGCTGTTTGTGGGGCGCTCGCTCCCTATGTACACCTTTGCGCCGAATATGGAGCTTATGGCGTCCGTCCTGCCCTTGTTCCACGCCACTTCTATCGCGTGGCGTATGGCGCGCTCCACCTTGCTCGCCGAGGTCTGGTAGCGCTCGCCGATCCTCGGATAGAGTTCCTTCGTCACCCTGTTGATTATGCTCTGGTCCTCCACCGTCATCTTTATGCCCTCCCTGAGATAGGTGAAGCCCTTGATGTGGGGCGGAATGCCTATCGTGACGAAGATATTGCTTATCTTTTCGTCGAGGGAGTTTATCCTGCGCCTGTCGCGCGTGCCCGCGCCCACCTTGTAGTCTATGGCGCGGCTCTCGGACAAGTCCTTGATCCTGTCCACCACCGTTTCGGCGTCTACGGGCTTGACAAGATAGTACACCGCGCCGTTTTCGATGGCGGAATTGACTATCTTATCTTCGAGATAGCTGCCGATGGCTATCGGCAGGCAGGAGACGTCGTTGCCCTTTATGTACTTCAAAACGCTCATGCCGTCCCTGCCGCTCAAAACGAGGTCCACTATGGCAACGTCCGGGCGTGTGGACTTTATCAGCTCTATCGCCGTGTTGCCGTTGGAGGTCGCCGCGCATACGTTGAAGCCCTCGACGCCCTCTATGTAGTTCTTCAATTCGTTCAAAAATTCCTCATTGTTTTCAAAAATCGCTATATTCGCTGTTTTCATTGAATTTCCCTCTCTTTTTTTAAATTACAACAGCATTATATAACAATTTTCAGCAAATGTAAAGAAATTTTGTAAAATATTCAAAATTAAATATTGAATTTTGTGTATTGTTTTGTCTTATTTTGTACAATTAGGTCAGATTCAACCCGTTATTATGTCGAGATATTCGTCGTATGTTACGGTTTTATCGAAGGTTTTGGTGCCGTTTATCTCGATTATCCTGTTCGCGACGGTGTTCATCAGCTCTTGATCGTGCGAGGTGAACAGCATACAGCCCCTGAAATTTTTCATTCCGTTGTTGAGGGCGGTTATGGATTCGAGGTCGAGGTGGTTCGTGGGCTCGTCGAATATGAGGAAATTCCCCCCTTCGAGCATCATTTTGGCGAGCATGCAGCGCACCTTTTCCCCGCCCGAGAGCACTTTTGCCTGCTTCAACGCCTCTTCGCCGGAGAAGAGCATCCTGCCGAGCCAGCCGCGCAGATATTCCTCATAGTGGTCTTTCGAGAACTGCGAGAGCCAATCCACGAGGGAATATTCGCAGCCGCTGAAATATTCGTTGTTGTTTTCGGGGAAATAGGAGAGCGAGATGGTCTTGCCCCACTTCACGGTGCCCGCGTCGGGCTCCGCCTTGCCGCTCAGCACGTCGTACAGCATGGAAACCGTGGTGCTCTTGTCGGAGACTATGCCTATCTTCTCGTCCTTTTGCACGGTGAATGAGACGTCTTCGAAATAGCCCTTCTTGGTTAGCCCCTCCACCATCAGGATGTCGTTGCCAATTTCCTTGTCGAACTTGAAGTCGATATACGGATACTTGCGCAAGGAGGGCTTGAAGTCTGCTATGGTGAGCTTTTCGAGTTCCTTTTTGCGGGAAGTTGCCTGCCGCGATTTCGAGGCGTTGGCGGCGAAACGGGCTATGAACTCCTGCAATTCCTTGGCGCGCTGTTCGTTTTTCTTGTTCTGGTCGCGCTGCTGGCGGGCTATGAGCTGGCTCGTCTCGTACCAGAAATCGTAGTTGCCGAGCATCATGTTGATCTTGCCGTAGTCCACGTCGCAGATATGCGTGCACACCCTGTTGAGGAAATGGCGGTTGTGCGAAACTATTATTATCGTGTTTTCGAAGTCGAGCAGATAGTTTTCGAGCCAGCGCGCCGTCTTAATGTCGAGGTTGTTTGTGGGCTCGTCCAAAAGGAGCACGTCGGGATTGCCGAAGAGCGCCTGCGCGAGCAGTACCTTGATCTTGAGCTTGGCGTCGAGGTCGTGCATCATCATGTTGTGGTATTCCTCGGGAATGTCGAGGGCGTTGAGAAGGGACTGCGCCTCGAATTCCGCGTCCCAGCCGCCGAGTTCGGCGAATTCGCTCTCGAGCTCGCTCGCGCGCACGCCGTCCTCTTCCGAGAAGTTCTCCTTGGCGTAGAGGGCGTCCTTTTCGTCCATTATGTCCACGAGTTTTTTGTGTCCGAGCATGACCGCGCGCAGAACGGTGACGTTGTCAAACGCGTTCTGGTTCTGCTGCAAGACGGACATCCTCTCCGTCTTGTCCAGCGTTACGTCCCCCTTGTTGGGCTCTATTTCGCCGCTCAAGACCTTTAAAAAGGTGGATTTGCCCGCGCCGTTGGCGCCTATTATGCCGTAGCAATTCCCCTTTGTGAATTTCAGATTGACGTCCTCGAACAGCTTTTTGCTGCCGTATTGAAGGGATACGTTGTTTACCTGAAGCATATTTACTCCTTGAAATTTATTTATACGGTATATCTATACCGCGAATTGGCTGTTATACAGTTCGGCGTAGAAGCCGCCCGCCTCCAAGAGTTCGCCGTGCGTGCCCTTTTCGATTATCTTGCCGTCCTTCATGACGAGGATAATGTCGGCTTCGCGTATGGTGGAGAGCCTGTGAGCCACTATAAAGCTCGTCCTGCCCTTCATGAGTTGCGCAAACGCGTCCTGAATCTTCTTTTCCGTGTGGGCGTCTATCGAAGAGGTGGCTTCGTCCAAAATGAGCATGGGCGGCAGGGAGAGCATTATCCTCGTTATGCAGAGAAGCTGTTTCTGACCCTGCGAAAGGTTTCCGCCGTCCTCGGAGAGCACTGCGTCGTAGCCCCCGTCGAGCTGCATTATGAAGTTGTGCGCGCGCGTGGCTTTCGCCGCCGCAACTATCTCCTCTTCCGTGGCGGAAGGCTTGCCCATGCGTATGTTGTCGCGCACGGTGGCGTTTTTGAGCCATGTGTCCTGCAACACCATTCCATACGAGGAGCGCAGGGATCTGCGCTTTATGTTCATGACGTCCTTTCCGTCGACGTATATCGCGCCCTCCTGCGGCTCGTAAAAGCGCATGAGCAGGTTGATAAGAGTGGTCTTGCCGCAGCCCGTGGGTCCCACTATGGCGACGCGGCTGCCCGCCTTTACGTCGAGACAGAGATCCTCTATCAGCTTTTTGTCCGCGCTGTACGAAAAATATACGCCGTCGAACGAAACCTCCCCCTTTACGCCGCCGAGGTCCACCGCGGAGGGCAGATCCGGTCTTTGGGGAGGGGCGTCGGTTATCTCATATATCCTGCCCGCGCACACGAGCGCGTTCTGCAACTCGGTGACTACCCCAGAGATCTCGTTGAAGGGTTTGGTGTATTGGTTGGCATAGGCGAGCAGGCTGCTCAAAAGCCCCACTGAGAACGCCATGGGCAAGGGCGTATGCAGAATGAGCATCAGCGCGCCCGCCAGCGCGACAGCCGCGTACACTACGGCGTTTATGAAGCGCGTGGCCGGATTGACGAGAGAGGAAAAGAATATGGAATTTAAGGAAGCGTCCGTGAGTTCGCCGTTGACGGCGTCGAACTTTTCGAGGTTTGCCTCCTCGCGAGAGAACGCCTTTACCACTTTCAGATTGCCTATCATCTCGTCTATGAACGCCGTCTGCCTGCCGCGCACCTCGTTGGTCTTTCCGAACATGGAATACGTGCGCGAGGCGATAAAGCGGGCGACAAACAGCGAAAGGGGCGTGAGCACGAACACGAGAAGGGCTATCACCCAATTCACGGCGAACATTATCGCGAGGGTGCCGATTATAGTCAAAACCCCCGTGAACAGCTGCGTAAAGCCCATGAGGAGCCCGTCCGCAAAGGTATCCACGTCGGCTACAGTTCTGCCCACGATATCGCCGACAGGGCGGGAATCGATATAGGAGAGCGGCAGACGCTGGAGATTGGCGAACGCCTCCCCGCGCACGTCGGCGACTACGCCGTAGGCTATCCTGTTGTTCAGAACGCCCGTAAGCCACTGCGCGAGGCAGGAAGAGGCGATAAGCCCCCCGATAACGGCGAACTCCGCCAACATTTCGGCAAAGTCCACCTTGCCGCCGTTTTTGGCTATTACCTCTTTGCCGAGCAGGTCGATCGCCCTGCCGAAGAACACGGGCACCGCGAGGTTGCAAGCGACGGTGACAAGGGAAAATATTATTGTCAGAGCCAGCAAAAATCTGTACTTTTTCAGCTGTTTCAAAACGCGCTTTACCACCGCGCCGACGTTCTTTTTCATCATGCGCCCTCCCCGTCCGTCTGGATGCGGTATATTTCGCGGTAGAGCGGGCAACCGGCGAGCAATTCGTCGTGGGTGCCTATCCCCACCGCTCTGCCGCCGTCGAGGACTATTATCTTGTCGGCGCCGCGCACCGCGGAGGCGCGCTGGGAAACTATGAACACCGTCGGGTCGTAGCCGAGCCCGCCGAGGGACTTTCTGAGCCTTGCGTCCGTGGCGTAGTCGAGAGCCGAAGCGCTGTCGTCGAGAATGAGTATCTCGGGCTTTTTGACGAGCGCGCGGGCTATGGTGAGGCGCTGGCGCTGTCCGCCGGAGAAATTTCTGCCCCCCTGCTCCACCCACGCGCCGAGACCTTCACTGCGCGAAGCCACTATGTCGGTCGCCTGCGCCGCCGCGAGAGCTTCCATTATCTCGCCGTCGGTAGCGTCGGGTTTGCCCCATCTGACATTGTCGCGTATCGTGCCCTCGAAGAGCACGGCGCGCTGTGGCACGATGCCGCACTCCGCGCGCAGGGCTCCGTCCCCCACGGCGTTTACGTTTTTGCCGCGGATGAGCACCTCGCCCCCGGAGACGTCGTAGAAATGCGGGATCAGGTTTACGAGGGTGGTCTTGCCCGCGCCCGTGCCGCCGATTATGCCTACGGTCTGCCCTTTAAGGACGGAAAAGGATATCCCGTCCAGCGCGTTTTCGCCACCATAGCTCACCGAGACGTTGTCGAAGCGGATAAACGCGTCGTCGTCGCGCGGATCTCCCCCCGTCTTCATGTCGGGCTCCATATCGAGTATCTCCGATATCCTGCCCGCCGAGGCGAACGAACGGGTGACGGTTATTATGAGGTTGGCGAGCTTTATCAGCTCGACGAGTATCTGGGACATATAGTTGTAGAGCGCGATGACGGCGCCCTGCGTCATGAGCCCCGCCTCAACCTTTATCGCGCCCGTATAGATAAGGATGATTATAGCCGCGTTGACTACGGCGTACGTCAAAGGATTCATGAGCGCGGAGATCCTGCCGACATGCAGCTGGGACTTCTTCAACGCCGCGTTGCGCGCGGAAAATTCCTCTGTCTCGTCCTCTTCCTTGCAGAACGCCCTCAAGACCCTCGCGCCCGTCAGCGTTTCGCGCGTGGAAGCCGCCACGAGGTCGAGCTTTTCCTGCGATCTGCGGTAGAGCGGTATGCTCGCGAGCATGATGGCAAACACGATAACGCACAGCGCGCCTATCGCAGCGGCGAAGACGCCGCCCGCGGAGGGGCTGATAACAATAGCTGCGGCAAGCGCGCCGAAAACTATGAAGGGCGAGCGCAGAAATAGCCTTAAAACGAGGTTCACGCCCGATTGGAGCTGATTAACGTCGCTCGTCATGCGGGTTATCATGCGCGGGGTGCCGAGTTTATCTATCTGCGAATAGGATAGAGACTGCATCTTTGCGAACAGGTCGTGACGGAGATCTTTGGAAAATCCCACGGCGGCGCGGGCGGCGAAGTACTGCGCCGCCACGGCGGCGGCGAGCCCGACGGCTCCCAGCGCGAACAGAATGACGCAAGCCCACACCACGTAGGAAACGCCCCTTCCGCCCTCTATGCCGTTATCTATTATCGCGGCGACGATGATGGGCACAAACAGCTCGAATACTACTTCGAGCAGCTTGAAAAGGGGCGCAAGCACGGCTTGCAATTTGTATTTCCCGAGATATTTCAACAACCTGCGCATACCGTTTGATTATAACAAATGCGCGGCAAAAATGCAAATCATATTAAATGCGTTTGCAATTATTATAATATTTTGGTAAACTTTAAATATGGGTTACAGCGTATATCTCAAAAAGAACGAAGAAAAGCGCATTTTGGAGGGGCATAGCTGGGTCTACGCCAACGAAGTAGCGCGCATAGAGGGCAAAGACAAAAACGGTAGCCTCGCCACGGTGTACGCCGCGGACGGAAGATTTATCGGCAAGGGCTATATAAACCACGCCTCGAAAATACTCGTGAGGATATTTTTGCGCGGCGACGGCGACGATGGAAGGGAATTCTATCTGCAAAAGATACGGGAAGCCGACGGATACCGCCGCGCGCTCGGCTACGACGACTGTTACAGGGCGGTATTCGGCGAGGCGGACGGGCTGCCCGCACTGATAGTAGACAAGTACGGGGAATATCTCTCGGTGCAGTTCCTCTCCCTCGGCATGGATCTGAGAAAAAGCCTTATCACTGACTGCCTTAAAGAAATATTCAGCCCAAAGGGCATTTACGAAAGGAGCGACGCCGCAGTGCGCAAAAAAGAGGGGCTGCCCGAGACAAAGGGCGCGCTCTACGGCGAAGTGCCCGACTTCTGCCAAATAACCGAAAACGGACTGAAAATGCTCGTGGACATAAAAAACGGGCAGAAGACGGGATACTTTTTGGACCAAAAGGAAAACAGGGCGGCAGTAAGGCGGTATTGCCGCGGCGAGGTTTTGGACTGCTTTTGCAACAGCGGCGGCTTTTCGCTGAACGCCGCGCTCTCAGCCGACAGCGTGACCGCGTTGGATATCTCCGCCGCCGCGCTTGAAAACGTGGAGGCGAACGCCGGACTCAACGGGATAAAGAACATAACCGTAAAGCAGGGCGACGTCTTCGAGCTACTGCGCTCGATGCGCAAAGAGGGCAGAAAATTCGACGCGATAATCCTCGATCCCCCCGCCTTCTGCAAGACGGCGGACGAGGTGAAGGACGCCTTCCGCGGCTACAAGGACATAAACGTTTCGGCAATGAAACTTATAAAGAGCGGCGGGTTTTTGATAAGCTGTTCCTGCTCCCACTACATGACCCCGCAGCTGTTCGAAAAAATGCTTGCGGAAGCCGCGAAGGAGAGCCGCCGCACAGCGCGGATATGCGAGATAAAAACGCAGGCACCCGACCACCCCGCGCGCCTCGGCTCGGAGGAAACGGGTTACTTAAAATTTTATGTTCTGAACGTTTTATAGGCGGTTTTGAGCCGAAAACGGGCATATTATGCGTGGCATAGTACTATTTAAACGCAAAAAAGCGCGGCTTTTGCCGCGCTTTTTTGCTTATTTTTCGTCAAATCGCCCAATTGCCCTTTTCGAACACCTTTATGCGCTTGCCGTCCTCTGTGACGCCTACAATGCTCATATCCGCGCTGCCTATCATGAAGTCCACGTGGATCATGGAGTCGTTTACGCCTGCCGCCTTGCACTCCTCCACCGTCATATTTTCAAAGCCGCAGAGGCACTCGTTGAAGCCCCTGCCGAGGGCGAGGTGACAGCTCGCGTTCTCGTCGAAGAGCGTATTGTAAAAGAGTATCCCCAGGTTGTTTATGGGGCTGTTATAGGCTATCAGCGCGACCTCGCCGAGGCGGGAAGCACCCTCGTCCATAGCCACCATCTTTTCGAGCACGTCCTGATTTTTTTCGGCGTGCACTTCGGCGACCTTGCCGTTTTCGAAGCGTATCCAGAAATTCTCAATGAGCTTGCCCTGATAGGAAAGGGGCTTCGTCGCCACCACCTTCCCCTCTGCGGAGCCGCTCAAAGGCGAGGTAAACACCTCTTCGCTCGGGATATTGGGATTGAAATAAATTTTTGTGCCCAAAGTGGTTTCGCCGCCGCCCGCGAACCTGCCGCGCGGGTTCAGCCCCACCTTGAAATCTGTGCCGTTCGCGCTCTTGTATTCGAGGCAGGTAAAGTTGTAGCCGTTGAGCAGTTTGCAGTGCCGCGCGAGCTCGGCGTTGTGCTTTTCCCACGCCGCGATGGGGTCGTCGTCTACGCGTGAAGCGGTCAAAATGGCTTCCCACAGCCTTTCTATGGCTTTATCGCAGGGAAGGTCGGGGAAAATCTTTTGCGCCCACTCCCTGCCCGGGACTGCCGCTATACACCATTGATACTTGTTTTCGAGCGCCTCGCGGTAGGGCTTGATTATGGGGAACCGCGCCATGTTCGCGTTGGCTATCTTCTCGCTGTCGGTGCCGTTGAGCCCGTCGGGGTCGTCGGAATCGAGCCACAGCGTGCAGGTGAGCTTATCCACCTTCCTCTGCCACTCGGCTTTTTCGACTTCGGTCACCTCGGAGAGGCTTTCGAGCGTTCTGTGATCATAGTGCAGTTTCGTGACGGGCATGTACGACCACTCCACCTTTACGCGCTCGGCGCCGAGCTTGTAGCACTCCTCCACGCACATGGCGACAAATTCGGGCTGGTCGAGCCCGCAGCGGACAAGCACTTCCTGCCCCTTTTGAACGTTCAGCCCGCACTTCACTATGAGACGGGCATATTTTTGTAATCTTTCCTGTTGCATAAAAATTTCCTTTTATTTATTTTTCCCCTCTATTATACGGACGAAACGCCCTTTTGGCAATCAAAAACGCCGTAGCTCCCTCCGAAAATTTGCGGGGAGCCCGCGGGCAAAAAATCCCCTCCCCCGAACGCACCAAAATCCGGGAGAGGGGACCATGCAAAGAATGTGTGAGCAAATTAAGATCGTTGCGTCACTTTGCGGTACGGGTCGTCATGATGCCGCTGAACGTGTCGCAGGAGAAGCTGAACCAGCCTGCTGTTCCGCCTGCATTCTGCAAGTATGCAAAGGCGACATCGCCAAGCCCCTCGAAAGCGACCGTAAATTCCAATTTCGACGTTGTTCCGCCCGTTATGGTAACTCTCGCTTCCGACGAGACATATTCCGTGCCGTTAACGGTGAGTGTAATTCTTCCGTTCTCGAATACCAAAGAAGCGCTCTCGCCGTCCGCCGTAGTGCCGCTATACGACCACGTATAGTAGTAATTCGGGAACATATGCAAATCGCTTTCTGCCACAAATTCGATCACGATCGTGCTATCCTTCGGGATATAGAACTTATACGTGTTCCCGATTGCCGAGACCGTTACGTCTGCTCCGTTCACCGTGAGTTTTTTCAAGAAATATCCCTCGGCAGGAGAAATGTTGATCGTGACTTCTTCGTATGCCGCATACGTATCCTTTCCGCTCGCGGGAGAACTCAATTCATATGTTCCATTGTCGTCACACGTTACAGTGATGGTATATGCCTCTTCGCCCGTGACCCTATCACACCAAACCTCATCGGTGTAATCCGAAAGGAAAAGCTGTTTATCGGTAATCGAGAAGAGTTGCCAGAGCTTGCTGCCGCGATAGAAATTATAACCGCTCATAAGCCCCGAAGTGTCAATGGGGTACACATGGCAGAGCGTTCCATCGAAAGTGAAAGAACCATTCGCGCCGATTTGCACTTCATGATACCCATTCGTGTAGTAATACCCTGCAAATTCCGTGAAAAATTTCTCATCGGGCGGAATCGTCATTGTATAAACGGCGGCGGAAGAGGCATCTCCCACAATGGTAAGCGTGAGTGTTTCTTCCTCTTCATTCCACACAAGCGTGTACTCCGTTCCGCCGGCAAGCAGCCTGTACGTCTTTGTCCTTTCATTGTAAGATTGCACGACGGCTTTATCGTTCTCAATCGTAAGCCCACTCTCGTCTATCCGGATCGGATATCTCGAAGGGCCTGCATCCCAATCTCCCCACAATTCTTCGGGGAAATCGACGGAATAGTTTACTCCCTCTTTCATGCAGGTCTGTACGACCACGCTTTCATCGGGCATGATGATCGTGAGGTTAAGAAGATATTTCCCGGCGCTCACTTCCTCAAGCGTGAAGGAATAGTGATACACATCCTCGCCCTCCGTCACGGTAAAGGCGAAACCGTCCTCCGTCGCCGTCAAAGGATATTCCGTCCCGTTGAAGGTGAAGCTGTCCTCTTCTATGACAAGCTCATAGGGAAGCGTCCCCGAACTCACGATAGACGTCCACGTTCCGATATAAGCGTCACGGGATGTAGCCGCCGAGAAGGAAATGACGATCTCCACATTCGCCGAAACGGTGAACGTGTACTTCCCTTCGACAAGCTCTTCTGCCACGTCTGTGCCGTTCACCATAACGCTCTTTACGGTGTGTTCTCCGTCTGCCGACACCGTAAGGGTGACTTCATCGCCATATAAGTAGGGGGCTTGTTTGGAAAGCTCGTATTCTCCGCCGTAACCGCAACTCACCGTTGCCGTATAGGGGATGGGGGTGAAGGTGATCTCAACCGTCGTATCGCCTTCCAACCGCCATTGATATGTGTTTCCGTTGAAGGTGACGGCTTTCCCGTTCACCTTTACTTCGCTCGTCTGATAGCCGGCGTCCGGCGTAAGGGTGAGGGTTACGCGGTCTCCAACATGATGGTCCGAGGCAGGATCGAGCGAATATTTGCCGCCTGTGCCGCAATCTACCGTCACAGAGCATTCTTCGGGCGGAACGATCTCTTCCTCAAAACTGATGGAAATGGAGACATCCTTCGTCACGGTAAAGATATACCGATTCCCGATAAGTGACACTTTGCCGCCATTGATGAGGACATCGCCCACCGTATAGCCGTCGTCGGGCGTGACCGTAAGCGTGACCTGTGTATTTTCGGGCACGGGGTTTTCGTGCGAGAGGGAATACTCGCCTCCGTCACCGCACGATACAGAGATATTGTAGCTCGTGGTCTCGTCGCAAGCTGCGATGCCGAGAGACAAGCAAATAATAGCAAGCGCGATAAACAGCGCTTTGAAATACTTTCTCATTATAACTCCTTATTTTGATGAAAAGCCCCTTTCCCCAAACACGGGGAAAGGGGGTCATAGTGCTTTTTATAGTCTGTGAGGACTCCTCACGATGCAGCCTCAATCTTTACAATAATGTTGCTACCCAACGTTACGCCACCCAACTCGAAGCAGAAAGCGACATCATCACCCGAAGGAAGAGTCTTTGTAGCTGTAAATACATCGCTCGACTTCGTAATCGGAGGGGGCGAAACTGTAAAACTTGATTGGGCACTTGTTTTAGTCGCAAAGAGGATAGACATTACCGAGCTGCTGAAGGTCGATACAGTTATCGTCACGGACTTCCCAAGCAAAGTACTATCAATAAGAACACTACTAAACGCGCTGACATTCGTATTGGGCACGTACGTTGGGATCTCAATCTCTTCTCCTGCTTTGATTTCAACAGGAGAATATTCCACCAATTTCAATTTAGCACTAATATCCGAAGAAGAAGTTGAAGTTATAACGGGTTGATCAATCGTCGCGATTGTTTCATCAACGACGATGAAACCCTTAAATCCATGCGTAGACGGGCTATAGAGGTCGTAGCTCATAGTTCGCGTTTGTGTTATTGACGTAGAACCAGTAGGCGTATTTGCTTTCACCGTAAGAACGCCATAATTCGCCTCCGTCTCGGTTTCAACAACAAGCCAATACAATCCCGGAGTCACATCTTTGCAATCAAGGGTATAAGTCCCATTGCCTTCTATCGTGACATTGTTCCATGTCTTGACTGCGTCATCTGAAGGTTCAACTTCACCACCTGCATCTTTGCCGTCCGCGCCCTTAATATTTCCAACGGGGTTAGCACTCCAACCATCCGCAGTTTTTTCATATAAATCATAGGTATCAAGATCAAGATACAAATCTCCGTCATTGCCTAAAGTCGAATCGGTGGGCTTCCCATGACCATGACGGAAAGAGGTGCCATCTTTCCCATTAGTTCCATTAGTTCCGTTTGTTCCGTTCGTACCATCCGTTCCTTTAGGACCTGTCGCAGGAATATGCGTATCCTCTTCGCCTATGTACCAATTGCCATTTTCACCTATATGGGGGGTTATTCCATTTGTCCCGTTTGTTCCCGCAGCTTTAATACCTGTATTTTTATCGCCTATAAACCAATATCCCGTTTCGGAGTCTATATGGGGTGTAATTCCGTCTTCGCCGGGTTCACCTTTTATGGAAGCGAGCCACTCTTCGTATGTCATGGGCTGCTTCCCGCTCTCCTCGGCGGATGCCACGTAGAGGGAATACACCTCGCGGATATTCGGGTCGTCATAGCCCTGAGGGTCTGTGCCGTTGTCGCATGCCGCAAATCCGAACGCCGAGCCCACTGTGAGGGCTGCGCCCACGCAGAATACCGCCAATTTTTTCAACGCTTTCATGGTTCTTTTTTTACTCCTTGCATAAAATTTATAAATGTATAAAATGTGCCCCGCCGTACAGAATTTTTTCATGGAAAATTATTATCCATGAAGTTTTTTTCCATTTTTGGTAAAATAATCTGAAATTTCTTTTATAATTATAAAAATATTGGTTGACATATTCAAAAAAACGGCTTATTATAGTGATAAGTCGTTGGATTTCTTCATAGATAATAATTTTCCATGAAGATTTGGCGGGGAGAAGTATTCTCCCCGCCAGATTTCGTTATGTGTTAAATATGCAAAAATATATGTTAAAGCGGCGGGCGCGGATTTTCGCGCCCGCCGCCTTAATGATATGAGATCGATCTGTAAGCCGAGTTCTGTCGTGTACGGTCATCTATCTACACTTGCAGTCGCCTGCAAGTTCAAGCGATGTTCACGGTTTACGGCGGACGGGCAGCCCTTCCCATTTAAGAGAGCCGCAAACCCAATCTTGCATCGGGTGGGGTTTAATTGGCTTGCCCCGTCGCCGGGGCAACGGTGAGCTCTTACCTCGCCATTCCACCCTTACCGCGCGTTGAGCGCGGCGGTGTATTTCTGTTCACTTTCCTTGAAGTCGCCTCCACCTGCCGTTAACAGGCACCCTGCCCTGCGATGCTCGGACTTTCCTCACGCTGCTTTCGGCAGCCCGCGACCGTACGATCGACTCAAATCACGGACATTTTACCACCTTTTGCAAATTTAAAACAACTATTTTTGGGTTTGATATTGATTTTTGCCGCAATTTATTTTAAAATGGATTAGCAATAAAATATTTTTAGGGAGCTCGACATGAAAAAGACAAAGATTATATGCACTCTCGGACCCGCAAGCGACAACGAAGTGGTGCTTTCGGAGATGATCGACGCGGGAATGAACGTTGCGAGGCTCAACTTTTCGCACGGCACGCACGAAGAGCACGCCGCGAAGATCGCCATGATAAAGAGGGTGAGAGAGCGCAAAAAAGTGCCCCTGCCCATCATGCTCGACACAAAGGGACCCGAATTCAGGATAAAGACCTTTGCCGACGGCAAGATAACGCTTAAAGACGGCGATCCCTTCACCTTTACGACCGAGGACATAATCGGCGACAAGAACCGCGTTTCCGTCTCCTTCGAGGGGCTGTGCGAGC
>CANQXZ010000008.1 GCA_947627955.1 uncultured Clostridia bacterium
GAACTGTGCGGAAGGTCTCCTGTCCGTTCTCGGCGGACGGGAGTCGCGGTTGATGAAGGTCTTGCCCTCCTGAGGTTTCGCGGCGGCGGGCTTTGCGGCAGGCTTAGGCGGCACAGGTTTTGTTTCCTGCGCCGTTGCCGCGGCTGCGCGGTTTTCCTCTTCCGCGGCTTTCTTTTCGGCTTCCGCCTTTGCAGCCTGTTCCGCAGCCGCCTGCTCCGCGGCGGCGCGCTGCTCCGCTTCGAGGCGGGCTTGCAGCCTTGCGGCTTCCACGTCGTTGAGCTTCTTCATGACGTCCGCCGCTTTTTTCTCGGCAGCCGCTATCCTCTTGGAGAGATCGGAGAGATTTCCCCCGGAAACAATTTTAGTCGCGTTTTCTAAATTTTCGTATTTTTTTGCCATGCCTGACCATCGCCTCCGACATATAATTCGTAATTGTCGTCAAGATTTTCCAATATCGCCGCCGCAAGCCGCCTGTCTTTGAATGCGGCTATCTTGCACCCGGGTCTGTTTACTATCCTTTCAAACTCCGCTATACACTTGACAAGCGGGCATGAATATCTGTTTTTGAACTTTATCGCAAGCGCCTGCGTGTTTTTTGCGGCGTCGCCGCTCACCATTATGAGATAAACGTCCCTTTTCTGGACGTCTATCGCGCCCGAACCGAACACGATCTTCCGCGATTTGACGCTGAAACCTATGAAGGTTTCAACTTTGCTCTTTCCCAAAGTACTGCTCCTCCACGGCGGCATACACGCCGTCGTCCACGGCGCACGAAAACACTCTGTTCAAAAGCCGCGCTTTTCTGAGTTTTTTAATGCACTCGGGGTCGTCGCACACATATGCGCCCCGCCCCGCCGCCTTAGAAGTCAAGTCGAGGAATATCCTGCCCTCGGAATTTTTCACGACGCGCAAGAGTTCTCTCTTGTCCCTGAGTTCGCGGCAGGCGACGCACTGTCTCAACGGAATTTTTCTGTTCTGCATATCCTTTATTCTTCAACGCCCTCTAATTCGGTTCCGTAACCGAGTTTCGCCGCTGCGGTTTTGCTCTTCACGTCTATCTTCCAACCCGTAAGGCGGACGGCGAGGCGGGCGTTTTGACCGTCCTTGCCTATCGCAAGCGATAATTTGTCGTCGGGAACGACAGCCATAGCCGTCTTGTCGCCGTCGAGCTGGGTCACCGAAATGACCTTTGCGGGAGAGAGCGCCTTGGCTATGAATTCGAGCGGGTTTTCGCTCCAGGGGATTATGTCAATCTTTTCGCCCTTGAGCTCCTCTACTATCGCGTTGACCCTTGAACCCTTGTTGCCCACGCAGGCGCCGATCGCGTCTACCCTGTCGTCGTCCGACCAAATTGCGACCTTAGTCCTCGCGCCCGCTTCGCGGCTTATCTCCTTTATTACCACCGTGCCCTGCTTGATCTCGGGCACCTCTTCCTCGAACAGCTTGCGCACGAGCCCGGGCGACGAACGGCTGACGAGCACCTGCGCGCCGTTATAGCCGCTCTTAACGCGCTTCACGAACACCTTTATCTTGTCGTTGACGTTATACTTTTCGCCGGGCACCTGATCGGAGGGCAGCATCAAGCCCTCTATCTGACCCTTGCCGAGGTCTATATACACGTTCTTGGCGTCCGTCTTTCTTATCACGCCGACCAGCAGCTCGCCCTCTTTGCCGGAGAACTCGTTCATGGCGGCGTCGCGCTCGGTCTCGTGGATCTTTTGCAGGATAACCTGTTTTGCGGTCTGTGCGGCTATGCGGCTGAAATCCTTGGGCACGAATTTTTCGTATACTGTATCGCCCACTTTGTAACTCTTTTTTATAGCCTGCGCCTCAGCGAGGGAGAGCTCTGTCTCGCGGTCGGCGACTTCTTCCACGACGGTCTTTACCGTGTAAAATTCGATGCTGCCCTTTTCGGGATTCATTCTGATGTCCACCTGACCCGCCGCTCCCGCATATTGCTTTTTGCATGCGGATACAAGCGCGTTCGAGAGCGCCTCCATAAAAACTTCCTGCGGGATACCCTTTTCTTTTTCGAGGTCTGCGAGCGCCGCAAAAAATTCTTTGTAATCTTTACTGGTCATTTTTGATTCTCCTGACAATTTTGTAAAATTGTTTATTCAAATTTTATTGCTTTGTTGATCTTTGCTATCTTATTCAGCGGTATCTTCACCTCGGAGCCGTCCGCCGCGACCGTCACGCTGTTTCCGTCGTAAGACGTGAGCACGCCTTCGAGATATTTTTTGCCCTTCATGGGTGCGTACAACTTTATCTCCACTTCGCCGTTTATATTTCTCTCGAAATCGCGCGCAGTCGTAAACGGCCTGTCGAGCCCCGGGCTGGAAACGTTGAGGGTGTACGGCATATCGAACGTGGGGTCGAGCCCGTCGATCGGGTCCATAATGGCGTTGTGGAACCTCTCGCAGCCGTCGAGGTCTATCCCGCCCTCCGTTTCAATGAGGACGGTGAGCTCCGCCGTCTTGTCGTTCCACAAAACGTCGACGATCTCCACGCCCATGGGCGCAGCTATATTTTCGAGAAACGAACGTATTTCTCCGAGCGGTTTTATCTTCATAAATCCTCTAATACAAGTATTGAGTGCCTCGCAAGGCACTCAATCTCAACATCACTATCAAGGTCAATATTATTTTAACACGACCGTCCCAAAAAATCAACCTTTTAAACGGAAATTATTGGAAAGCGGGCAAAGATTTTTTCATTTTTATGAGTTCTATAAAGATTTTCGCCGTCGCAAGCGCGTCGTCCACCGCCCTGTGGTGATTGAACGCGATGTGGAATTTTTCCGCCACGGTATTCAGCTTGTAGTTGGACAAGAACAGCAGTTCCTGCGCCAGCGGATAGGTATCTATTATCTTTCTGTCCAATATGTACCCGAGCTTCGCGCAGTAGTAGTCCACGAATTTGAAGTCGAACCCCGCAATGTTGTGACCTACGAGTATGCTTCCCGCGCAGAACTTGAAAAAGTCGGGCATCACGTCCGCGTATACGGGAGCGTCCTTTACCATATCCTCGCTTATGCCCGTGAGGCGCACAATTTCGTCGGACAGCTTCCGCTCGGGATTCACGAACGTGCTGAATGAGGAAGATATCACCCCATCCTCTATTTTGTACGCGCCGATCTCGATTATCCTGTCCATATTCCCCGAGACGGGCGACGAGTTCAGCCCCGTCGTTTCGAGGTCGAATACCACGAACGACTTGCCTTTGAGGCATTCCGGGATATAATTCACCGTGAACAGATCGGTCTGCTCGTTATCCGTAAAGGGCTCGGGCTTCACCGCGCGGTAATAGCGCGGCACGGGCTTCGAATCGCGGGCGGCGGGCTTGAAGCCTTCGGGAACGCTGCCGTAATCGATAATATCTGCCGTATACCTCAAACTCCCCCTGAATTCCTCGTTTTTGCCCGTGCAGACTATGCTGTCGCCCACTTTGAGGCGTTTTATCTTGTCTGCGCTCTTCTGCCTCAAAAAATACGTTATGGGCGTTGCGCCCGTCCCGTCGGACAGCACGATGGAAAGGAGCTGTTTTTCAACGCCTTTCTTGTTGGTATAGCTTCTCTCGCGAATGTCTGTTATGACGCCGCAGATGACCGCCTCGTCCGAGACGACGAGGTTCAGATCGGCTATATAGATAGCCGTATCCCGCTTTTTCGTGCCCTCGAGAAAGGAAAAACCGCTTATCCCGAAAGTACGTACTGGCACTTCGTATTCGATTTCGTCCTGCTTTTCTTCCACTTCGATCTCCTGCGCGCTGCCGCCCGAATCCACCGTTTTTCCGCTGAATTCCCCGCAAAAACACCTTTTCAGGCGGGCGTTTATCCTATCGCAGAAACCGTGGGCGACGTTCATGAACGGCATCACGGCGACAGTATAGAAAAATCCGTTCTCCGTCTCTTCCACGGTTATATCCCCGCCGCGGAGGGTAGCCGCGACGGCTTTGAAATCCGTATTGATTATCTCCTCTATCTTCCGCTCTATCATTTCCGCGTCGGGCGTGAGCTTTACGACTTTAAGCCCCAGCGAAAAATATTCGGGAACGTAGGGGGCGATAGCCGCCTTTACAAGCGCGACGTCGCTTTCAGCATATGACAGATCGGTCACCACCGATATTTCCACGCCGCGCCCCGCGCGGTCCACTTCGACAGAACCCAATATTGCGTTTTTGAAATTCGGCGAACTCGCGCGGACGGCGCCGAGAATCTCTTCAATCATTCAATAACCCGTTCAATTCCCCGAAAAACTCCTCACGGGCGCGGTCTGCGGGGATCTTTTTGACTATCTCGCCCTTTTTGAAGATCACGCAGTACTTTTCCGAGCCCGCAATGCCTATGTCGCAGTCACTTGCCTCTCCGGGGCCGTTCACCACGCACCCCATCACGGCGATCTTCAAAGGCTTTTTGCAATCTTTGACATATTCCGACACTTCATTCGCGAGCGCCATCGAGTTCCACTCGCATCTGCCGCACGTGGGGCAGGAAATGACGTCCGCGAAATTCTTATCCGCGCCGACAGCCCTTAAAAGCGCTTTCGCCGCCCAAACTTCCTTGACGGGGTCGTCGGTTATGGAAACGCGGAGGGTGTCGCCTATTCCGTCGACGAGGAGCGCGCCGAGCGCGGCGGCGGATTTTATGACCGCCATTTTCTCCGTACCGGCTTCCGTGACGCCGATGTGCAGGGGAAGATCAGTCTTCGAGGCGAGCAATCTGTAAGCCATGACGGTCAGGGGCACGGAGGACGCCTTGACCGAGACGACTATGTCTTCCACGCCGTACTTTTCGAGCGCGGCGACGCTTGCGAGCGCGCTCTCAACGAGGGAAAATTCGTTCTTTCCGTATTTTTTAAGGAATTCCCTCTCCACGCTCCCCGTGTTGGCGCCCACGCGCACGGCGATCTCGTGCGCCCTTATGCAGTCGGCGACAAGTTTTATCTGCCTTTCGCCGCCGATATTGCCGGGATTTATGCGCACTTTGTCGCAACCGCTCTCTATCGCCTTGACCGCCAGCGCAGCCGAAAAGTGGATATCCGCCACAATGGGGATATTTATGCCGCTTTTGAGCTTGCCGATAGCGAGGGCGTCGGCTTCGTCGAGCACGGAAACGCGGACTATCTCGCAGCCCGCCTTTTCGAGCGCGCCTATCTGGGCGAGAGTTGCCCCGACGTCGGATGTCTTTGTGGTGCACATAGACTGTATCTTAACGCTTTCGCCGCCGCCGACAAATATGTCGCCCACCCTTACCTTTTTAGTCATATAAGCCATAATTCCATATAAAGACAGACAGCGGAACGGCGCTGTCTGCCGGCAGTTATCAGTTTTTGTTTTCCATCAGCTTTTTGAGTTCTTCCATAAAGCTCGGGATATCCTTAAAAGAGCGGTAAACGCTGGCATAGCGAACGTATGCCACCTCGTCCACCTTTTTGAGCTCTTCCATGACCATCTCGCCTATCTTTTTTGAGGAGATCTCCTGCTCCATGGAATTGTATACCTGCTTGGTTATGGCGGAAACCATATCGTCGATAGCCGTCAGCGAGACGGGACGTTTTTCGCAGGACTTGATTATCCCGTTCTTGATTTTCTGCGGGTCGAACGCCTGCCGCGTGCCGCTCGACTTGATTACGAGAACGGGGGTATCCTCTATCGTCTCGTAGGTAGTGAACCTCTTCCCGCAGGAAGTGCACTCTCTCCTGCGCCTTATCGTCCTGCCCTCGTCCGCGGAACGGCTGTCAATTACTTTGCTGTCCTCACAGCCGCAATACAAACACTTCATACTGAGCCTCCGTGATTATTTGAAATAGCCGACGCCGCTTTCGAATATCTTCATATCGAAATTGCCGTCGTAATTTTTGTAAAGATTTTCGCCCTTTCTCTCACTGTGTCCCATCTTGCCGAACACCCTGCCGTCGGGAGAGGTTATGCCCTCTATAGCATACATGCTCCCGTTGGGGTTGTAGGGGCTCTCCATCGTGGGTCTGCCGCACAGATCCACATACTGCGTGGCGATCTGACCGTTTTCAGCCATGATTTTAAGATCCTTCTCGGAAGCGACAAGTTTGCCCTCCCCGTGCGATACGGGCACCGAGTAGATCTCGCCCGTCTTGCAAGCCGCAAGCCACGGGCTGAGGTTGGAAGCCACGCGTATGTTCACCATCGTGGAGACGTGACGGGAGATATTGTTGAAAGTCAGCGTGGGCGAGCTCTCCTTCAAGGGTACAACCTTTCCAAAGGGCACGAGCCCGAGCTTTATTAGCGCCTGAAAGCCGTTGCATATGCCGAGCGCAAGCCCGTCGCGGGCGTTTAAAAGTTCCATTATGCGCTCCGATACGGCGGGATTTTTAAACGTTGTGGCAATGAACTTGCCCGAACCGTCGGGTTCGTCGCCGCCCGAAAAGCCGCCCGGAAACGCAATTATATTTGCCCTGTCCACGGCTTTTATTATGGCTTTGACGCTCTCTTCTATGTCCGCCGCGGTGCGGTTTTTTATGACGAGTATCTCCGTTTCGGCTCCCGCGAGCTCGAAGGCGCGCGCCGTGTCGAGTTCGCAGTTTGTGCCCGGGAAAGCGGGGATAAACACGCGCGGCTTTGCCGATTTTGTGGAGATATTTGAGTACTTCGCCCCGCCGTTATAGTCGCAGACGGGAACGGTGCCCTCCGCGGGCGCGGTTCTGGGGAACACGCCGTCGAGCCTGCCGACATAGGCGTTTACGGCTTCTTTGTAATCAGCCGCCTTTTCGCCGTTCAGCTTTATTTCGCCGCACTTGCAGGTATGCCCCAGCAGTACTGCGTCCAGACCGTCGTAGCCGGAAATATCCTCGGCGGAAACCACGATCTCGCCGTAGTGTTCCGAAAAGATCAGGTCGTAGTCGGCGGCAAACTCAAACGAATAGCCGTTTCCGAAACAGCTCTTCATTACAGCCGCGAAAATGCCGCCCTTTTCCACTACCGTTGCAAACTTCGTGTTGCCGCTCTTTATGTTCCTGCGCACGGCGGCGTAGAGTTTTTTGAGATATCCGAAATCGGGAGTAAAGTACTCGTTCTTCTTTACAGGGAGGAAATATAGCTCTTGCCCCTCCGCTCCTATGACGTTTGTTATCAGCTCCGAAGCCTTTGCGGGAGCGAGCGCAAAGGATATGAGGGTAGGCGGAACGTCGATATCTTCAAACGTGCCGCTCATGCTGTCCTTGCCGCCGATGGCTCCGAGCCCGAGCCCGATCTGCGCGTACAGCGCGCCGAGCAGAGCCGAAAGAGGCACGCCCCAGCGCTTTTTGTCGTCGCGCAGGCGCATGAAGAATTCCTGCAAAGAAAGGCGCACGTCCGAATAGTCGGCGCCCGCGGCGACGACTTTGGAAACCGACGTCACGATGGAATATATAGCTCCCGTGAAAGGCGACGTGGACATGAGGTCGGGGTTGTAGCCATATGCCGATACGGTGCAGTCGTCCGTCTCGCCGCCCGTGAACTTGGCAGCCATAGCCGTTACGGGCGTGAGCTGGTACTTCCCGCCGAAAGGCATGTACACCGACTTCGCGCCTATGGTAGAATCGAACATTTCGGCAAGTCCTTTTTTGGAGCACACGTTGAGCTGGGAGAGCACGCCGAGAGCCTCTTCTTTCAATGGTTTATGCTCGGGTTTGCCGAAAAATGCCGTAACGTGTTCGTTTATCTCGGCGTCGGTCGTCTGTTTTACGCCGTTCGTATCGAGGAAATCGCGGGAGATATCCACTATCGCCCTGCCGCGGAAATACATCTTCATCCGCCTGTCGTCGGTAACTACCGCGACGGGGGTTGCGGAGAGATTCTCCTCTGCGGCGAGCGCAACAAACTTCTCCACGTCTTTACTTTTGACGACTACCGCCATTCTCTCCTGCGATTCGGAGATGGCGAGTTCCGTACCTGAAAGCCCCTCGTATTTTTTGGGGACTTTATCGAGCACGATCTCGAGCCCGTCGGCGAGTTCGCCTATCGCAACGGAAACGCCGCCCGCGCCGAAATCGTTACATTTCTTTATCATTGTGGTCGCGGCTTTGTTGAGAAAAAGGCGTTGGAGTTTGCGCTCGGTAAGCGCGTTGCCCTTCTGCACCTCTGCGCCGCAGGTCTGCACGGACTTTTTGTCGTGCGCCTTGGAAGAGCCCGTCGCGCCGCCGCAGCCGTCTCTTCCCGTTTCGCCGCCTAAAAGGATTATTATATCCCCCTTTGCGGGCTTTTCGCGGTAGATCATATCCGATCTTGCCCCGCCGACCACGAAGCCCGTTTCGAGCCTTTTTGCCTTGTAGCCGGGATGATACACCTCTTCTACCTGCCCTGTGGCGAGCCCTATCTGGTTGCCGTAGGACGAAAAGCCCGCCGCAGCGGTCTTGGTTATGATCCTCTGGGGGAGCTTGCCCGCGAGGGTGTTCTCCAAGGGTTCGCAGGGGTCCGCGCAGCCCGTCACCCTCATAGCCTGCAAGACGTAGGTCCTGCCCGAGAGCGGGTCGCGTATCGCGCCGCCGAGGCATGTGGCTGCGCCGCCGAACGGCTCTATCTCGGTGGGGTGGTTATGGGTCTCGTTTTTGAACATCACGGTGTACTTTTCGGGCTTGCCGTCAAGCACGGCGTCCACCTTTATCGAGCACGCGTTGATCTCGTCAGTCTCGTCGAGATTGTCGAGTTTGCCCTCTTTTTTGAGCTTTTTTGCGCCGATAGTCGCAATATCCATGAGGCATGGATACTTGTCGGGACGGTCTTTATACAGCTCGCCGAAGAGCTCGCGGTACAGCCCGAGAGCTTTGCCGACGTCGCCGTTATCGCCGTTTATCGTGATATTTTTGAGTTCCGTCGCAAAAGTTGTATGGCGGCAATGGTCGGACCAATATGTGTCTATTACCTTTATCTCCGTTTCGGTGGGGTTCCTCTTTTCGCCCTTGAAATAGTCGCGTACGAACGCCAGATCCTCCACGGACATGGCGAGCCCCATTGCGGCGTGATAAGCCTTTATCTGATCTTCGGAAAAGCCGATAAATCCCGAAACCTCGGCGACGTCGGGCGCCTCCACCGTCACATGCGCGAGCGAAGCGGGCTTTTCAAGCGAAACTTCCTCGCTCTCGACGGGGTTTATGAGGTGCTTTTTTATCCTCTCCGTCTCCTCGTCGGTCACGCCCTTAACGGCGTATACCCTCGCGCACTTTACGAGCGGTTTGTCCTTTTGCGTGAGGAGCTGTACGCACTGCGCCGCACTGTCCGCGCGCTGGTCGTACTGCCCCGTAAGATAGGCTATCGCAAAAGTTTTGTAACCTGTGAGCTCGACGTGCTCATAATACACGTTGTCCACGGGCGGCTCCGAAAACACGCAGGGAACGGCGGCGCGGAATTCCTCTTCCGTGACGCCCTCCACGTCGTATCTCAACAGCTGGCGCACCTCGCCGACGGATATCTTCAAAAGATTGCGGATATCGTTTGCCGTCTGCTTTGCCTGTAAATTGTTCTTCTTTTCAACGAATACTCTGTAAATCATCATCAACCTTCGCGGTATTTTATTCCTATATCCTTGCGGTAGCGCATATTTTCCCAATGTATGTTTTCGGCTGCCCTGTACGCTTTGAGGCGGGCGGCTTCCACCGTTTCGCCCTTCGCGACAACGCCCATTACCCTGCCGCCGTTTGTCACGAGCTTGCCGTCCTTTATAGCTGTGCCCGCATGCACGAGCGTGCAGTCGCCTATGTCGCCTACGGTTATTTCGTAACCCTTTTTATATGAGAGGGGATACCCGCCGCTGGCAAGGACCACGCAGACGCACGCGCCCTCTTCCCATTCGATATTTATGTCGGCGAGTCTTTCGTCCGCGACAGCTTCGAATATGTCCATGAGGTCGGTTTTGAGCATGGGCAGGATGACCTGCGTTTCGGGGTCGCCGAACCGCGAGTTGTACTCCACCACTTTCATGCCCTTATCCGTGCGCATCAGCCCGAAATAGAGACAGCCTTTAAAGGTCCTGCCCTCCGCATTGAGGGCTTTTACCGTGGGGATCATTATCTTTTCGAGGACTTCCTTCTGAAGCTCAGCCGTCCAGAACGGGCAAGGCGAAAAGGTGCCCATTCCGCCCGTGTTCAGCCCGACGTCGCCGTCGTAAGCCCTCTTGTGGTCGCAGGAAGTTATCATAGGCACTATCGTCTTGCCGTCAGTGAAGGCAAGCGCCGATACCTCTTCGCCCGGGTCGTATCTGAGCCCGCGCAGGCATTCTTCTATTACCACGACGTTGCCCGCGGCGCCGAACGACTTGTCGAGCATGATCTCCTTTAACCCGTCTTCGGCTTCCTTTAAGGTCTTGCACACGAGCACGCCCTTGCCGAGCGCGAGCCCGTCGGCTTTGAGCACGATCGGCGCGCCCTTTTTCCTTACATACGCAAGCGCGCTGTCATAATCGTCGAATATCTCGTAATCCGCCGTGGGAATGGAATATTTTTTCATGAGGCTCTTGGCGTATGCCTTGCTCGACTCGATGACGGCGGCGTTCTTTCTCGGTCCGAAACAGCGTTTGCCTATCCCCTCGAGCTCGTCTACGAGCCCTATCGCAAGCGGGTCGTCGGGAGCGACGACATAGAAATCGATCTCGGGATGGGAAAGGGCAAAATTTTTGACCGCCTCCCTGTCCATGAAATCCACGTCGACGTTTTCGGCTATCACGGCAGTGCCCGCGTTGCCCTTCATGCAATAGAGCTTTTCCACGCGCGGACTCTTTCTGAGCGCCAGCAAAATGGCGTGTTCCCTTCCGCCGTTGCCAATTACAAGTACGTTCATCAGATCACCTTTTTACAATTTGAGTTAAGATATATCCGCGGCTCAGTGCTTGAAATGTCTGTCGCCGACGAATACCATCGCTATTCCAGCCGCGTTGCACGCCTTTACGGAGGCCTCGTCCTGAATGGAACCGCCCGGCTGGATTATTGCGGTTATTCCCGCCTTTACGCACTCTTCAACGCAGTCGGGGAAAGGGAAAAACGCGTCGGATGCCATGACGGAGCCCTTAGCCTCTGCGCCGGCATGGGCTATCGCCTGCTGAGCCGCCCATATGCGGTTGGTCTGCCCCATTCCTATGCCCGTGGTCCTGCCCTGTTTGCCTATTACTATCGCGTTGGACTTGGTGTGCTTCACAACTTTCCAATTGAAGAGCATTGCGTCTATCTCTTCGGCGGTAGGCGCCCTGTCGGTGACGACCCCGCAGCCGTAAGCAAGTCTCTTCTTGCCCGTGGAAGTTACGACTTCCTCTACGGGCGCCTTTTCGGTGAACAGCCCCATGTCCTCGCCGCGGATAAGGCTCTCGTCGTACTGCTGAACGAGAAGTCCGCCGTAGACCTTCTTCATGTCGAACGCGGTCTTTTCGCGCCGCGCCGAAATGTCGGCGATTTTGAGCAACCTTATGTTCTTCTTGCTCTTCAAAATTTCAAGCGCGCCGTCCGTATAACCGGGCGCCATGACTATCTCTATGAAAATTTTGTTGATCTCGGCGGCGGTAGCCTCGTCCACTGTGCCGTTTATGGCGAGTATCCCGCCGAAAACGGAAACGGGGTCGGAATTGTATGCGCGCATATACGCCTCGTGTATGCTTTCGCCCGTACCCACGCCGCAGGGATTTGCGTGCTTGCACGCGACTACCGCGGGCGTCGACCCGAATTCTTTGAGGAGTTCAAGCGCGCCGTTTGCGTCGTTTATGTTGTTGTATGAAAGTTCCTTGCCCCAAAGTTGTTCGGCAGAGGAGAGCGAGCCCTTTCTTATGAACTCCTCATTGTAGAAGACCGCCTGCTGCTGGGGATTTTCGCCGTAGCGCATGTCCTGCGATTTTTTATAGGCGAAAGTGACCTCGTCGGGGAACGTAATGCCAAGCTGCGCGGCAAGATAGTTGGAAATGAGGCTGTCGTATACGGCGGTGTGCGCAAAGACCTTGTATTGGAGATATCTCTTCGTTTCAAGGGTGACGCCGCCCGCTTTCAGCTCGCCGAGCACCTTGCCGTAGTCGGCGGGATCGACGATTACAGCCACGTCCTGATAGTTCTTTGCCGCAGCCCTTATCATTGTGGGACCGCCTATATCTATGTTTTCTATGCACTCGGCAAAGTCGGCGCCCTTTTCTATCGTAGCCTTGAAGGGATACAGGTTCACGCAGACTATGTCGATCGTGTTGATGTTCAGTTTTTCGAGTTGCGCCATATGTTCGGGGTTGGAACGCATAGCCAAAAGTCCCGCATGAACATTGGGGTGAAGGGTCTTTACCCTGCCGTCGAGGCATTCGGGAAATCCCGTTATCTCGGATATCCCTATAACTTTCAATCCCGCTTTTTCAAGCGCTTTTGCAGTGCCGCCCGTGGAAATAATTTCGAAACCGTTTTCCACGAGCCCATTGCAGAACTCCACTACTCCCGACTTGTCCGAAACGCTGACGAGAGCGCGCTTTTTCATTATCATAACCGTATCCTCCGATATTTTTTATAAAATTGTGACTTTTCTGCCGGACTTTACTATCTTGCCCTCGCAGAGTTTTTTAACGCAGGCGGGGAGCAACTTGTGCTCCTCTTCCAATATCCTCGCCTGCAAAGTTTCGGGCGTGTCGCCCTCTTCGACCTCTACCGCCGTCTGTGCGATTATCGCGCCGCCGTCGGGCACCTCGTTGACAAAGTGGACCGTGCAGCCCGATATCTTTGCGCCGTACTCCAAAACGGCGCGGTGGACTTTCAGCCCGTAATATCCCGCCCCGCAAAATGACGGGATGAGCGACGGGTGAATGTTGATTATCCTGTCCTCGAACGCCTTTATGAAGCTGTCGGGGATTATTTTCAGCCAGCCCGCCAGCACGATATAGTCCACTTCAAGCGAGTTTAAGCGCCGCCCGAGCTCGGCGTAAAGCGTTTCGAGGTCGGGATAGCTTTCCTTTGCGAACACCGCATAAGGTATTTCGTGCTTTTCCGCCCTTGCTATCGCGCCGATATTATTTTTGGAAGCGACCAGAATGGCGATCTCGCAGAACTTCTCCCTCTCATTGGCGTCGATCACGGACTGAAAATCGGTGCCGCCGCCCGAGGCGAACACGGCTATCCTCTTCATTTGAGTTTAACTCCGCTGCCCTTTATGGTTTTGCCTATCACAACGCAGCTTTCGCCCGTGCTTTCCAGCTGGGCGATGGCGGCTTCAACGTCCTTTTTGGCTACGCAGACGACCATGCCTATGCCCATATTGAAAGTGTTGTACGCCTGTTGGGGCGTTATCCCCGCTCTTTTGACCATTATTCTGAAAACGGCGGGCACTTCGTAAGAAGACGTGTCTATGCGGCAACCTACGCCCTCGGGGAAGATCCTCGGAATGTTCTCTATGAACCCGCCGCCCGTTATGTGGGCGATGCCCTTAACCTTGACCTTTTCCAAAAGGGCGAGAATGCTCCTGACATATATCTTCGTGGGGGTCAGAAGAACGTCTATGGGCTTTGCGCCGAGTTCCCCGTCATAGCGGGAAAGGGCTTCGATATCCTCCCCCCACAGCTTTCTGACGAGGGAATAGCCGTTGGAATGGATGCCGCTCGACTTTATGCCGATAAGCACGTCGCCCGGCTTTATCTTGCAGCCGTTCACTATCTTCTTTCTGTCGACCGCGCCTACGGCAAATCCCGCGACGTCGAAATCGCCGCCGGGATAAAACCCGGGCATTTCAGCCGTTTCGCCGCCTATGAGAGCCGCGCCCGATTGGCGGCAGCCCTCCGCCACGCCCGCCACCACGTCGGCAACTTTGCGGGGGTCGAGGCTGCCCGACGCGAAATAGTCGAGGAAGAAGAGCGGCTTTGCGCCCTGACAGACGATGTCGTTCACGCACATAGCCACGGCGTCTATGCCTATCGTATCGTATTTGCCCGATATGATGGCGTATTTGAGCTTAGTGCCCACGCCGTCGGTGCCTGCGACGAGAACGGGTTCCTTCATTCCCGACGGCATGCGGAAGAATCCGCCGAACGAGCCTATGTCGCCCAAAACGCCGTCGGTGTAAGTGGATTTTACGTGCTCTTTCATGAGCCTTACCGCTTCGTAACCCCTCTCTACGTCTACGCCGCTGTCCTTGTATGAGATTGCCATTTTCTGACCTCCGATGGTAAATTATTCGAATTTGAGTTTGTCCGTCTCGTACTCCTCGGGCGGATAAGGATACTCGCCGTTGAAACAGCCGAGACAGAAGCCACTGTGCGCGCCCTCGCAGGTTTTGAGAAGCTGCTCTACCGTCAGATACCTCACGCTGTCGGCGCCGAGGCTCTTGCATATCTGCTCCTCGTCCCTGTATGCGCCTATAAGCTGCGAATAGGTCTGTATGTCTATTCCGAGATGGCAGGGATGCTTGATTATGGGCGAACATATTCTTACATGGACCTCTGTCGCGCCCGCGTCCCTGAGCATCTTCACTATCTTGCGCATTGTCGTGCCGCGGACTATGGAATCGTCGATTATTATGACCCTCTTGCCGCGTATGTTGGCGCGGAGGGCGTTCATTTTGACGTTGAGGCTGTTCTCCCTCTGCCTTTGGTCGGGCTGGATGAACGTGCGCCCCACATATCTGTTTTTGGCGAGCGCCTCCACAAAGGGAACTCCGCTGACCTCCGCGTATCCGCGCGCCGCCACGTTTGCCGAATCGGGCACGCCCGAAACGAGGTCGGCTTCGACGGGATAATATTTCGCGAGGAGCTTGCCCGCCTCTTTGCGCGCCTCATACACGCTGTAACCGTCGAGAATGGAATCGTGGCGGGCGAAATATACGTATTCGAAGATACACATTCTCGCCTGCGCGGGGATATCGTCCATGAATTCGGACTTCACGCCGCCGTCGTCGATTATGACTATCTCGCCCGGCTTTACGTCGCGGAGAAAATTCGCGCCGACCGCGTCGAGGGCGCAAGTCTCGCTCGCGACCACTATGTCGCTGTCCGTAGTGCCGAGGCAGAGCGGGCGGATGCCGAACGGATCGCGCACGGCTATAAGTTTGTTAGCCGTCATGATCACGAGCGCATACGAGCCCTTGAGTTTTGCGCAGGCGCGCTTCACGCCCTGCACTATATCCCCGTCGGACAGACTGTTTATGAGTATCGCTATGACTTCGGAATCTATCGCCGTCTGGAAAACGGCGTTGTTGCGGATAAGTTCCTGCCTGAGCTGTTTGGTGTTTATAAGGTTGCCGTTGTGCGCGACAGCCATTTTGCCGCACTTGCCCGTGAATACCACGGGCTGGGCGTTGAGCAGCTGGCTCGCGCCCGTAGTGGAATATCTGACGTGCCCTATCGCGATGTCGCCCTCGGGCAATTCGTCGAGCGCGCCGTGCGAAAACACGTCCGCGGCAAGCCCCATTCCCTTGAAGTAGGTTATCTTGTCGGCAAACGCGACGGCTATGCCCGCGCTTTCCTGTCCCCTGTGCTGAAGGGCGTACAGCCCGTAATAGACCGTGTGCGCGACGTTTCGGTTTTCCTGCGAAAATACCCCGAAAACGCCGCATTCTTCATGGATCTCGTCTTGAATTTCATCCATATGCGCATATTCCCCGAAGAAATTATTCCTTGCCCGTCCAACAATATGTGCAGAGCTTGCAAGGTTCCAGCCCTATTGCCTCGATAAGTCCGTCTATCGACTGGAATTCCAGCGATTCGAACTGGAATTTGTCGCATATCGCCTTGCGCATCGCCTTGCCGCGCGCCGTAGACGAGTCTGCATATTCCTCCACGTGTTTCACCGCCTCTTCTCCCTCGAGCTCCATCATGGTGCGGCGGGTTATCAGATCCATATCCCCCGACGACCGCGAGAAGTTCAGATACTTGCACCCGTACATTATGGGCGGGCATGCCGACCGCATATGCACAGCCTTGGCGCCGTGCGAATAGAGGAATTCCACTGTCTCTTTGAGCTGTGTGCCGCGGACTATGGAGTCGTCTACAAGCAGAAGCCTCTTCCCCTCTATGAATTCGTGCACGGGGATGAGTTTCATCTTGGCGACCTTGTTCCTCTCGGACTGGTTGACGGGCATAAAACTGCGCGACCATGTGGGCGTATATTTTATATACGGGCGCGCGAAGGGCACTTTGCAGGCGTTGGCGTAGCCTATGGCGTGGGGCGTGCCAGAATCGGGAACGCCGCCGACGTAATCTATCTCGTGCATGTCGTGGGTCTTTGCGTCGTTAGCCGCAAAGATCGCGCCGTTTTTGCAGCGCATGACCTCTACGTTGACCCCCTCGTAACTCGACGTGGGATAGCCGTAATATGACCACAAAAAGGCGCAGATACGCATCTTGTCGCCCGCGGGGGAAAGCTGGGTCACGCCGTCCGCGGAAATTTCGACTATCTCAGCCGGTCCGAGCCCGCGCACGTCGGAATATCCGAGTTTTTTATATGCAAAGCTCTCAAAGGACACGCAATAGCCGTCTTCGCTCTTGCCTATCTGTATGGGGAGCCTGCCCATCTTGTCGCGCGCCGCGATTATCGTTCCCCTGTCGGTCAGAAGCAATATCGAAGCCGTTCCGTCTATCCTCTCCTGCGCGTAGCGGATACCGTCAACATAGTTGCTCTTGCTGTTGATAAGCGCCGCGACCATCTCGTTTACGTTTACCCTGCTGCCCGTCATGGCGTCGAAATAGCCGCCGTGCCCGAGCACCTCGCCGAGGATATCCTCGGAATTGTTGATTATGCCTATGGTGCAGATCGCGTACGTGCCGACTTTGGAGACCATGACGAGGGGCTGGGGATCGGTATCGCTTATACAGCCGATGGCGGCATTGCCGCTCATTTCGGACACCACGCGCTCGAACTTGGTCCTGAACGGCGCGTTTTCTATGTTGTGTATCTCGCGCTGTAAGCCTATCTCCGCGTTATAAGCCGCCATTCCCCCTCTCTTTGTGCCGAGGTGCGAATGATAGTCGGTGCCGATAAACACGTCGAAAACGGCGTCCGTTTTCTTGACTGCGCCGAAAAATCCTCCCATAGAACATTATTCTCCCGTAAGGCGTTTGAATATCTCGTTATAGGCGTCTTCAACGCCGCCCAGATCGCGGCGGAACCTGTCCTTGTCGAGGCTGACGTGCTTGGTCGTATCCCAGCTGTCGGCTTCCCAGAAACGGCAGGTATCGGGCGAAATTTCGTCCGCGAGGACAATTTGTCCGTGGAATCTGCCGAATTCGAGCTTGAAGTCTATGAGGTCTATATGCAGGGTACGGAAGAACTCCTTCATGGCGTCGTTGACTGCAAACGCCATCTTCTTTATCGTCTCGATCTCCCCTGCGGTGGCGAGCCCGAGCGCAAGCGCGTGATAGTCGTTTATGAGGGGATCGCCGAGTTCGTCGTTTTTATAGGAGAACTCTATCGTGGGCGCGGCGAACTTGGTGCCCTCGGGCACGCCGTATCTCTTGGAAAAGCTGCCTGCCGCCACGTTTCTTATTATCACTTCCAAAGGAACGATGGCAACCTTTTTCACTATGGTGTTACGGTCGTCGATCTGCTCTACGAAATGCGTGGGGATACCCTTCTTTTCGAGCATAGACATCATCATGTTGCTCATCTTGTTGTTGATGACGCCCTTTCCCGAGATCGTGCCCTTTTTGAGCCCGTTGAACGCAGTGGCATCGTCCTTGTACGAAACGATCACATAGTCGGGATCTTCTGTGGCGAACACTTTCTTTGCCTTACCTTCGTAAAGCTGTTCCTTTTTTTGCATATGTTTTCTCCTTGAAAAAATTATAGTCAACCGCAAAAACGGTTTTTAAAAAAAGTTATAACCCGCAGAGCAAACTGCGGGTATGGTCTATATAAGCTCCGCCTCTTCCTGCAAAGCCCTGTCGTCGGCATTTATCTTATCTCTCATCCTGCCCTTGTAGTCTTCGAGCTTTACGGCGATATCGGGGTACTTTATCCCGAGGATCTGCAACGCGAGCAGTCCCGCGTTTTCGCCTCCGTTTACCCCCACCGTAGCCACGGGTATGCCCGAGGGCATCTGCACGATGGACAACAGGCTGTCCAATCCGCCCATCATGTCCGTCTTTACGGGCAGACCTATCACGGGAAGGGTGGTGCTTGCGGCTATGACCCCGCCGAGGTGCGCAGCTTTCCCCGCCGCGCATATCACCACCTCTATTCCACGCCCTTTCGCCGAGGCGGAAAATTCGTGCGCTTCTTCGGGCGTGCGGTGCGCCGAAATCACCCTGACTTCGGTCTCCACGCCGAACTCTTTAAGCACTGCGACCGCAGGCTTAACTACCGCCAAATCGGATCTGCTGCCCATTATCACTGCAACTTTTGCCATAGCTGTTCTCCGTATATTCAATGTGGATTTTATACATACTTATCGTATGGTTCTGCTATACATTATTTTCGGCGTGTACATAGCGGCTATAAACTTTTACGCCGTTATGCTGTTGAAATCGCAACGTGACGAATACGGCGACAACGCAACGCCCAAATCGGGAGACGGCAAGCTGATACTCGCCGCGCTGCTCGGCGGAGCCGTAGCTCTCTATGTGAGCATGTTCATTATGAAATACAGGCTGAAAAATCTGACGCTTATGATATTGCTGCCCGTCATAGGAGTGCTGAATATCTATTTCTTTGTGCTCGCATTCCGTTCGGGGTTCACTTTTTTCGTGATTTGACACTACATTTATAAATTACGGAATTATTATAGCACAACATATTGTGAAAAGAAAAATGTTTACGGGAACATTTTATAAAATTTATTTTATAAAAATTTTGCCAAACAGCGCTCATTTGATTGACAAATCCGAAACTGCCGTGAAAAAAGTATGACCGCCCGCAGAATTGCGGGCGGTCTGATTTAACTTCGTTATTCTTTTTTAGCCGACTGCGCCTTCAAAAGGTCGCGTATTTCGCAGAGGAGCTGCTGTTCCGTTTCGGGAGCGTTTGCAGCCGCTTCTTCCGCCGCTTTTTTGGCAGCCTCTTCGGCTTCGGCTTTCTTCCCTGCGGCTACCGCAAGGATCTCGTCGCGGGACTTGCCCTCGGCTTTGAGAGCCTTTATATCCTCTTTTGTAAGGGGCGCATACTTGCCCTTTTGCTTAGCCGCGCCCTCGCGCAAGCCGTTTATGACTTTGATTATAAGGAACAAAACAAGAGCGATTAGAATGAAATTGATTATCGCGGTAATAAACGCGCCCCAATCGATATAGATCGACTTAGTGAGGTCTACCACATCGGTGACCTGACCCGCCTCGTTCACTTCGAATACTTTGCTCAGATAGGTATAGATCTTATCGATACCCTGTCCGCCCGTAATCGCAAGAAGCACCCAATTTATAAGGGGCATCAAAATATTGTTCGTAAGTGCGGTAACTATCGCGCTGAACGCGCCGCCGATAATGACGCCGACAGCCATATCGACCACATTGCCGCGGGTGATGAACGTCTTGAATTCTCTGAAAAACTTCTTCATTTAGTCACTCCTGATTTTTTCTACAAAAAATATTATAGTTTCACGGAATTTCAAAGTCAAGCAAAATCGCGGCTATTTCATCAGGAATCCGACTACTTTCGCCCTTACTCCGTCCGCTGAAGAGACGTCGCGGGGCGCCGCGCTTTCGGGGACGAAGTCTGCGGCTATCTCCCCGCGGGAGAGCACCAATATCCTCTCGCCCGCGCAGACAGCCTCGTCCACGTCGTGCGTGACCCACAAAACCGTCCGTCCGTCGTTTCGCCACACGTCGAAAAACAGGTCGAGCATCTTATACTTCAATTTTATGTCGAGCGAGGAAAAGGGCTCGTCCATGAGAAGGATATCGCTTTTTCGCAGAAAGGCGCGCGCTATCGCGACGCGCTGCGCCTCGCCGCCCGAAAGGCTTACAGGATAACTTTCCTCCCTGCCGCCGAGCCCGACGCGCCCGATCATTTCCCCGACCTTTTGCCCGTCCTTGCACACGAGCCCGAGATTTGCGCGCACGGTCATGTTGGGGACAAGCGTGGGCGTCTGGAAAATGTACGAGCATGAAAGCGGCGGCACTTGACCCGAAAAGGGGGTAAGCCCCGCGAGCACGTTCAAAAGGGTGGTCTTTCCGCTTCCGCTCGGACCGAGGAGGCAGGTTATACGCCCCTCTTCAAGCGACAGGCAGAAGTTACTGTATATCCGGTTTTTTCCGTAACTCTTCGAGAGGTCCTTTATCTCTATCATGATGCGCTCTCCCCCCTGTTCCACCCGAACGTGAACCGTTCGAGGAGGAGAAATACCGCTTCGATAACGATCCCGATCGCAACAACGGCGAGCGTGAGCGCCGCGAGGCGGGCGTACATAGAGGATATGCCCGCGAACTGCATCTGCCCGCCTATGCCGTTCAGCGTGAACGCGAGCACCTCGCCCGAAACCATAATCTTGAGCCCGAGGGAAATATCTGCTCCCCCCTGCGAGAGCAACGCGGGGCTCATTACGGGAAGATATATCCTGAAAACAGCCGTCGGCTTACTTATGCCGTATACCTTTACGAGATTTTTCAGACCCGCGTCCAAGCCGTCCGCCGAAGCCATTATCTGCGCGTACATCATGGGATACAGCACGAGCGCCGTAACTATCACGGGGGCTATATCCTTGTCGTACTCCGTCCAGCGCAGGATAATCAAAATGACCGCAAGAGTGGGGATTATCCTCACGAACGCCACTATCGGGCGGAAAAACGCGCGGAAAGGCTGCGCAAGGCATGAGAGCGCAGCCGATACCCCCGCGAGCGCGGCGGAAACCGCCGCCGCTATCAGAGTTCTGAGGAGAGTGCCGCCTACGGCTTTCCAAAACTGCGCGTCGGCGCAGCAGAGCCCAAGCTCTTTGAACGTTTCCTCAAACGACGGCACGACGAGACTGTTGCCCACGGAATGATAGGCAATTATCCACGCGACCCACATGAAGACAACGGCGAGAACGGAATAAATTATATTGAGTTTTCTGTTGCACAGAAACTTTTTCATTGCTCATCGGGGATATAGAAGAAGCTATCCCCCACTTCCGCGGCAAATCCCGCGTTGACGCCTTTGAATTTTTGCAGCAGCTCCTTTACGGCTTGCTTGCAGGACTTTGACGCCTCGAAGCGCACGGCGCAACCCGTTACTATAGCCTTTGAAAGGTTGGGGAATTGGGGCGTGGTGTTGTCGGGGTCGGGATAGTGCTTTTTGATCGCGCCCAAGATCATGTCCGCGGTGATGTCGTCTTTGAGGAGCCATTCGCCCGCGGAGACCATTGCCGCCATGAAGGAGGATACAAACTGCGGCTTGTCCGCGATGAGCGAAGCCTTAGCCATAAGCACAGCCTGCGGATAGCCGCCCTCGCCGTACAATTCCTGCACGCTGCCTACAACGGCGAGCTCGTTTGCCGCCACTCCCGCCTTATTGCTTGCGGCGGGTTCGGGAACGACGAAATAGTCATAGTTTTTATCCGTGCCCGTAACGCCTTGCGCGTTTACGCCCGACAATTCGGCTGTCGTCACGCCGTAATCCGAGAGCAGAGTTTTGAACATTACCCCCGGAAACTCTGACAGATTGACGACCCCCACCTTTTTGCCCGCGATTTGCGCGGCGAAATTTGCCGCGGTGAGCTTTTCGGCGTCTTTATTGGCGAGAATGTAGAGATTGCCGTGGGTGACGGCGCCGAGCATCTTGTAGTCGGAACCGCTTCCGAGCACCTTGCTCGCCATATTGACGGGCATAACTATGAGGTCGGCGTTTTCCTCCGCCTTTTGCGACGTCACCCTGCTCGCGAGCGTGCCAGCGTCCACTATGTGGTAGCTGACGTCTTCGCCGAAGCTGTTTTCCTCATACATGAGCTCGGCAAGGGCGAGGGCGGGCGCGCCGTCGGGCGCGTACACGTTGACGGCGGTGCCGTTTGATTTGCCGCAGGCGGAAACGCCCAGCGCGGCTGCGGCGGCGAGAGCCGCGCACAGAAGTGTTGCAAAGAATTTTTTCATATTTACTCCTTTTCGGCGTCAGGCGCACCTTCCGCCTCAAAATATTTTTATCGGTTCCGTATCTTTGACATAAGCGTCTTGGCGGTGACCCCCTCCAACCTGCCTATCTTGCCCGTGATGGCGTTTATCACCTCTTCGGGCGCGTCGACGGCAACGCTTATCAGAAATACCGATTTTTGCTTATACGGTATTCCCATTCTGCCTATAACGTAATCGCCGAACTCAGAAAGAACGGCGTTGATGCCCGCGCTCGATACGCGGCTCTCCGCGATTATGCTTATTACGGCTATCCTGCTCTCAGACATAAAAATCCCCCTTGCGGCTCTCCGCAGGGGAAACACAATAAAGCGCCGCGGCGCGGCATTCTGGCAGTGCGTTCCTTTACCCTCAGAGAACCTCTTCGAATTCAGGTGGCTCTATTTTACATAATTTTAACGGATTTTGCAACTTATTGCATAGCCGTTTGAAAAATAAACATACTTATGGTATGAAAAAATTATTGTATTTTGCCGTGACCGTGTTGAGTCTCGGCGTGATATTCGGCGCAGGCTGGGCTGCGGGAACGGGAAGAATGCCCGCGCATGAAACGCCCGCCGCGGTCAAGGCTGAGGAGACCGAATACGAAATGCGCGACGGCGGCTGTCCCGAATGCCCCGGAACGGACGGGGACGACTGCGGCACAAGACCGATATTCCCCCATCCTCCCGTATTCCGCGGAAAAATAATCCGTATACACTGAAAAAGTCAAGCCTGTGCGCTTGACTTTTTTCAGCTATTTGCCCCTGTAACGGTTTATTAGGCAGCCCGCCCTGATTATAGCCTTTTCCTCTTCGGTGAGCGCGCCGAGAAAGAGGGTGATATTTCTGACCTTCCCGCCCGAGACAAGTCTTGCCGGAATGCGCTGCCCGTCGCCGTCAAGGCAGGACAGGATATTTTCGACATATATGTAGTCGCCCACGGAAAAAGCCGTATTGTCAGCGGTAAAGGGCAAAATGCCCCAATTTATCAGGTTGGAACGGTAGCGTTTGGTGGCGTATTCGCAGGCGATGTTGGCAACGCCGCCGAGCACGCGCTGGCAGGAAGCCGCCTGTTCGCGCGCCGAGCCGTCGCCCGGTTTTTTTGCGACGACGACGCTCCCGTATATGGCGTCTTTATCCACCTCTATCCCGACCTCTTTAAGAACGGATCCGGGCAGACTTCCGCACGTGCGCCTAATCTCCTCGTCCGCCTTTATCTGCTTTGCGCGCGCCACATAGCCCGGGTCCTTGCGGGATAAGGCAAATTCGGCGAGTCTGAGCGGATTGGACCTGTATGAGGAGGTTTCGCCCGAGGGAATGAGCTCGTCCGTGGTGGTTACGGGGTCTGTCAGCACGGAGGCGACTTTCATTAACAAATTCCGTGAGAGAACGGGCTGCTCGGGCCAATCGGCAATATTGGGTCCGTAGACGAGTTCCGCGGTCTTGTCGGGTCTGCCCGCGCCGCGGTATACGGCGTTTTCGTATATCGAGCCGTCGAAGTAGTATTTTTTTATCTTTTTGGCGTAACTTTCCTCGGTGGCGGGCGTTATCGCGCCGCCGTTTTTTGCCGTCGCCGCGACGGAACGGGCGTCCATGAGCGCGACTGCGGCAAGCTGCCCTTCCGAGGGCTTGCTCCCCTCCCTGTTTTCGAAATTGCGCGTGGTATGCCGCACCGAGAGCCCGTTGTTGGCGGGCGCGTCGCACGCGCCGAAGCAGGGTCCGCAGAACGCCGTCTTTACGACCGCGCCCGTGGAGACGAGCCCCGAGAGATAGCCGTTGTCCGCAAGACATTTCAGCACGGGCTGGCTCTGGGGATATATGCTGAGTGAAAAGCCGTTGCCGCAACAGCTTGCGCCGCGGAGAATTTCCGCCGCCTCGGCGATATTTTCGTAACTGCCGCCCGCGCAGCCCGCTATGACGCCCTGCTCCACATAGACTTTGCCGTTTTTCACCTTGTCGCGCAGGCGGAAACCGTCCCTACCAATTATGGCGAACCCCGCCTTTTCCGTCTCGGCGAGGATATCTTCCGCATTGTCGAGGAACTCCCTTATCGTGTATGCGTTCGACGGGTGGAAAGGCAACGCTATCATAGGCTCCACGCGCGAGAGGTCTATCACGACAGCCCCGTCGTAATACGCGGGATCAGCGGGTCTGAGCTCTTTGAAATCGCCCTCCCTGCCGTGAACGCGGTAGAACTCGCGGGTTATTCCGTCAGTCTCCCATATGCTCGAAAGGCACGCCGTTTCCGTAGTCATGACGTCTATGCCGCAGCGGAAATCCATGGAGAGATTCTTTATCCCGGGACCGATAAATTCGAGTATCTTGTTTTTGAGGAAGCCCTTTTTGAAAGTGGCGCCGACGAGCGCTATCGCCACGTCGTGGGGACCCACGCCCTTGCGGGGCTTGCCTTTCAGGTATACAGCCACAACTTCGGGGCGCTTTATGTCGTAAGTTTTTCCGAGGAGCTGCTTGACGAGCTCGGGTCCGCCCTCGCCGATCGCAAGCGTGCCGAGAGCGCCGTATCTCGTATGGCTGTCCGAACCGAGGATCATCGCGCCGCATGCCGCCTGCTCTTCCCTCATGTATTGGTGGATCACCGCAAGGTGCGGGGGAACGAAATTGCCGCCGTAACGCTTCGCCGCGGAAAGCCCGAAAGCATGGTCGTCGCCGTTTATCGTGCCGCCCACGGCGCAGAGGGAATTATGGCAGTTGGTGAGCGTGTAGGGCACGGGGAAACTTTCGAGCCCGGACGCCTTTGCCGTCTGTATTATCCCGACGTACGTTATGTCGTGCGAGACGAGCGAGTCGAACTTGATTTTAAGGTCGTCGTCCGCCCCGCCGTTGTGCGCGGCGAGAATGTTGTAAGTTAAGGTGCCCTTCACCGCGGCGCGCTTTTTGCTCTCCACCATAAACGCGACGTTTTCCTTCAAAAGTCTGCCTTCCGTATAGTAAACGCCGCCCTTGATAAGTTTTATCATCATTCAGCTCCGTAAAGAATATGTATCCATTTTACAATAAATCGGGGGTTTTGGCAATTATTTGGGGAGAGGCTTTTTGCAATGCGGAAAATTTTGTTGCCTTTTTCCCCGTTTAAGGCTATAATACGGCTATGAAAGTTTTCAAATTCAGATTTTCAAAACTGACGACGGGCTTTATCATAGCGGGGCTCGCGCTCGCAGTAGCCGCGTTCGGCGTGACTTTATACAACGTGATAACGTTCGACTATGAGCATACGGCGGACCCGACGTATAAGATAGTCGGCTTTGCGGCAATGTTCTTCGTTTCAACGCTTCTCGCCGTCCTGCTCGTGAGCCTGCTCGTCTCCTCCTACTATGCCGTGGGCAACAAGACTTTGAAGACGAGCTTCGGGCTGGTGAAGAGCAAGTTCAGCACGGACGATATGGAGAGCATAATCCTCGACCGCGAGACCGACAAACTCGCCGTGCACATGAAAAATTCGCAATTTATAATGATAGCGGTAAAGCCCGAGTGGTACGAGGACTTCGTGACGGAGTTATTGAAGTGCAATCCGTCCATAGAATACACCGTGAATTCGGTGACGAATAAGCCCGACGACAGACCTAAAAAATAAACGCCTTAAAAAACCGAACAAGCCGAAAGTTTTACGCTTTCGGCTTGTTTTTTTATTCGGTCCCGCTTCCGTGCTGCCGGCGGGAAAACTTACGCCTTTTTTCTCTTTCTGACGGAGGTATGGTGCTCCTCCCCCGCCAAAAGACGGCTGATATTCTTCCTGTGCGCCGTCCATGTTAAGAGATTTATCGCGAACAGCAGCATGAATATCGCTATCACCCAGCCGTTCAAAAGGGCGCCCTCGTATTTCAGCACAAACACGACCGCCTGAAATACGGTGAGCGACGAGACCCCGAGAAGAGACCCCATGCTCCCCATTTCCGAATAGATTATGTAGACGAGCGTCACCACGAGGATAGCTACGGCGATAAAGAAATACCACCACTTGTCGCAGGGAAGGGCAAACGCGAAGAGCCCCATTGTGGAGGCTATCCCCTTGCCGCCCCTGAACTTCATTGTGACGGGGAATACATGCCCTATGATGACCATTATCCCGAAGAGATATCTCACGAAGTCGGAGATAGCCACATCTGTTCCCGCAAAGCGGAAATCTTTGAAAACGATCCACCCGATTACGGCGGGGAGCCCGCCCTTTATCACGTCGCAGAAGAAGTTTATCGCGCCTATCTTCAACCCGAAAGTGCGCGTCATGTTCATAGTGCCCGGATTGCCGCTGCCCTGCGAGCGAATGTCCTTTTTCTTTATGTGCGAAATGAGCACGGCGAAATTAAAGCAGCCTATAAGATAGGACACCGCCGCGCCGAGCAAAAACCAATACCAGCAGTCGCGCAAAGCCAACTCAGTCATTTTTCCCCTTCTCCCTCGTCAGAATCTTTATGGGCGTGCCCGAAAAATCGAAATTCTTCCTTATCGTGTTTTCAAGGAACCTCTCATATGAAAAGTGCATGAGGTCGGAAGAATTCACGAACAGCACAAAGACGGGCGGCGCGACGGAGACCTGCGAAGCGTAGTACACTTTGAGCCGCCTGCCGTTGTAAGAGGGGGGCTCGTTCGCGCGTACGACGTCGAGTATCAGGTCGTTGAGCGTGCCCGTTGGTATCCTGAACCGCGCATGGGCGTAGACCTCGTCCACTATTGAGAGCAGCTTTTCCGTGCGCTGCCCCGTTTTGGCGGAAATGTATATGGATTTGAAGTAGTCCATGAATTTGAGATCTTCGGCAAGTTTTTTTTCGAACGTCTTTATCGTATCGGCGTCCTTTTCCACAAGATCCCACTTGTTCATGGCGATTACCGAAGGCTTGCCCTGCTCGTGGACGTAACCTATGATCTTGGCGTCCTGCTCGGTGAGCCCTTCGAGGCTGTCTACGACGAGCACGCACACGTCGGCGCGGCGGACGGCGTCGAACGCGCGCATGACGGAATAGTACTCCACGTCGTCCTCCACCTTGCTCTTCTTCCTTATGCCGGCGGTATCTATTATGGTATATTTCTTCCCGCCGTACTCGAACGCCGTGTCTATCGCGTCGCGGGTCGTGCCCGCCATGTCGGTGACTATGGAGCGCTCAAAGCCGAGAAGTTTGTTCACGAGGCTGCTCTTGCCGGCGTTGGGCTTACCCACAACGGCGATCTTGACACTGTCGTCCTCGCCCGTTTCCCCCCTTGGGAACCAGCTGACCACCTCGTCAAGCACGTCGCCCACGCCCTTGCCGTGTTCTGCGGAGACGGGATAGGGTTCGCCGAGCCCGAGGGAATAGAACTCGAATATCTTGTCCTCGGAGAACTCGTCTATCTTGTTCACGACCAGAACGACGGGCTTTTGCGAGCGGCGGAGCATATCGGCGACGTCATAGTCCGAGGTGGTGAGCCCCGCCTTGCCGTCGACGAAAAACAGAATGACCTGCGCGGTATCTATCGCGACTTCCGCCTGTTTTTTGATCTCGCGCCACATCAAATCGTCCGACCGCATTTCTATGCCGCCGGTGTCTACCATGGTGAAAGGCTTGCCCCGCCACTCCGCGTCGGCATAGAGCCTGTCGCGGGTGACCCCGGGCTTGTCTTCCGTTATTGAGATCTTTCTGCCGGCGACCTTATTGAAAAACGTGCTTTTACCCACGTTGGGTCTGCCGACGATAGCAACCAAAGGATTTGCCATATTTTATCAGAAATTGGGCAACAGTCCGAACACTACGCCGAGAATGAATATGGCGAGGGATATCCCGTAGAATATCTTCCAGCCTTTGCCCCTGCCTTTAACATAGTTGTACGCGGGAATGGCTATGGCGATTATCAGCGCCACGTTGCCGAGGAAAAGCAGAATGCCGCTCACCTTTTCGAGGCTCGCACCCACTTCGGGGTCGATGCTGTCCCAAAGCCACTTTATGAACCTTATCACGCCGCCGGCTATGTACATTATCGCCGATATCGCAAGGCTCCAGAACGCGCAGAAAGAAGTTGTGTCGCTTCTGCGTTTGACTTCCGTGTTGTTTGTCTTACTTTTTTTAGCCATATTTTATCTCCTTTCGGAATTTATTTATATCCCGTCCCGCACGCGGCGGACGATTTTAAACGTCTTCATCGAGGGAAGAGAGCACAGCCGCAAAATAATCGGGCAGCGGCGCCTCGAAGAGCATCTCCTCTCCCGTGCGCGGATGGACGAGTTGCAGCCTCCACGCGTGCAGAAGCTGCCCGTTCAACCCGAATTTCTGCTTTTTTATCCCGTACACAGGGTCTCCCACAACGGGGTGCCCCATGTATTTGGCATGCACGCGTATCTGATGCGTTCTGCCCGTCCGCAGATCGAAGCGGCAGAGCGTGTAACCCTGTCTGTATCTTTTCAAAACGGTATAGTCGGTTACGGCGAGTTTTCCCTTTTCGGGAGGGACCACCGCCATCTTTATCCTGTCCTGCGGGTGTCTGCCGATATATGTCATCACCGTGCCGCTATCCTTGCCCACCCTGCCTTCGAGAAGGGCAAGATATGTCCTTCGGCAGGTCTTTTCGGCTATCTGCGACGACAGGCTGAGGTGCGCGGCGTCGTTCTTCGCGATAACGAGTAGCCCGGAAGTGTCCTTGTCTATCCTGTGCACGATGCCCGGCCTCAAAACACCGTTTACGCCGCTCAGATCGCCCAACCTGAAAAGGAGAGCGTTGACGAGGGTCCCCTCCGTGTTGCCGTTGCCCGCGTGCACCGTCATCCCCTGCGGCTTGTTTACGACGGCTATGTCGCCGTCCTCGTAAATTATGTCTATGGGTATATCCTCGGGTTTTGCCGCGTACTCCTCGGGGTCGGGCAGATCGGCGCATATCCTGTCGCCCGCGTTTATCTGCAAGGAGGGCTTTGCCGCCCTGCCGTTTACGGTGACATTGCCGCTTTCAAACAGCTTTTTGACGTAGGAGCGGGTATGCCCCTCCAACTTTTCGCTCAAAAACACGTCTGCGCGCGGCGAATGCTTTTCGGCGACGATCTCAATCCTCTCCATCGTTTCCGTCCGCTTCCCCGCCGTCCGCAGCGCGCTCGCCTTCGCCGTCTTCCGCCTTTTTTTCGGCTTCGACGCGCTCCACGGCTTTTTGCGCCTCCCTCGCCTTACGCGTGAGCGGCAGCACCGCCCATTCGTTGAAAAACAGCAGATCGAGCGCGGCGAGCACAGCGCCTATCACTATGCAGAAGTCGGCTATGTTGCAGTATACGAGACTGCCGTTGAAGAGCATATTCAAGCCGATAAAGTCCCGCACTTCCCTGAACATGAACCTGTCTATAAGGTTGCCGATCGCGCCCGCGACCACTATGGATACGGAAGTTTTCAAGAGAGTGAAGCGGTCGGGCAGAAAGATAAATACCGCCACGAGCCCGATTATCATGAGAATGGTGAACGTTATCAAGACAGGCTGCCCGATTTCGGGATTTTCGTCGAGAAAGCTGAAAGCGCACCCGGGATTTCTGCTACCGCTTTGTATCTCTATCCACCCGGGGATAAGCGCAGCATTCCAACCCGCCTTTTCTTCAAGATACTTCGTGACGAGGTCGAGGGTGCAAAGAAGTACGCACACCCCCGAAAGCACGGCGCTTTTTATCCCGAAAACGGGTTTCAATTTGTTCTTCAACATACGTTTATATGATATATTAACGGTTTCGATTTGTCAATTAAAAGTAAAAAAAGGCGCGCAATTTCTTGCGCGCCCGCAAAATTATTTTACGAAACCGAGACTTATCAGTATCGCCCTGTCCACCCTCGACATGGTGGAAAGGGGCAATTCGCCGATGCGTTCCTTCAAACGCCTTTTGTCGAGCGTTCTTATCTGTTCGAGCAAGATAACGCTGTCCTTTTGCAGTCCGTACACCGACGACGGCAATTCTATGTGCGTGGGCAGTTTTGCCTTGTTTATCTTGCTTGTCACCGCCGCCGCGATCACGGTGGGCGAATATTTGTTCCCCACGTCGTTTTGCACTACGAGTACGGGACGCACGCCGCCCTGCTCGCTGCCTACCACCGGCGATAAGTCGGCATAGTAGAGTTCTCCGCGCTTAATAGTCATAACAACCTCTTGTCGGCAGGGTATATTTTATTATATGTACTGCCTTACAATTATTGTTGACCGCCGCGGCGCGTTTTATACGCCCGAGAGAACGCCGAAAATGTACGCCGCGTCCTCGGGTGCGGACGGGAGATAGAGCTTTATTGCGTATTGGTTGAGGAACACGAATGTATAGTACGCGACAAAGCACAGGAGCATCGTAACGCCCGAGAGCTTGCCGAGGCTCTTGGATTTGCTGCCAACGGTAAACCCGAATATGAGGAGCGCAGCAACGACGGAGACAATGCCGCCCACTACGCCCTCCATCGTGAATGCTATGCCGCGCGAGCCCGTGCAGAGCGCGCCCACGCCGCCTATGAGCAAGAGATTTGCGATGTTACTGCCTATAATATTGCCCGTGGCTATGCCCACGTCGCCCTTTCTCGCCGCCGAAACCGAAGTTATCAGCTCGGGAAGGGAAGTTCCGAACGCTATCACGGTCATCGCCACTATCTCGGTGGGAATGCCGATAAGGTTTTCGGCGATGACGGTAGCCGAATCCACGACGAGCTGCGCGCCCAATACCACCATCGCGAGCCCGAACACCACTATCGCTATCAAAAACCACGTCTTGCTCTGCATCCCCTCGTACCACGGTCTGACTTTCATATACCACTTGAGGTCCTCGGGAGAAGAGATCGCCTCTTCTGAGACAGCCGAAACGGTCGCCGCCTGTTCGAGGCTCGCCTTTGCCTGCCTCCTCGCGAGCACGATGTTGTATATCATAAAGCCGATATAGAGAGCAAGAAGGATGAGCCCGCAATACCACGTCATTTTCGCGTCGAGATAAAATCTTCCCTCGCCGTCCATGCCCGTGGAATATCCGCCGACGAACACTCCCAAAACGAGGAAGAGCGCGCTGACGAAGATAAGGAAGGGCATATCTATCATTCTCGTCGTCTTTTCGGACGGCAGATTGCAGATCAGCGCGGAAATTCCCAGAATGAGGAGGATATTCAGCGCGTTGCTGCCTATTATATTGCCCACGATCACCGCGCCGCCGTCGGGCTTGACCGCGTCCACCACCGTCACGGCGAGCTCGGGCGCGGAAGTGCCGACAGCCACCACCGTCACGCCTATGATAAAGGTGGATATTTTGAGTTTTTTGGCTATGCCCGCCGCGCCGTCAACGAAAAAATCGGCGCCCTTTACGAGCATTACGAAGCCGAGAAGCAGCAAAATTATATTCACTGCCCACGTGGCTCCGCTGTTTGAGAGAATGACTTTGAAACTCATACTCTGCCTCCCGTTGTTATCTCTTTTTGAAATAAAAACAAGACTTTCGACTTAAACTTCCCGATTTAAGTCGAAAGTCTTGTTCCCGTATCTTTGTCCGGGGGCGGCTCCGGGCTTTCAGCCGGTCATGTCGTCGCCGCTCTTGCAACTACTCCCTTTCAACGGACTAATTTTAGCATTCGCCGCTTATCTTGTCAAGTTTCTGACGGCAATGTGCAGATTTTTTAAAATATCTTCCGCCGTCACGCAGTACTCGGTCTTTTCCGCCGCGCAGATCTCAGCCGTCATGCCCATGAGATATGAAGCCGCCGCCACAGCTTCAAACCCGCCGACGCCCCGCGCCGCTATCCCGCACGCGAACCCGGCGAGCATATCGCCGCTCCCTCCCTTTGCGAGGGCGGAATTTCCACGGTTCAGAACCGCGGTGCGGACGCCGTCCGTTAGCACGCTCGAACAGCTTTTCAAAAGCACCGTAACGCCGTATTTTGCCGCGAACTCTCTCGCCGCGTTGACGGGGTCGGACAGCACTTGCCCTACCGTAAACCCCGAAAGGCGGGAAAACTCCTTTACGTGCGGCGTGAGCACTACCGAAGCTGCGCTCTTCAAAAGGGGCGAAGCGCCGTACTCGGAAAGGGCGTTGAGCCCGTCTGCGTCTATAATAAGGGTGCCGCCGTACTCTTCGAGGAGCATGCAGAGCCTTTCATACAGCCCCGCCGAAACGCCGCACCCGCAACCTATCGCGATTGCAGACGACGAAAGTATGCCGCTCTCCGCAAAGATGACCTGCGGGAGCCCCGCCGCGAGGGCGTATTTCACCTTTTCGTCGCAAAACAGCTTTACATAGCCGCATCCCGCCGAGAGCGCGCCGCCCGCGGCAAGCGCAGCCGCGCCCACGTATTTTTCGCTCCCCGCGACCAATCCCGCGCAGCCGTAATCGCCCTTGTTGGTGTTGCGCCGACGGGCGGGGAACGCGCCCTTTATGTCGCCGCATTCCGTCAGAACAGCGTATCGGGAGTCGGGAAGGGCTATGCCTATATCCTTCTTTATCACTTTGCCGCAATGGTCCAAGCCGTCCGACAGAAAGTGCCCGAGCTTGTACTCGGCGATGGCTACGGTAAGGTCGGCGCGCACCGCAACGCCCATTTCGAGCCCGTTGTCGCCGTTTATGCCGCTCGGTATATCGGCGGACACGACGTACGCGCCCGAGGAATTTATCCTCTCTATCGTCTCCGCGAACACGCCCTCCACTGCCCGCGTTAGCCCCGTGCCGAACAGGCAGTCAACTATGAGGGGAGCCGAGATCTCCGTGGTGTAAGCGCCCGTATATCTGCCGCGCTCCCTCAGGCAATCTGCCGAGCGCTCCTCCCCCGCCTCGTATACCCGCACGGAAAACCCGAGCGCGAAGAGCTCCCTTGCGCAGACGTAGCCGTCCCCGCCGTTGTTGCCCGCGCCGCACACGACGAGAATGTCCTTTATCCCGAGTTCTTTTGCCGCCTTTGCCGTTTCAAGGGCTATCGCCCTGCCGGCGCGCCCCATTAACGCTTCGGAAGAAACGCCCAAAGCGCCTATGGTATAGGCGTCGGCGGCGCGCATTTCCCTGTTTGAAAGTAACCTTTCCATTACAGCCTTAAACTTACCTCCGCGCAACTTATAAGCGAGACGGAACCGTCCCTTTCCCCGACTTTCAGCCTGCCGTCCGCCGTTACGTCGAGCGCGGTCGCCGCCCTCGTCCCCGAATCGGTTTTAAGGTATACGGTCTTGCCGAAATAGTCGATATAGCTCTTGTAATCGTCTATGGAACTCTCCTCGCCGATATGCCTTAAAAGCGCGGCTTTGACTTCGTCGACGGCGACTGCTCTTTTGCAACACTCTTCCATTGTGACGGCGATACCGCCGAGCTCTTCGGGAAGGACGTTGCAGACGTTTATCCCTATCCCCGCCAGCGAACGGACTATCTTCCCGCCGCAGACGGTGTTTTCTATGAGGGTCCCGCAGATCTTTTTCCCGTCCACGAGCACGTCGTTAGCCCAGCGGATCGTGGGCTTCAAGCCGAATTCCCCGAGGGTGCGGCACACCGCGACGCAATAGCCCACCATTATGCGGAAAGCCTTCGCCGCGGGAAGATCCGCGTGGTTTTTCAGTATGGATATATACAGTCCGCCGCTATCCGAGACGAATTTTCTGCCCTTTGTCCCCCTGCCGAGCGTCTGCCTCTCCGCTATGACGGCGACGTCTTGCAAACTTTTGAGCCTTTTGATATATTCGCTTGTCGAATCCACCTCTTCAAGCTCAATTATCTTCATCCGCCCCTCCGTATTTTGCAAGCGCGGATCTTGCCGTATCCGCCGAATATCCCTTTGACATGAGGTATCTGAACGCCTTGCCGAGGGTCTGTCTGTCCGCGGTTTTCCCGCGCATGTATTTTTCCAGAATCACCGCCGCCTCGCCGTCGTCCTCTTCGAACTCTTCCAGCGCCTGTTCCACGGCTTCCCTGCGTGCGCCCCGCTTTATCAGGTCAAGCTCCACAGCCCGCTTCCCCTTGCCGTGCACGCTCCCAATATACGCCCTGCAATAGGCGTTGTCGTCCACGAGCCCGTAGTATTTCAGCCGTTCAGCCACATATTCGCGCACGGTCGGCGTGTATCCCTTTGAGGCAAGGAAGTCGTCCATCTGCTTTTCGGTCTTCATGGTCGCGGAAAGATGGGTCATCGCCCTGTCGAGCGCCTCGCTCTTCTCCGTTTCGAGCTGTATCTCGTCGAGGCGGGAACGCTCTATCTGCATGCCCGCTTTGAGGCGGTATTTCACCGCCACTTCGAGCTTTATTCCGCAATAGAACCTGCCGTCGACATACACGTTGCACCTTTGCTTGTTCTTTGCCTGAGGCTCTATGGATGTGATCTCTGCCATAACTGCACCTTTGCAAATCATTTTAACACCGCGTGCGCATTTTGTCAATCCAGCCGTTTGACATTGGGCTCGCAGGGCGGTATAATTAACTTAATTTTTTTCAGGCGAGGATGTTTTATGGCTGTGGATATAAATTGGTCCGAACTCGGGTTCGGCTACGTTAAAACCCCCTTTCGCTACGTGAGCCGTTTCGACGGCGAAAAGTGGGACGGCGGCGCGCTCACGGAGGACGACAAGATAACTATCAGCGAGTGCGCGGGAGTTTTGCAGTATTCGCAGTCCGTTTTCGAGGGGCTTAAAGCCTACACCACCGAAGACGGGCGCATCGTCACGTTCCGCCCCGATCTGAACGCGGAGAGAATGGTCGGATCGGCTGAAAGGCTGGAAATGCCTCCCTTCCCCGCGGAAAGGTTTTTAAAAGCCGTGGACGAGGTGGTAGCCGCAAACCGCGACTATGTTCCCCCCTACGGCAGCGGCGCCACGCTGTATATCCGCCCCTTTATGTTCGGCTCTTCCGAGGTGATAGGCGTAAAGCCCGCCAAGGAATACGAATTCAGGATATTCACCACCCCCGTGGGACCCTATTTCAAGGGCGGCATAAAGCCGCTCGTGCTGCGCGTCAGCGATTTCGACAGGGCGGCTCCGCGCGGGACGGGACACATAAAGGCAGGGCTGAACTACGCCATGAGCATGCACGCGATAGTGGACGCGCACAACAACGGCTTTGACGAAAATATGTTCCTCGACCCCGCCACACGCACGTACGTGGAGGAGACGGGCGGCGCGAACTTCCTCTTCGTGACCCGCGACAAGAGGATCGTCACACCAAAATCGGACAGCATCCTGCCCTCCGTTACGAGGCGCTCGTTATGCTATGTGGCTGAAAAATATCTCGGGCTGAAAGTGGAGCACAGAAAAGTCGCCCTCGAAGAAGTCCCCTCTTTTGCCGAATGCGGGCTGTGCGGGACAGCCGCCGTAATTTCCCCCGTAGGCAAGATATACGACCACGGCAGGGAGATACTTTTCCCCTCGGGCATGGAAAAGATGGGCGAGGTCACCCGCCTTTTGTACGACACCCTTACGGGCATTCAGATGGGCAGGATACCCGCGCCCGAGGGCTGGATACGCGAAATATGCCGCCGATAAGGCAAAGCCGCCCCTTTTCAGGGACGGCTTAAATTTTGAACGGGAAGAAGTATTCCCGCGATTTTTCTATCTTTACCCTGCCGTTTAAGGCGTTCAGAAGCGAGGAAACGAACTTTTCTTCCTCGGCTTTTTTTACTGCCACGACAAAGCGCACGTCGTCCGAATACTCGGCGGAGACGACGTCCGCGCCGCTCTCCGCAAAAAAGCGCGAAGCCGCGGCGGCTTGGGAGTATCCGACGGTGTACGCGCTCTCTGCGCACATCTCGTACATAACTTTTCGGGCGGAGGCTATATTTTCAGCCGCGGCGCCCGAGTAGGCGCGCACGAGCCCGCCCGCGCCCAGCTTTATCCCGCCGAAATAGCGGGTGACGACCACGCATGCCTCGCATAGCCCGTTGCTTTTAATTACTTCGAGAATAGGCATGCCCGCGGTGCCCTGCGGCTCCCCGTCGTCGGAAAAGCGCGGAAAATTGCCGAGGCGGTCGCCGATATAGGCAAAGCAGTTGTGTGTGGCGCCGGGATAGCGTTTTGCCGTCTCCTCTATGAACGCCCTCGCCTCCTCCTCGCCCGAGACGTGGCGCGACGTGGCTATGAATCTGGACTTCTCTATCTCCTTCCGCGTCACGCACTCGCCCGAAAGGGACTTATATGACTGCGGCATTTATCTGAGTATTATCCTGAGGTGGACCTTTTTGCCCTTGTGGAGCACGTCGCCGCTTTTGACGGGCGCGTTTATGTCTGTCACCTTGCCGTCGTTCAGCGACACGCCGCCCTGCGCGATGAGCCTGCGCGCCTCGCCGTTTGACGAACATATGCCCGCCGCGACGAGAACGGGGATTACCGTAGCCGTTTCGACCGCTATCTCCCTTTCGGGCAGCTCTCCGCCGCCGCCGAACGCCGCGCGCGCTTCCGACTGCGCCTTGGCGGCTTTTTCCTCGCCGTGCACGAGCTTCGTGAGCTCGTATGCGAGGATCTCTTTCTTCTCGTTTATGCGCTCGGGAGCCCACCCCTCCATCCCGCGTATCTCTTCGATCGGAATGAATGTGAGCATCTTTATGCACTTCATGACGTCGGCGTCGTCCACGTTGCGCCAATATTGGTAGAACTCGTAAGGGCTCGTCTTGTTCTCGTCGAGCCAGACGGCGCCCTTCGCCGTTTTGCCCATCTTTTTGCCCTCGCTGTTCAAAAGGAGAGTTATCGTCATGGCGTAGGCGTCCTTCCCCGATTTTTTGCGGATGAGCTCCGTCCCCGCGAGCATGTTGGACCACTGGTCGTCGCCGCCGAACTGCATGTTGCAGCCGTAATGCTCGTTAAGATACCAGAAATCGTAGGACTGCATTATCATGTAGTTGAATTCAAGGAAAGAGAGCCCTTTCTCCATTCTCTGCTTGTAGCACTCGGCGCGCAGCATGTTGTTGACGGTGAAGCATGCGCCCACGTCGCGCAACAGGTCGATATAGTTGAGCTTTAAGAGCCAATCGGCGTTGTTGACTATTATGGCTTTGCCGTCGCCGAACTCTATGAACCTCTCCATCTGCTTTTTGAAGCACATGCAGTTATGCTCTATCGTCTCGGGCGTGAGCATGGAACGCATATCCGTTCTCCCCGAAGGATCGCCGATATATCCCGTTCCGCCGCCGAGGAGCACGACGGGGCGGTTGCCCGCCATCTGTAACCTCTTCATGAGGCAGAGCGCCATAAAGTGTCCGACGTGAAGGCTGTCCGCCGTGGGGTCGAAACCGATGTAAAAACGCGCCCCGCCGCCGTTGACGAGGGCTTTGATCTCCTCCTCGTCGGTGACCTGCGCAATGAGCCCACGCTCTTTGAGTTCGCTGTATATATCCATAGTACACCTTATAAGTTTACATTTTAGATAAATATAGCAAACGGCGGCGGGCATTGTCAAGTCAATCGGTGAAAAAATCTTCCTTGTCGAGGTTTTCGCGCGCCTTTTCTATGGCGCGCTTTTCTATGCGGGAAATGTAGCTCCGCGAGATGCCCAATTTTTTTGCGACTTCGCGCTGTGGAAGCGCCGCGCCGTCCTCGAGCCCGTACCTCAAAGAAATTATGGAAAATTCCCTCTCCGTGAGAAAAGTTTTCAACACTTTCACGAACTTTTCGCGCTGGATGCTCTTCTCTACCCGCGCAAAGACGCTGTCCTCCTTTTCGGAGAGCAGATCCATGAGCGTGAGCTCGTTGCCGTCCTTATCCGTACCGACGGGGTCGGTAAGCGAGACGTTGTTCTTGTGCTTTTTTCCCGCGCGGAGCAGCATGAGTATCTCGTTTTCGATGCAACGCGCCGTATATGTCGCGAGCGCCGTCCCCTTGCCCTCCTTATAGGTGTTTATCGCCTTTATGAGCCCGATTGAGCCGACGGACAGCAGATCGTCCGCCTCGGCGGATCCCGCGTACTTCTTTACTATGTGGGCGACGAGGCGCATGTTGTGCCTTATCAGTATCTCTTTCGCCTCCTTATCCCCCGCCCGCGCGAGCGCAAGATATTTTTTCTCCTCTTCGGGCGGCAGCGGTTTCGGGAACGAACCCTTGTTTTGCACGAGCCCCGTGAAGAAGAATATCTTTGAAAATAACAGCCCCAAAAAATCAAAAAACATACACCGTTCCCCTTACAGACCAAGGTATAACAGTGTATGTTTGAGACAGTTTGTACTATTCTTAAAAATTTTCCGCGCTTATTCGAGCTCGAACGCGCCCGTATAGAGCCGGTAATACTTGCCCTTCTGGGCGATGAGCTGTTCGTGGTTGCCGCGCTCTATTATCCTGCCGTTTTCGAGCACCATTATGGCGTTGGAATTTTTGACGGTGGAAAGCCTGTGCGCAATCACGAAAACCGTTCTGCCCTCCATCAGCTTATCCATGCCGCGCTGGACTATGGCTTCCGTTCGCGTGTCTATGGAGCTTGTAGCCTCGTCGAGTATCATGACGGGGGGATCGGCAACCGCCGCCCGCGCAATGGAGAGAAGCTGCCTCTGCCCCTGCGAGAGGTTGGCGCCGTTCTGGCGGAGCATGGTATCGTAGCCCTTAGGAAGGCGCCTTATGAAGTCGTCCGCGCCCGCGAGCTTAGCCGCCGCAACGCACTCCTCGTCGGTGGCGTCGAGCCTGCCGTAACGGATATTTTCTAGCACGGTGCCCGTGAACAGATTGGTATCCTGCAACACCATTCCTATGGCGCGCCTCAGCTCTCCCTTCTTTATCTTTGTGACGTTTATGCCGTCGTAGCGGATCTTGCCGTCGGCTATGTCGTAAAATCTCGTCAAAAGATTGGTTATCGTGGTCTTGCCCGCGCCCGTGGCGCCCACAAAAGCGACTTTCTGCCCGGGTTTTGCGTACAGCGAAATGTCGTGCAGGACTATCTTTTCGGGGTTGTAACCGAAATCGACCTCCTCCATCCTTATGTCGCCCGCAAGCCGTTCGTATGTGAGCGTGCCGTCGGAATGGGGATGCTTCCACGCCCATATGCCCGTGCGCTTTTCGCTCTCTTTCAGCTCGCCGTTCTCCTCTGTGACGTTGACGAGGGTGACGTATCCGTTGTCCTCTTCGGGCTTTTCGTCTATGAGCGCGAATATCCTCGCCGAACCGGCAAGTCCCATCACGACGGAGTTCACCTGGTTGGAGACCTGGTTTATGTTGTTGGTGAATTGCCTCGTCGCCTGCAAAAAGGCGAGTATTATCGCGATGCCGCCCGCTATCGACAAGACGCCCGCGCTGTCCCTGGCGCTGAACTGCATGCCGGGGATCTGCATAGCCTCGGAGATCCCGAACGCCTCGGCAAGGCTCGCGTTTCTTACGCCGTACAGAATGAATAAGCCGCCCACGATGGCAACGATAACATACAGCACGTGACCTATATTGCCGAGTATGGGCATGAGCATATTCGCGTATCTGTTCGCGCGGTTGGACTGGTCGTAAAGCTGTTCGTTCACCTTGTCGAAATCGGCTTTCGCCTGCTCTTCATGGCAGAACACCTTGACGACTTTCTGCCCGTTCATCATCTCCTCGATAAAGCCCTCCGTACGGGCGACGGCGCGCTGCTGACCGAGGAAATATTTCCCCGCTCCGCCGCCGACGACCTTGGTGACGAAGAAGATCGCCGCCACGCCGAAAATGACTATGAGGGTAAGCCATACGCTGTACAGCAGCATCAGCACGAGCAATGTCAGACACATTATCCCCGAGGTGAGAAGCTGGGGCAGCGATTGGGAGATCATCTGGCGGAGAGCGTCTATATCGTTGGTATAATAGCTCATTATATCGCCATGGGTGTGGGTATCGAAATACTTTATGGGCAGATCCTGCATGCCGTTGAACATCTGACCGCGCATCTTTTTGAGGAAGCCCTGCGTGATTATCGCCATTAGCTGTTTGTCTACGGCGCCCGCCACGAGGGAGACGACGTACAGACTTATGAGCGTGAGCATGGTGACGGTTATCCTGTTGCCGTACTCCGCCCACGAGATAAGCTCGCCCTTCGCCGCGGCTGCCTCCGCCGCTTCGAGAACGGTGTACACGTTGCCCATGAAAAGGGCGGGGATAGCCGATATTACGGCGTTGAAAATTATGAGTATGAGCGCCGCCGTCATCATCACGGGATAATAGTGGAACAGCGCCTTTATCGTGCGTTTGAAAGTGCCCTTGGGCGCCTTCATGCCTTTCATGCGGTTAGCGGGCATCTTCTTCACCCCCTTCCACGTCCATTTCACTCAGAGACGATACGGCTTTGCCGCCCTTGTTCTGGGTATTATATACTTCGGTATATATCTCGTTGCTCCCTAAAAGCTCGCTGTGCGTGCCCACGGCGTCTATCCTGCCGTTATCCATTATTATAATCCTGTCCGCGTCCTCGACGGAAGACGTGCGCTGCGCGATTATTATCTTGGTGGTCGAGGGTATGTACTCCCTGAACGCCTTTCTTATCAAGGCGTCCGTCTGAGTGTCGACCGCGGAAGTTGAGTCGTCCAGAATGAGTATCTTGGGCTTTTTCAGGAGGGCGCGGGCTATACAGAGCCTCTGCTTCTGCCCGCCCGACACGTTGGTGCCGCCCTGCTCTATGTGGGTGTCGTAGCCGTCGGGGAAACTGCGGACAAATTCATCCGCCTGCGCGAGTTTGCACGCCTCGACGAGCTCTTCGTCGGTTGCATTAGGGTCGCCCCAGCGCAGATTGTCCTTTACTGAGCCCGAAAACAATTCGTTCTTCTGCAACACCACGGCAACATTATTGCGCAGGCACTCGATGTCGTACTTTTTGACGTCCACGCCTCCCACTTTCACCGTGCCCGACGTGACGTCGTACAGGCGGGATATCAGGTTTACGAGCGAAGTCTTTGACGAACCCGTGCCGCCGATTATGCCTATCGTCTCGCCCGATTTTATATGGAGGTCGATATCCTCGAGCACGTTCTTTTCCGCCGCGGCGGAATATTTAAAGGAGACGTCCTCGAAGTCGACGGAGCCGTCCTTTACCTCGGTCACGGGGTTTTCGGGGCTCTTCAAAGTGCTCTCTTCCTGCAAAACTTCGCAGATACGGCGGGCGCTCTCGATGGACATAGTCACCATGGCGAATATCATGGAGAACATCATGAGCGACATGAGTATCTGCATTCCGTAGACTATCAGCTGGGAAATGGACTCGGAATTAAGCGTTGCGCCGAAGCCGACGGGGATCCTCTCCAATATGAGATAGGAGCCGACAAACAGCACTGCGGACAGCACCCCGTAAAAGAAGAACTGCATAACGGGATTGTTCCATGCGAGGATGCGCTCGGCTTTGGTGAAATCTATCTGCAAATCGGTGGCTGCCTTGTCGAACTTCTTCTTTTCGTAATCCTCGCGGACATAGGACTTTACCACCCTTATGCCCTTAACGTTTTCCTGTATGGATTCGTTGAGGTTATCGTACTTTTTGAAAAGTTTTCTGAAAAGCGGCAGAGTCTTTATCATAATAAAGAGAAGTATAGCCGCAAGCGGGAACATTACGCCGACGAAGATCCACGCGAGATTGCCGCCCATGACAAACGCCATTATCGCCGAAAAAATCATCATGAGCGGGCTGCGGATAGCCGTCCTTATTATCATCATGTACGCCATCTGCACGTTGGTGACATCGGTAGTCATACGCGTGACGAGCGACGAAGTGGAAAATTTGTCGATGTTTTCGAATGAAAAATCCTGAATTTTGTAGTACATGTCCTTGCGTAGATTTTTTGCAAATCCCGCCGACGCCTTGGCGCAGAAAGCGCCCGCAAGGGCGCCGCATGCCAGAGAGGCAAGGGACATCAAAATCAGTATGAGCGCATATTGACCTATGCTGAGGCTATCCCACGAAGTCCACTCCCACTGCCAGAGAATGATACCGTTTTCGTTTTTTATAGCCCCCATCAGATTTTTAATGACGAAGGGCAAGAGGCATTCCAAAATGACCTCGAACGAAACGAAAACCGGGGAGAGAATGGACGCGACCTTGTACTCTCGCACGCTCTTTGAAAGAGTTTTTATCATTTACTCACCTATGAATTACTAATGTACATAATTATAGTATTATATTAAATCAATGTCAAATCGGTTTCCCCGAAATAAAGCAAAAATTGTGTGAAAAATAGCGGCGTGCCGCGCGGCGGAAGAACCCGCACGCGGGAGCATAAAGACAGCGTGAAAAATTTTGGAATGCGGCGCGTTTTTACTTGCAAAGACAAAACTTATGTGTTATAATCACAAAGCGTGCGAGGGTTTCGGGCGGATTGAAGGCGTCCTGCTTCTCCTCACGGCGCAATATTATAAGGCCCTGTGGTCAAGCGGTTAAGACGGAGCCCTCTCAAGGCTCAATCCCGGGTTCGATTCCCGGCAGGGTCACCAAAACAGCAGCACGGCTTTCGCCGTGCTGCTGTTTTGTGATTTGAAAAAATCGAACCCGCCCGCGCGAGCGGGGGGGGGGTAAGCCTGCGCCTACCGACGCGTAAGCGTTGCTCTTTGCCATGGCTACCACTCAAATAGCCATAACAATATTTACTTTAAAGATGCATGCACCTCAAATATACGCATTCTCCAAGGGCGGCACGATTTTGAACCGTGACGAACCTTGGAGAATACTTTTGAAGGTTTGATATAAATGAAAATAAGCGGGATCAGCTATCTGCCAAAATGTAGTAGTCGAGATCCATCTTTACGCCCGACTTGTACAGGAATTCTATTATGTCGTCTTCGAGGGACAGTATGGGAGATACCACGTCGCTTAACGCCGCGATTTCGGGCACTATGACGAGGTAAAACTTCAATCCCGCCTCTTTTGCGATTTTTTTGAGCGCCTCCTCCTTCCCGACAAGCTCTCCGATGGTTTTTCGGATCATTATATTGACGTCGGTGCGGTATTCCGTGTTCATCCCTATCGTATAGCCGAAGTTATGCGAAAAGGAATTTTCGGTCTTTTGCCACTCTGCCGAAACCGCGTAGAGCGCTCTCTCGACCGCGGCAATATCGGCGCTTTCTAAAACATTAGTCCGCACGTATGTCTTGCAGGAATGGAAAGATCTCGTAAACGCGAATGCCGCCGCGCCGAACTCCATTTCTCCCTCTTCCCCGCCCTCCGCGCGGAGAGCGGCGGCAGCTTCCGCTATGGAAGTTCCGCTTTGAAAGCCAAACTCTTCAACATCGAATGCAAGCCTCGCTTCCCCGCCGTTTACCGGGGCGGAAGTCTCAGAGAGCAATTTTTCAAAATTTTCGGCGATATGGACGTCCGTCACCTGCACTTTCAGCTTTCCGCCGCGCCCGCAGGTGAACACGATAAAGTCGTCTATGTCGATATTCCTTGCAAAACCGTCGTAGATGCGCGCCAATATGCGCATCGAGCCGTCTCTCGCCGCCTCGAACTCACTTTCGGAGAGCGGTATGCAGAACGTTTCGCACAGCTCCTCACGCCAGAGAATGCGGTCGGTATCCACACCTAACCCGGGGCAGTTACCGCGCCCATCGAGCCAGCCGGTATCGAG
>CANQXZ010000009.1 GCA_947627955.1 uncultured Clostridia bacterium
GAGCAGTGACAAGGGGAGCGTACTTTCCCGTACGTGACCCGACGGCATGCGCAGCCCGACGAAGTTATGCGACGCATTTACTCTATTTATGAATTTTGGCGCGGAGATGCGAGCAGAACAAGGAAGGCGAGCAGTGACAAGGGGAGCGTACTTTCCCGTACGTGACCCGACGGCATGCGCAGCCCGACGAAGTTATGCGACGCATATACGCGCCAAATGGTTACTTATTTTTTTGCAAATACTCATGCATCGCCATCGCCACGCGCTTAGACGTCTCCACCGCCTCAACGACGGTCTTTGCGCCGCGCACGACGTCGCCCGAGGCGAACAGCCCGGGACGGGAAGTTTCGCCGTTTTCGCTTATCTTGGCGAGCCCCCTCTCGTTGACTTCGAGCCCGTAGGTATCGGAGAGTATGAGCTTTGAAGGTCTCTGGGATACGCAGATCATGACGGTATCGGCTTTCATGAGTTCGGTCTTGTCCGAAATGGAGACGAGCCTGTGGTTTTCGTCGCAGACGGTGTCGGCGAACATTACGCCCTCGTCGGTTATCTCTATGGGAGCCTTGTTGTAGATGAACTGCGCGCCCTCTATCTGCGCGTACTCCGCCTCCTCTTTGCTTGCGGAATACTTGTCCGAGCGGACGACGATCTTCACGTCTTTTACGCCCTTTCTGAGCCCCGTTCTCGCCACGTCCATCGCCACGTTGCCCGCACCTATGACTATCATGCTGTCGCCGAGGTCATAGCTGTCGGGGCTCTCGAGATAGTGAACGCCGTAGTGCACGTGACCGAGCGTTTCGCCCTTTATGTTGAGGGCTATGGGCCACGTAACGCCCGTGCCTATGGAAATTGCCTTGAAGCCGTCGCGGAAAAGCTCTTCCACGCCGAACGCCTTGCCTATGGTTATATTGGGCTTTATCTTGATGCCGAGCTTGCGCATTATCACTTCGTATCTGTCCACGATGGATTTGGGAAGCCTGAACTCGGGAATGCCGAAGCGGAGAACGCCGCCTATTTTCGACTTGGACTCGAACACGGTGACGTCGTAGCCGAGCTGAGCCATCTTTATGGAGATGGTTATGCCCGCGGGGCCCGCGCCCACTACGGCTACTTTTATCCCGTTGGAGGGAGCCCTGTCGAGTTCGAGGCTGTCGAGATAGCGCGACGAGACGAAATTCTCTATCGTGGAGACCTCGACGGGTTCGCCCTTTATGCCGCGCACGCAGTGCCCCTGGCACTGGTTGGCGTGGTTGCAGACTATCGAGCACACCACGGACAGAGGATTGTTTTCAAACACCATTTTGCCCGCTTCGTTGATCTCGCCGTTCAAAAACATCTGTATCATCTGCGGAATGGGCGTGTTTACGGGACAACCCGTTCTGCACATGGGCTTTTTGCAGTTCAAGCACCTTTTGGCTTCGGCTATAACGTTATGCGCCATAATATTCCCTCCTTATAATGCCGCCTTGATCTTTTCTATCATGTCGCGGTACTCTTCGTCCGAAAGATATACCTTGCCGGGGTTCATCTCGAACACGCCGCCCCACTCTTCCCCGCCCTTGTACTTGGGGCAGAGGTGCATATGCAGGTGGCAACCCGTGTCGCCGTATGCGCCGTAGTTGAGCTTGTCGGGCTTGAATACCTTGTGAATGGCTTTTGCCGCGCGGTTCACGTCGGCAAAAAAGGCGTTGCGCTCCTCGTCGGAGATATCCACTATCTCAGAAACGTGGTCCTTGTACGCCACTATGCAGCGCCCGCGGTGGGACTGCTCTTTGAAGAGTATCAGCGTGGAAACGGACAAATCGCAGATATATATGCCGAACTTATCCAGAAGTTCGCCGCGCATGCAGTATCCGCAGTTTTTATCTTTCATATTTTTCCCCTTTATCAAGTGATTTTGACTATAAAGTATTATATCACGGATTTGCCCCGATTGCAATACCCTTTTAAAAATTTGGCAAAAGTAAACGGCGGCGCGGGCAAAACTTGCCGCGCCGCCGTCAGTAACAGAGATTACTGATTAGTAAGATTTATATCCTTGAACACCGTTCCAACGCATACTTCAACATCATTGAATTTAACGATATAGGATACTGTAACTCTGCCGGACGATGCTGACGTTTTAGTTCTATCGGTTTTTATATTTGTAACAGTGAATGTTCCGCTCCCCGTTATTTCTCCTGCTGATTTGCTTTTCGATTTATCTGCTGCGCTGAAATCAAACGAGGCAGAAGTTTTAAATGAGTTTATTATACTGTCTGCACCGTAAAAAGTTAGTTCCATGGAAACGTTGCTAAAAGTATAGGTATAATAAGTTTCCCAAATAAATTTTGTGGAATCATAACTTCCATTTCCTTCTACCGTTGCCCTGATCCACACGGCGTGGAGTTCCATTTCGGCGAGTTTTTCTATGCCGTTCACATTGCATAGATTGACGACCTTTTGCCAACCGCCGTCGGGATTATCATAGTACCAGCCGAGGAACGTATAGCCCGCAGATTTTACATTGGAGAGAACGTAGCCTGAGGACATATATGCCTCGCGCAGATAGACGTTTTCCGAATAGCCGGATACGCCCGAAACCGCTTTGGCGCCGGTTAAAGGCGCGGCACTGTATAACTTTAACGTGAGCTTGGGCATATACTTTGCGCACACCCTATAACCGCCGTCAACATATTCGGGAGTCTGCCATACGAGCGTATAACCCTGCTTTTCATATGCGGATATGTCGGGATAGCTGAATTTGGTATATACGGAATTAGTTTTGACATTGCGGAGAACGCTTTGCAAAGACCCGCATTGTACCAAAATTTCCGACGAAGCGGGGTCGATATCGCTCTTTACATAGAAGTCTGCGGAAACCTCCTCGTATTTCAAGTCGGAAGTCATGTTGCCGCCGCCGTCGAGAACAAATTCGAGATATCTGTTACCCGTTTCGTCGAGCAATATGTCCCAATCTACTATGTTTATTATTTCTTCTGGAGTTGCGCCTCCGACCCAACCGCACACGTACTTTTGAGGGTCGTTTTCAAGCATATCTTCGTGCGTGACCTTATCTGTCTCGTCAAGCCAATTCTGTTGGGGATTGCCATATGTGAATACGTTTTTGTCGCCCGAAAGAGTTATATCGACCATACCCGCAACGGACATATTCGCATCAAGGCTCAGTGATTTTGCAACGTATATCGTTTCGCCGTTCTGCGTTTCGGCAGTTGCGCCGAGTTTTAACGTTACGTCGCCGAGATAGTTTATAAGTCCCGCGCCGTTCAAAACTATCGTCCACTCCGCGCCGTCTTTTGAATAATTTGTTTGAAGAGACTTGAAGTATGTTTCCAATTGCGTGCCATAGTCCTGTTTGGGCTTTGCCTCGTTATTGCCTGACATATCTATCTTGCCCAAAACGTTCATTACGGTATCGCTGAAATTGAGGATAAATCCTATATGGTTCATTATATCCGCCGTAAATTCGCTTGCGGGAAGCGCGCGGTAAACCGTCTGTCCGCCCGAAGTTCTCTTAATATAGAGCATGCCGGAATTCATTCCGTAGCTTATATCCACGTCAGTATCGGCTTTAATAACGTTTATCGGAATAATATATCCTAATTTTGCATCCGTCTTGTCAATATGCAAGCGTATATTGAGCGATATATCGTTTTTGTGCGCGCCGCCATTGGCGTTTTCGACGAATGCATTGTCAAGCGTTACCGAAACGCCCTTAACGTCCACATTTAAATCGGCTTTAACAAGTCCTATTACGTTCAGATTAACGTTCAACGTTCCCTTTAAGAAGAACGTATCGTTTATAACGTACTGCTTTTTAACTTCGGGATTGCCAGAAACCACGCCCGAACCCATTTCCACCTTATGTGTGGCTGCGTTCACGAGCGTTTCCAACAGCGTGTCGATGCCGCGGAGGTCGTAATACCCCTCGAGGGAAGCGGCTTTTGTCACCTCGCCGTAGCCTATCGCCGTGACGAAGTTTTCAAGCGTTTCGGTGTAATTTTCCGTGACCGCAACTCCGTCGTCGCCGTAAGTTTCGCTCTTGCCGTCCTTTATCTTAGCCCTGTCGAGGGTGAGCCCCGTTATGCGGCTTTCGCCGTCCTTTGAAAGTTTTACCGCAGTACCGCCCGCGACTGCTTTCAGCTCCGTTACGCCCTCTGCCGTGGAAATTTCGAGCCCCTCTATGCCGCCAAGACGCGCCCTGTTTGAGGTGAGTTTTTCGCTTCCGCCCTCTTTGACTTCGGGTGAGCCCTCTGCGGCGTTGCCCAAGCCAGCCAAAAAGCCGTTGAGCTTCTCAGAAAGGTTTCCGCCCATAAAGCTCTCGAGAATGCTCGAGCCGAGCGAGGAGAACCTGTCTTTGGAGTTGTGCAGATACTTATCCACAAGCATCTGGTCGGCTACGGAAGCTACCTTGCCGATTATGCCGTTCACCGCTTCTGCTACGGTGGGGTCTATGCCCTCTCCGCCCGTCTTTACAGAGCCGAGGTCGAGCATAGCCACGGCTGCGGACGCCACCGTCATTATCTCCTCCACGGGGGCGTATATCTTTGCGGGCTGTGACACCACTTCCAAGCCGTTTTCGTCGGTATATTGCTGCGCAATGCGCCCTATCGACATGTATACGTCCAGCTTGCCGTCCGACGAGAGCGCCGCGCCCGTGGTCTTGCCGCCGCTGACTTCGGGATCGCCGTCGAAGATATAGATATCGAAGAGCACGCTGTCCTCTTCGGGCAGGGTGGAGATCATATTCACGGCTATGTGGGCGTACATATCGGGGGATATCCAAAGATTATAGCTCTTTTCGCCGTCTCCGCCCTGAGAAATTTCGAGATGCACGGGATAGTCCGAGCCCTGAACGTACTCGAATTTGCCGTTGAAGTTGTACTTTACGCTCTCTTTTTCGGCGTATTTCGTCTCGGTGCTGGTCACTTTGCCCGAAAGGTCTACCGTGAACCTGTCTTTCGCGAGCAGTTCCACCGCGCCGCCGATAAAGTCGAGCGCCTCAGCGGCGTCCGCGGCGGTGAGGGGCTTCTCGGGCATGAAGTTCTCCGCGGGGAGCACGTCGGGGGAAGTTCTGAGGCGGATATCCTCTATACCCACCGCGAACGAGGATGTGGAGAGCTCGGCGCCGACCGCGCCCGTCTCCTTATCCCTGTATATATCAACGTTGAAACCGCTGAAAGATATGCGTATTATGCCCCTCTGCGTTTCGGAACTTGCCACCGCGCCGAAATCGACGGAGGTTATGAGTTTCCATATGCTGTCGGGCGAGAGCTCCTTCACGGCGGAGACTATCTCGGAGACGCCGTCCAAGACCGAGCTGCCCTCCCCTGCGGAGAGACCGAGCTCCTTAAAGCGGGCTTTGAGCTCCTCAATATCCTTTGCGGGTTGGAGTATCCTGCCGTCCGCCGAGGAAGTATCCGTAGCTATCGTGTTCACGACGTCCGCTATGCGGTTATAGAGCGCGACGAGCGCGGCGGTGAGGGTCTTTACGTCGTCCGAAGGCTCCGTGCCGCCCTCCGCCGTCTTTACATTTGCGAGGTTGAGCTGTACGCCCGCGCCGCTTTCCGCCGAGCCGTACGCCACGTTCAGAATATCGTCCTTATAGTGGGCGTAGATATCGTGGCGGGAAGAGCCCACCGTCACGCGCGCGTCGAGGCTGAACTCCAAGCCCGCGCTCCAATCGATGGAGAAGTCCACTATGTCGGCGGTTATCTCTTCTCCCGCTATGCTGAGGCGCGCCCTGCCCGAAAGTCCGAGCCCGCCGTTTTCCACTATATCGGATATCGTGCCCACGAGAGGGAACACGTCGTCCGCGGAGAGTTCCACCGTCCCCGAGGGCAGTTTGCACGCGGCAAACGCACCTAAATCTGCGTTTTTGAGGGAAATTTCCGCCTTGCCGATCTTCAGATTGAGGGTGAGGGGCAGCACTGCGTCCTTTCCGCCGTCAAGCTCGGCTTGCACGTCGCCGAAAGTCAGCGCGAGGTTGCCCGCCCCGTTGCGGGACAGCGTGAGTTTTTCAAGCAGTTTGCCTATGTTCTGTAAGCCGCCGCTCTTTTCGCCCGCTTTATCGCCCGAACCGCCTCCGAAGAGGGAGCCGAGCCCTTCCTTTATCTCCGCGAAGGCGGGAAGCCCGCCCTCCACGGGAATGAGCCCCGCTATCTCGTCGTACACTTCCCCGAATCCGTCCAAATCGCTCTTTATGAGCACATTGTCATAGACGAGGGAAAGAACGCCGTCCGCGTATTCTATATATATGTCGCGCGAGGAGGGAACGCTCTTTGCGCCCGTGCCGCTCACCGTGAGCGAGGCGTGCATGAACACATAGGGCTTATACACGGCTTTTGCGCCGCTTCCCTCTCTCCACCTTATGCCGATATTGTCGATCGCAACGCCCACGAGGGTATCGCCTATCGCCGCCGAGACGTCGCCCGTAAGGGATATGCCGCCCGACTGCACGGCGGGAACGAGCGCCTCCAACAGTGCGGAGATCTTCTCCGCGCCCGTAAAGTACTGCGTGCCTGCGGGAGCCGACGCGCCCGCGGGGTCGTAGCTCTCCACCGTGACGTCGCCCGTAAGCGAGAACTTTTCTCCCTTATATACGGGCTTTACGGTAAGTAGCGCCGTGCCGTCCGCCGCGACGTTTATCAGCTCGAGGGAGAGCCCCTTGTACGCCACGGCAAGGTTGCCGTTTGCGCCCTTTTCAAAGGAGAGCCCGCCTATCAGCTTTTCTATCTTCGCGACTAAACCGCCGTCGTCCTCGTCGCCGTTCTTGTTGCCCCTTATAAGACCCGCTATGCTGCCGAGAGGGAGCTCCGCGGGGAGCTTCTGTTCGCCTGCCGCGCCGTTCACTTCCGCGGCGACAGCCGAATACAGCTTGCCGAAGGACTCCAACAGCCCCGCAAGCCCCTCGGACGACGCCGTGATCCCCGTGCCGTCGTACGCTATCCCGGCAACGCCATTCCCGTAGGAGAGATATACGTCCTTCTGCGCGCATTTCGCGTTGCCGTCGCCGTCCTTGCCAGCGGGCAGGGATATTGTGGCGGCGAGCTTGACGTCAAGCCCTTCCGCAAAGGAGACGGAGAGATTTTTCACGTCTATCTTCAAGGCGAAACCGCCTATATCGAGGGCAATTTCGCCCCGCGCGGTGACGCCGCCCGCCTTTACGGCTTCCGCCGCCCCGTCGAGAAGGGGAACGAGGGAGTCCGCCGCGAACCATTTGATATCTTCATAGCCCTCGGGCGTGAGGGGGTCGGCATAGCCGTCTATCTGCACGTTTTCGGCGCTGAGGGAGATCTTATTTCCCGAATAGCCGAGCGAGAGGGAAACGCCGCCCTCCGCGGGACATGTTATGGTGACGGTAACGCCGCCTATCTTTATCGTTGTGCCGCCGTCGCCGCCGCTTATTTCGAGCGCAGCCAATATCTCGGGCAGACTGAATATGTCCGAGAGCGAGCCGCCGTTATCCTGCCCGTCATCTCCGCCGGCCTGTTTGCCCGTGGCGGCGTAATATACCTTTTCGGCGGAACCGATAAGCCGTGAAAGCCCGTCGGGATCGGCTGTCGCGCCCACGCCGCCGTAGCTCAGCTTTGCGCCGCCGTCGCCGTACGCGAGGGTGACCGTCTTTTCAGAGCCGCCCACCGAGATTACTCCGCTGAGGAACGCCTGCAAGCCGTTCTCCCAGCCGAGGGAGAGCCTCTTTATGTCGAGGGAGAGCTCCGCGCCGAACGCGTTGAGGGACGCGGCCCCCTTTACGGAGAGCCCCTTGCTGCGCACTATTTCCGCTATCTTGGAGGCTATTTCAGCCGCGTCGGGCGCGCCCGCATATCCAGAGACGTCGGCTTCGTACTTGCCGTCGCCCGTTATGCGCGCATTGAGCCCGAGGACGGAAAGACCTATCTGTCCGCCGCCCGTGGTGACGGTTATCTTCCCGGGCTTTATCTTGCTTTCGGGCTTGAACGCCTTTATGAGCGCGTCCCCGTCTATGGTTATCGTGCCGTCGGCGGAGAGAGCGAACGCCGAGGCGAAATTTTCGTCGGTTATGAGCTTGGAGAGGATATTTCCCAGACCTATCTTTTCAACGAGGGAGACAAGCGTGGAAACTATTCCGTCCGCACCGCTCCCGCCTTCCTCGGAGAAGAGCGCCAATACGTCCTTTTTGGACAGCCTGAACATGGCGGGCGCGCTCCCCTTTGAAGCCAGCGACAGATAGACGTTTTCACCGTCGTAAACGGCGTCTACCGATTTATCCACGGAATTTTTCAGCGCGGAGGTTATTTCCACGCCCAAGTCGAGGGCGAAGCCGTCCTTTATCCTTATGTCTGCGGCGCCCGTTGCGGTAATGCCGCCGCCCGTATAGCCTATCTCAGCCCTCAGGCAGTCCGAAGCCGCGAGCGCGGCGATCCCGCCCGCGTCCACAGCCGTATAGCCCGCGATTTCCGCGGCGGAGAGCGCGGGGACCTTGTCTTCCGTCATGCGGAGCTCCGCTTCCACGCCCGCGCCGAGCAGGGAGGCGACTTCCGCCTTTACGCTGCCGAGGGTGACTTCCTTCCCTTCGCCTATGTCAAACGCGAAGATAAGCCGCGCTTTGAGCCCCTCGTCCCCGTCGCCGAGTATCTTGCCCCAATCGGTATCGCCGCCTGAAAGACCTCCGAGCAGTTTGCCTATATCCAGCGTGGAATCGAGAGAGGCGTGCGCGCCGTCTTCCGACAGCGTGAATTCGCCCGCGCCCAATTCGGTCACGAGCGCGGCTATGGGGTCCTCGCCCTCGTCAGACGCGGCTGCCGCTCCGCCTTGGAACGCCGAAAGGTCCAGCGAGGCTTTGAGACCGCCGCCGTACGATATGTAGAGGATGTTGTTGCCGTCCTCTTTGCGCACGTATAATTTTAAGTTGCCCACGTCCGCGCGTATGTCCGTATTGCCTATATCGAGGGTGACGAGCCCGTGCGCGGCTGCGCCGTCCGCCGTGAGGTCAACGCTGAGGTTTGCCTCTCCTTCGAGGAGGGGCGAGAACGCCTCCGCAAGGCAGTCCGCGACGGTGAGGGGTTTATCCTCCTCGGGCGCGGCGAAGTTGCCGACGTAATCCTTGAAATAGCTGTCGTATACGTCGTTTGTGGCGAGCTCCTCGTTGCCGTAGGTGTACTCTGTGTGCCCCGTGCCCGTGCAGGTCGCCTTTATGCCCTTGTCCGCAACGTACATCTCCTCCGAGTCGAGGGCGAGCACCCTCCACTCGCTGTCGAAGGTGTACGTCACGGTCACATAGTCGTATTGGGGGAGCCCCGCGAGCCCGCCCGTCACCGCCATCTGCTGCCTGTAATAGTAGACGGCGCAGTTCTCGTCGGGCGATTGCGCGGGGTTCAAGTGGAAGGTCTGCGTATATGTGCCGTCGCCGTTGTCGGTGACGTCGGTGCAGTCCAGCACGGTGTTTTCGTTTATTACGTACACGGAAAATTCCGTGGGCGGGAACCCGCGGTTTACCTTATATTCCGAGATCTCCATGCCCGCGGGAACGACGTCGGGCCATGCGGTGTTCATGCCGTTGAATTTGCCCGCGTCCCCCTCTTCGCGCCACAGCACCACGCCGTCCGCCACGCAGAATTGGGTGGCGGTGTTCAGAAGGGAGCTCGTGCTTATGTCCGCGGACACGAGCACGCCGTCATGGAACTGCTTATAGGTCTCCACCACCTGAGGGGCGGCGGAGTTGGAAACGCCGCCGTGCATCTCGGAGTACCAGAAGGGCTCCTGTTGGAGGCGCCAATTCATGTAGCCTATGTTCTCTATGCCCGTGTGGTCGGTGGGCAGACTGCCGTCCGAGGGAGCCTCGAAACACACCGTGGCATAGCCCTTATCCTCGAGGGGGGCTATGTCTACCTTTCTGAAAAACACGAGCCATACTATCACCGAACCCGCCACTCCCGCGGCGAGCAGTACGGAAACTATCGGAAGTATTATCGCCAACTTCTTTTTGGCGCCTAACTTTGCCATATTTAAAAACTATCCTTCGGGCAGAGGGGAAACGCCTTGACGCCCCTTTCCCTGATTATATATATTTTCAATATGACAAAAGTATAAACTTTCTATTACAAAATGTCAAACGCACAGACCCATGATTTGCCATCTTTTTCAAAAGTTACGCAACAAAATCGCAAAATTTGTATAATAACTCCGAAAAAATGAAAATCGGATAAAAATTTATCCAATAAAACGACAAATTTTTGTCATATAAGGCTATGACAAAAGTCACACAAAAAAACGCCCTCCCCGCGGCGCGGGGAGGGCGCAAAGTATCACAAAAATCCCTTCTTTTTGGGCGGCTCTTTATCCTTTTCCGCCTCCTTTCGCTTCTTTTCGCGCACGGCGCGGATCAGCCCCGAAACGGGCAGGATCACGAAAATTATGCCCGCTATCAAAAACACTAAAAAGTTCTGCATTCTGCCCGACAGGCGGTAGTAGACGGCAAAGCCTATCAGTACTCCCGCGCTCACGAGCTGCAAGACAGCCGAGATCAGCGTATATTTGAAATTCATCTCATCACCTTACCATATTGTACCACGGAAAGATTGAACTGTCAACCGTGCGCCCCCAATGCGCATAAATTGCCGCCCGAACCCTTAAATGCGCGCAAATCTGTTGACATAAATGCTGTTTTAAATTACAATGTAATGAATATAAGACTACTATTTATGCGGGTGCACTTATGAAATTGCAGGGAGCCGACATACTGATAAAATGCCTTGAAGAGCAGGGCGTGGATACCATCTTCGGGTATCCCGGCGGAGCGGTGCTCGACATCTACGACGCTCTGTACCGAAACGGAAAGATAAAGCACGTTCTGACCGCGCACGAACAGGGCGCGGCGCACGCGGCGGACGGATACGCGCGCACCACGGGCAAGGTGGGCGTGTGCTTCGCCACGTCGGGTCCCGGGGCGACGAACCTCGTCACGGGCATAGCCACCGCCTATTCGGACAGCGTGCCCCTCGTAGCCGTGACGGGCAACGTGGGCGCGGGCTTCCTCGGGCGGGATTCCTTTCAGGAAGTGGACATAGTGGGCATAACCATTCCCATCACCAAGCACAATTTCATAGTAAAGGACGTAAGCGAGCTCGCCGACGTAATACGCGCGGCGTTCAAGATAGCCATGAGCGGCAGGAAAGGTCCCGTGCTCGTGGACATACTCAAAAACGTGCAGACCGACTACTGCGAATACGAGCCCGTCGTCCCCGAGCCCTGCGAGCCCCTCCCCGTGGCGGAAGAGCGGCTCAAAACGATAGCCGAAACGCTGAACGCGAGCAAAAAGCCCGTGATAATGGCGGGCGGGGGCGTGATAGCGGCGGACGCCGCTCCCCTTTTGAAGGAATTCGCCGAAAAGCTCGACTGCCCCGTCTCCTACACGCTGATGGGCAAGGGCGCGATACCCGACGACGACCCCCTCTGCCTCGGCATGATAGGCATGCACGGCACCGTCGCCTCGGCTAAGGCGCTGATCGCCGCCGACACGGTGATAGCCCTCGGCGCGCGCTTTTCGGACAGGGTCGCGCTCGACCGCGACAGGTTCACGAACGGCAAAACGCTGATACACATCGACATAGACAACGCCGAGATAGACAAAAACGTAAAAAGCGACATCCACCTCATGGCGGACGTGGGCGAGACCTTAAAGACCCTCATCCCCATGCTCGAAACAAAGGAGAGAAAGGATTGGCGGGTAAAAGTTGAGGCGTTCAAAAAGGAGAACGCCGCCAAAAAGGACGTCTCCACGCGCGCATACGCGATAATCTCCGCCGCCTCCGCGCTCGCCCCCGAGGGCAGCACCCTCGTGACCGACGTGGGGCAGCACCAGATGTGGGCGGCGCAGCACTACAAGTCGGTACTGCCGAGGAGATTCTGCTCTTCGGGCGGGCTCGGCACGATGGGCTACGGCTTGGGCGCCGCGATAGGCGCCGCGTTCGGGACGGGGAAGCTCTCCGTGCTGATAACGGGCGACGGGTGCTTCGGAATGAACATGAACGAACTTATGACCGCCGCCTCCGAAAACGTGCCGATCGTCATTCTGCTCATGAACAACGGCGTGCTCGGAATGGTGCGGCAGTGGCAGAAGATATTCTACTCCCGCAGGTTTTCCCAGACCACCCTCTCCCGCAGGATAGACTACGTAAAGTACGCCGAAAGCGTGGGCGCAAAGGGAATACTCCTCGGCATGGAGGACGACGTGCAAACCACCCTTTCGGGGGCGTTTGCCCAAGCCGAGGCAGAGCATATCCCAGTGCTGGTGGATTGCAGGATATCCCCCGACGAAAACGTTCTGCCCATGATAAAGCCCGGCGAAACATACGATATGCAGATAGAAAAGATGGAGGAAAACTGAGATGCCCGAATTCAAAAAATACACGATAGGCGCCCTCGTGACCAACAAGAGCGGCGTGCTCACGAGGATATCGGGGCTGTTCACCCGCAGGGGCTTCAATATAGAGAGCATAAGCGCGGGGCAGAGCGAGGATCCCAACCTCACCCGCCTCACGATAGTTCTGATAGGCGACGAATACAGCCTATACCAGATGATAAAGCAGATGGACAAGCTCGAGGACGTGAAAAAAGTGGGCTGCGCCAACGAGCTGGACTGCGTTTACCGCGACATGATGCTCGTAAAGGTGAAAGCCCTGCCCGAGGTGCGCACCCAGATAATAGAGATAAACGAGATATACAAAGCCAAGACAGTAGACCTCTCCCCCGACACCATGATACTCGAGATCACGGGCGATCCCGACAAGCTCGACGCGTTTTTGAACGTGATAAAGCCCTACGGGATACTCGAAATGCACCGCACGGGCGTGACGGCGCTCGCGCGCGGCAGCCACACTTTAAGGGACAGGGACTGCTACGGCGATCACGTGAACAAGGTCGTTTAAAAGGGGTGAGATCATGGCAAACAGATTTACTTACGGCGCAGATATGAGTGCGCAGCGCTCCCTTCTGAGGGCGCTCGGCTGGACGGACGGCGAAATAGCCAAGCCCATGGTAGCGATAGTGTGCGCGCAGAGCGAGATAATCCCCGGGCACATGTATCTCGACAGGATAGCCCGCGCGGCGGCGGAAGGCGTTATAGCGGCGGGCGGCAAGCCCGTGATAGTGCCCTCGATAGGCGTGTGCGACGGCATAGCCATGGGGCACGAGGGAATGAAGTACTCCCTCCCCTCGCGCGAGATAATCGCGGACGGCGCAGAGATACTTTTACGCGCCCACGCCTTTCAGGCGGCGGTGTTCATAGGCAACTGCGACAAGATAATCCCCGGAATGCTGATGGCGGCGGCGAGGGTCAATATCCCCTCGGCGTTCGTGTCGGGCGGACCCATGCTCGCGGGCAGGGTGCACGGCAAAAAGACCTCCCTTTCCACCATGTTCGAACAGGCGGGCGCATGCGCCGCGGGGGTGATAAGCGGAGAAGAACTGAAAAATTACGAGCTCAACGCCTGCCCCACCTGCGGCTCGTGCTCGGGAATGTTCACGGCGAACAGCCTTAACTGCCTGCTCGAAGCCCTCGGAATGGCGCTCCCGGGCAACGGCACGCTGCCTATGGCATATTCGGGGCGGCTCGCGCTGGCTAAGCGCACGGGCGAAGCCGTTATGGAGCTCTTCAAAAACTCTGTGCGCCCCCGCGACATAATGACGGCGGCGGCTTTTAAAAACGCCGAGACGGTGGACATGGCGATAGGCGCCTCCACCAACACCGTGCTGCACCTGCTCGCCGTTGCGGCGGAAGCGGAGACGGAGGGCGTTTCGATAGACATAATGAACGGCATTTCCGAGAGAACGCCCAACCTTTGCAGGCTCGCGCCCGCGGGGGAACGCTATATAGAGGAACTGCACGAGGCGGGCGGAATCTCCGCCGTAATGAAGGAACTGTATCTTGCGGGGCTCATCGACGGCGAAGCCGTCACCGTGGGCGGCAAAAAGCTGAAAGAGGTGATAGCGGACGCACCCGCGCCCGACGGCGACATAATAAAGACGGTAAAAGCCCCCTACTCCCCGCAGGGCGGGCTCACGGTGCTGAAAGGCAACCTCGCACCCGAGGGCTCGATAGTCAAAAAGTCGGCTGTCGACCCCGCGATGCTCCGCCACAGCGGACCCGCGAAGTGCTTCGACAGCGAGGAAGACGCCATGGCGGCGATAACTTCGGGCAGGATATCAAAGGGCGACGTGGTGGTCATCCGCTACGAGGGTCCCAAGGGCGGACCGGGAATGCGCGAGATGCTCGCGCCCACCTCGGCGATAGTCGGGGCGGGGCTGGGAGCGGACGTTGCGCTGATCACGGACGGTAGATTTTCGGGCGCGACGCGCGGAGCCGCGATAGGCCATGTGTGCCCCGAAGCCGCGGCGGGCGGCGTTATCGGCATTGTCGAGGACGGCGATACGATAGAGATAGATATCCCCGCGTGCAGGATAGATCTGAAAGTGCCCGACGGGGAGATAGCCAGCCGCCTTTCGGCGTTCACGCCCAAGGTGAAAGAGGCGGACGGCTATCTCAAAAGATACCGCGACGGCGTTTCGTCGGCTTCAAAAGGCGCGGTGAGGAAGTGACCCATTCCACGGGTCGGGTGGACTATGATAAGCGAAAACGTTGAAAAATTCCTGAAAGAAATGCCCGTAAAGAACCCCTTCGGGGAGACGGTGCGCCTTGTCGCCGCGGTAAAAACGCAGAGCGTAGAGGCGATAAACGAGGCGATAGCGGCGGGGATAACGATGATCGGCGACAACCACGCGCAGGAATTCCGCGACAAATACGAAGGTATATGCGGCTCGCCCCAAAGGCACTTTATAGGGCGTATGCAGACCAATAAGCTGAAATACCTCGTCGGCAGGTGCGATCTCTACCAATCGGTGGACAGGTTATCCATAGCGGAAGCCCTCTCTTCAAAGAGCGCCTCTTCGGGCGTGATTTCGGATATACTGATAGAGATAAACCCCGGCGGCGAGGAGAGCAAGGGCGGTTTCAAGCCCTCGGAAGCGGCATATGCGTGCGCCGAAATATGTAAAATGCCCTCCCTGCGCATATGCGGGCTGATGGCGATGTTGCCCGAATCGGAGGACGAGGCATACCTTAGATCCCTCGCGCGGAACATGCGCGCCCTCTACGACGGGCTCCGTGCGGAGTATAAGGATTTCAGATATCTCTCCATGGGGATGAGCGGAGATTGGAAGCTGTGCGTGGAGTGCGGCAGCAATATGATACGTATTGGCACCGCCCTCTTCGGGAAGAGGAATTACAACTGACGAAAAAATAAAAAATTTTTTAAATTAAAAAGGAAATTTCAAGCGCAAAAAACTTTGCAGATTTTTCCTTTTTGTGCTATAATCCTATGTGTTGAGCAAATTGCGTAAACATTTGAAACAGCAAGCCTGCGCTTGCTGTTTTTTATTTTTTTAGGAGTTTTTATGGAAGAAAATCAGTCGGCAAGCAATGCCTTTCTCGGAACGGAAAAAGTGGGACAACTGCTTAAAAAATTTGCGATACCCTGCGTGTTGTCGCTCATTATACAGGCGCTGTACAATATAGTGGACCAGATCTTCATAGGGCAAAGCGGATATCTCCCGCTGGGGAACACCGCCACCGGAATAGTTTATCCGCTTACTGTGATCGCGCTGGCTTTGGGACTGTTCATAGGCGACGGCACCGCGGCGGTAATCAGCATAAATCAAGGCAAAAACGACACGTCTTCCACCCATAAGGCAGTAGGAACGGGAATTACATTCGGGCTTTTTGCCGGAATTTTGTTAACGGCGATAAGTTTTGCATTTACGGAACCCATACTCAAATTTTTCGGCGCGTCGGGCAGCGGGGAAATTATCCTTCCCGACGCAAAAGAATACAGCGTATTCATTTTTTCGGGCTTTGTATTTTTTATCCTCGCATGCGTGATAAATCCCATCATACGTGCGGACGGAAGTCCGAAATACGCCATGCTCGCTATGGCGAGCGGTGCGGTGATCAACATAATTTTGGATCCCGTGTTGCTGTATTCGGCGCATATGGGCATGAACGGAGCGGCTCTTGCTACCTTTATAGGTCAGGCGGCGACCTTTGCCATGCATATATTATATTTGTTCAAGCCGAGAAATTTCAAATTGGGACTGCAAAGTTTTATACCGAACTTTAAAATACTCTTCATGAGCCTGAAATTGGGAGTTTCGAGTTTTCTTACCCAATTTTCCATCGTCGTAATTTCCGTTTTGAACAACAATCTGTTGGTACAATACTTCCCCGAAGCCGAAAACGCGATAGGAATTTTTACCGTGGCGTTCAAAGTTTTCGGAATAGTGATAAGCATAGCCGTAGGCATAGCTTCCGGCGGTCAGCCCATATTAGGTTATAATTACGGCGCGAGAAAATACGACAGGGTTAAAGCCGCTTTCAAACTTATTCTTATATGGACGGCTGTCGTCGGAATCGTCGCCACCATACTCTTCGAGTCCTGTCCCTCGGTCTTTCTGGAAATGTTCGGCTACACCAGATCGGGCTGTTCCGACGCGGAATACGCGCTCGGCATAAATGCTTTCAGAATTTATATAGGGTTTATCTTCCTGACATGCATTATCAAGGTGGTTTCAATATTCTTCCAAGCGATAGGCATGCCCGTAAAGGCTATGCTTATAGCGCTTTTCAGAGACGTAATTTTTGTTGTGCCCTTAGCCTGTCTCTTGCCGCTCGCCTCAAAGGACGCATTCTTCTGGTCCGCGCCGATAAGCGACGTGCTGACTTTCGCCACGGCATGCGCCATGCTTATAAAAGTATTCAGACAGATTTCGTCCGACGATTGCAAAGCGGAAACCCCGAATGAGACCGCCGTTCTCCCCTCCAGACAGGGCGTTATAGTCACCATATCGCGCGAGCACGGCGCCGGCGGCATGGAGATAGGCAAAAAGCTCGCAGCTAAGATGGGCGTGCCATTTTACGACAAAGAGCTGACTTCGCTGGTCGCAAAAGAGAGCGGACTCGACAGAGAATTCGTAGACCTCATAGAGGAAAAAACCTCCGTTTTATACAGCCTTTACCTTTCGACCGAAGCCAACAAAACGGCAGTTGCGGCGCAGGACAAGGTACTTAAAAAAATTGCCGAAAACGGCTCGTGCGTCGTGGTAGGGCGCGCCGCGGACCATGTTCTTGAAAAGTACAAACCCTATAAAGTGTTTATTTACGCCCCTCTCGAATACAGAAAGGAAAGGATTATGAAAAACTACGGTGACGGGGAGCAGACGGCGGCGGCAAATATAGAGAGGGCAGACAGACGGCGCGCAAAATTCTACGGGAACGTATCGGGGAAAATCTGGGGAGACAAAAACAATTACAATCTTCTCATAGACAGTTCCTTGGGGATAGACAAGGCGGTGGAACAGATATTGATCGGGATCGGCTGACATGATAAAGAAATATAAAAGCGGACCCGCGATTTGCAGCGGAAACAGTATAAAAAAGGACTTGCCGCAAAGGGCAAGTCCTTTTTATATTGCGTTATTTTCAGTCCGCCTTGAAGGGAAGGAGCGCCGCAACGCGCGCGCGCTTGATCGCCTTGGAGAGCTCGCGCTGGTGCTTTGCGCACGTGCCGCTCATCCTGCGGGGGAGCATTTTGCCGCTCTCGGTAACGAACTTTTTAAGACGGGCAACGTCCTTATAGTCTATTACCTCCACTTTTTCCTGGCAGAAGAGGCATACCTTTCTCTTGGGCGCCCTCTTATAGCTCTTTTTGCCTGCGGGTGCGGCTGCGGGAGCCTGTGCGCCTGCCGCCGCTTCCGTGTTCACAGTTTTATTTTCTTCCATAACTTACTCCTTAAAATAATCAGAAGGGAATGTCCCCGTCGTCGTCAAACGCCTGCAAGGAGGGCTTGGTTCCGCCCTGCGCGTTTGCGCTGTCCGCCTGCTGGCTGAGGTATTCTCCCTGTCCGCGGGGCGTCAAAAATTCCACGTCCTGCGCCACGATGTCTACCCCCGTACGGCGTACGCCCTGGCTGTCCTCGTAATTTCTCAGCTCGATGGAGCCGGAAACGGCAACCTTATTGCCCTTTTTGGCAAATCTTGCCACCGTTTCGCCTAAACCGCGCCATGCAACGCAGTTGAAAAAGTCGGTCTTTCTGTCGCCGTCCGCGCCCGAATAGTTGCGGTTTACGGCTATGGAGAAACGGCAGATCTTGATCCCGCCCGCCGTTTCGGTGAGCTCGGGATCGCGCGTTAAATTGCCTATCAAAAATACTTTGTTCATACTTTTACCTTCGTTTACGCCTTAACGGTTATCATTCTTCTGAGAACTTCGGCGGTAAGCCCCGCGATACGGTCTATTTCCTTTATCGCCGCGCCCTCCGCTTCGAAAGTCACAACCACGTAACAGCCGTCCGTCTTGTCGCTTATGGGATAGGCGAGCTTTTTGGCGCCCTGCTTATCCACCGAAACGACGTTTCCGCCCAAAGACGCAATCAGGTCTTCGAACTTCTTCAACACGGCGTCCTTTGCCTCGTCAGCCAAGGCGCTGTCCGTAATGTAGAGCATCTCGTAAGTTTTCATAATTTCACCTCCCGGTCTTGATCGGCATACCACCTGCGGTATGCAAGGTTTATGCGGAAAAATCCGCGTATTAAATACTACATTATTTTTTTTGCGTTGTCAACCGTTTTCCGAACGGTAATTTATTTTAATTAACCGCCGAAACCGGGGACCGAGCTCGCCAAGCTCGCAAGTTCCACCAATTTGGACAGCGCGTCGGTAAGGGGCAGATCGCCGAGCTTTGTACTGCTTTCCTTGTCGACAACTATATCGAGGTCGTCATTTTTAAAGTCGAATATCCCCGCGTCGTCGAGATCTCTCAACGTAGAACTTTTGAGGGTATCCGAAACCTTGGTTATGCTCGCGCCTATGTTGTTCATTCCCAAAACGAACTCGTTGGCGGCTACGCCGTCGGAATTTTCGGTGAGGAGCAATCTCCACACGGACTGGGGCGCGCCGTAAGTATAATATCCGTCACCGGGATAGGCTTCGAGCTTGCCGCGCTCGTCCTTATCGTTTTCGGGATGGGGGTCGGGCGTGAGCTTTAAAACGCCGTCTTCCATTGTGTAGTAGATATATGCCTTGCTGAACACTATTTGACCTTCGCCCGCACTGCTTTCAACTACCGTGTAGAGCTTGGCTTCTATCTCAATGGGCTCGGTGCCCTCGTCCGCCTGTCCGTCGCTATTTTTATCAACGATTTGAAGCTGTTTATAGACTTCCTCGTAGTACAGCTCGTTTATCGTGAGCTCGCCTATCCTGTCGCTCAGCCCGTTTATGGTGGAACTCTTTATGGCGGAGAGAATGATATTGTCGTCGGCGATAGTTATGATCTCCCCGAGGGGAAGGTCTTCCATCAGCCCCGAAATGCGGCCGTTTATCTTGTTTATCGTGGTGCCCTCTATGCGGTTGTCGGCGATGTAGGAATCGTCGCTGTAAATGCCCTCTATCACCTGCTCGGGATCGCCGTTTTTGCCCGCGACGATATTCAGATATACCGTGCCCCTGTCTTTCAGCGTAGCCGTTTTGGCGTCTTTATTTATACCCGTTATCCCGAATGCGAGATACGCCATGAGGTTGCTCGAAGCGTCCACCTCTATCACGTCGGTGAGTTCGAGGGTATCTATCGCCTTGCTCACCTCGGAAACGGTGTATTCGCCGAGCTTACTCATTAGCTTGTCGCCGGGCTCTATGTCCATTATGTCCTTAATTTTCAGGGTCGTGGTTATGCCGTTTATCCGCTTGCTTATGCCGTTGACGGTGGTGCCCTCCACGGGAGCTGTACGCGCGTCGTCGCTGTATACCCCTTCTATCAGCTTTTTGCCCTCTGCATCCGTCTTGAATTTGAGGTATACCTTGGTTTTTTCGAGCATGGCTTCTCCGGCGTCCGCCGTGGTCTCCTCGACGTCGGTTATGCCGTAGGCGAGATACGCCATGAGCGCGCTGTCGGCTTCTATATCGATTATGTCGGCTATTTCGAGGGTATTTATCGCCTCGCTCACCTTGGAAACGGTGTATTCGCCGAGCTTACTCATTAGCTTGTCGTCGGGAGATATTTCGATTATGTCCTTTATCTTCAGATCGCGGGTTATTCCGTCCACCCTCTTGCCGACTTCGCTTACGAGAGTGCCCGTGACCTCTTTTTCGCCGCCGTCGTCGTAAGTAACTTTTATTATGTTACCCTCGCCGTCGAGCTCTATCGTGCAATCGTGTTCTTTGCCATCCGCGTCCTTATATTTGGCGGCTTTCTGCTCCTTGTCGACGTTGGTTATGCCGTAGCCGAGGTATGCCATTATCTTGTTGTCGGCTGAGATATCCATGACGTCGGATATGACGAGGTCTTCCATTATCGTGTCCACGTCGTCGAGGGTCTTTTCGCCGATCTTCTTCATGAGCTTATTCGTCGTGTCGAAGTTGGGCACAAGGTCCTTTATCTTGACCTTTTTGGTCATGTCGTCCACCTTGCCGCTTATGTCGTTAATGCCCGTGGCGGGAACGGGGCTCTCGTGGAGCGCGTCGTAATATACGCCCGTTATCAGCTTTTTGGTCTCTCCCCCGTCGGCTTTCTCCTCTACGGTGAGGAACACCTGTGCACCGTCGAGCATCGCCGTGCCCGCGTCGGCGTCTATCTCCGTTATGCCGTAGGCGAGATATGCTACGAGCGAATTGTCCGCCGCCACGTCGAGCACGTCGGAGACGACTATATCGTTGATGACCTCCCCCACGTCGTTTATGGTGCGGTCGCCTATCTTTGCCATCAGCTTGTTGCTCTCGTCTATGTTGACGAGGTCTTTTATTTTAAGCGTGCCCGTTATCCCGTCTATCCTGTCGTTTATGCCGTCCAAGCCCACGGCGGGGATATTTTTTTCCGTGACGGTGTTGTAGACGGAGGCTATATTCCCCTCGCTGTCCAAAGTGACGGTGCAGGGGTCGTCGCCCGATTTTGCCGTCCACTGACCGTCCTCCTCCGCAAGGTCGGTTATGCCGTAGGCGAGGTAGGTTATTATCTTGTTGTCGGGCTTTACGTCCACGAACACGGAGAGGTCCACGGAGTTTATAACGTCCGTTATCCCGTCCACGGTGACGCCTTTGAGCTCGTTGCCCTCCATGTCGTATATAGCCTGTATCCTGTTGTCCGTTATCTCCACGCGGACGGGTATATCGCCGTCATCGCCTATCTTGTAGGTCGCGCTGTACAGCCCGTCCCCGTCAGGCTCGGAGGAGATCCCCGTCAGCCCGTACGCGAGGAATGCGAGCATGTCGTCCTTAAAGGGATCGATATCGACGAGCACGCCTATTTCCAGCGCGGCTATCTTGGAGTTCAGATCGAGTTTCCCCGACATCAAGCTGCCGAGCGTGACGCCTTCAAGCAGGGCGTCTATGAGGGTGGTGTCGCCCTCGGCGCCGACTGCCGAAATGATATCCGTTAAGAACATGTTGTTGAAAGCGCCGTCTTCGTTCTTTATAAACGAGCCCAATGTTATCGGGTTGGTGTATATCTTCTCGTCGTTGCCGTCCTTATAGTAGTTGCCCGAGGACTGCGCATACTCCGCGTTGTAGATCGTGTACTCGTCGGTGGTGGCTACATAGCCGGAGCCGCTCTTCTGCGCGGCGTAGTATGAGCCGCCGTCCTCGAAGAAGTACACGCGGAACTGCTGTTCGTCCACGGGGTCTGTCAAAACGTACTTTTCGAGCGCCTCGGGCAGGGGCGTTTCGTCCCCCGTTCTCCTGTACGCGCCCGACTGCGTGAACACGTCGTACGAAAGGGGCTTTTTGCCTCCCGGCGCCTCCACATAGCTCGCCTCCACGCCGCAGAGCAGAATTTCGAGTATCTTGTTGTTCTCGGTGCCGGCGAACTTCTCAATGAGCCCCGCGGGGCGTATGTCGTAGATCTTATCCACCATGTATTTCCCGAGATCGGAAAATGTAGTTTCGCGGACCTCATCCATGTCGAGTTCCACATATTCCGAAAGGGCGGAATACACCTGATCAACGAGCCCGCGGGAGGCGGGAATGAGGTCGTCGACCTGTTTTAAGGTGATATTCCCGTAATCGGCAGCCATGGCGTATATCTTGCCTATAAGGTCGAGCAGGTTCTGAACGCCGCCCGCGTCCGTATCGGTGTTGACTATCTTGTTTCTGCCCTCTTCGTCCTTGCTGTTGTCCACGCCCGCGAGTTTAAGCACCTCGTCGAGGTTATATGTAAGCGCAAAATAGCCTGCGCCCGCAATGGCGCCGATGGTGAGTATTATTCCGAGCAATATGCCGAGAAACAGCGCAAGAAAGGAAAACCCTTTCTTCCTTGTAACCGTTTTATTTCCTTTCATAATTGTCTCCGTTATTATCTACAAACACTATTATATATCGTGTGCGCGCGAAAAGCAACATAAATTGAGCCGTTTTTATTTTTGTACGGCGCGCGGAAGGTACACTTTCCGCGCCCGTGCGAGGAGTTCTTCCTCCAGGTTCCGCGCCGCGCCCACACAGCAATCTTCAAGCAGCGCGCCGAGGGTCTTGCCCACCGTTTCGGGCGGAAAACCGAGTTCAAGGAGCGCGCCGCCCCTGATTTTCAGCTCTTTGAGCGAAAAGGGGACCCCCTCCGCCTTCATCTTGCCGTAAATGGCTCTGAATTTTATCACGGCAGGCGCCGTTGACAGATCGTCCTTGCAAGCCGAATAGTCCGCCTGCTTTAAAGCGAGTATCTCTCCGAAAATATCCGCGTTCGCGAGGATGAACTTCCGCACCTTGTTCTCCCGCGCGTCCCCGCGCAGATCGTACATGTGGGTCGCCACGAGCCGAACGGTTTCGACTGTCCTCTTTTTGGAAAATTTCAGCCTCGAAAGAATTTCTTCCGCGATGCGCGCCCCCTCTTCCCCGTGACATGCAAACGCGCCGCGCGTACGCATGCAGTAGGGTTTGCCCACGTCGTGGAGGAGGGCGGCGAGCCGTATCCGCCGCGGGGCGTACAGCGCGCACCTCAGGGAGTGTTCAAGCACGTCGTGGGAGTGAAAATCTTCGCGCTGCGCCATTCCCCTGCCCGCCGTAAGCTCGGGCATTATCCTGTCGAGCACAAGAGTTTCATCCAGAATTTCAAGACCTTCATAGTGCCCGCCCTCAACGCCGTAACGCGCGTCGGCTTCCAGAATGAGGTCGAGTTCCGCCGCTATCCTCTCGGGGGAGACGTCCGAAATGAGCTCCGCGTTCTCCCGCGCGGCTGAAAGAGTATCCTCTGTGGGCTTGAAGCCCGTCTGCCCCGCTATCCGCGCGAGCCGCATGAGCCGCAACCCGTCCTCGCCGAACACCTTGCGGGGATCGGCGACGGCGGAGAGCCGCCTTGCCCCTATGTCGGCTGCGCCGCCGAGGGGGTCGACGAATTTTTCGCCCTTTATGTCGTAGTAGACGGCGTTGCACCTGAAATCGCGGCGGCGGGCGTCGAGCGCAATGTCGCATGTGAAGCACGTCTTCTCGGGCGAATGCTCCCCGCGCACGTATTCGTCCGTGCGGAAAGAGGCGTATTCATAGCTCTCTTCGCCGAGGGAGATCTTAACGGTGCCCGTGTGCGCGTAGACGGCGTCCACCGAGAACCCGCACTCCGCGGCGCGGGCGGCAAAGTCCTCAGCCGCAGCGGGCGCGCAGATATCCGTATCCGCGGCAACGCACGAAAGCCCCGCCAGAAAGTCGCGCACCCTGCCCCCCACCACGTAAAGGGGATAAGGGCAGGCGGCGGCGAGCCGTTTGAGATTTTCGCCAAGCGTTTTTGTCATCTGTTGACACCTCCGCGCACAAAACTATTATAACAACTTTTTAATTTGTTTGCAATTTAATTCGTTATGTTATATAATATTTAAAAATCCAAATAATTACATCGCTTTTACGCGCCGGAAAAGATATGAATTACGTCATCGCAAACGAACTACATTTCAAGGGCAAAGCCCGCGCAAAGCTCGAAACGGTGAAGAGTGTGTTCGGCAGGGCGGGAAAGGAGTGCGAAGTGCTGCTCACCACCCACGCCGGGCATGCAAGGGAATACGCGGAGGAGATATCCTCTTCGGAGGGGGAACACTCCGTAATCGCCATGGGCGGGGACGGCACCCTGCACGAGATACTGAACGGGATAAAGGACTTCGGCAGGATAAGCATGGGGATCATCCCCCACGGCACGGGCAACGACTTCGCCGAGGCGGCGGGCATACCCTCCAACATAAAGGAAGCCGCCGAAATAGTGGCTTTCCGCGCGCCCTCGCACATTGACTACATAGAGCTCTCCACGGGGCTCCGCTCCCTCAACGCCGTGGGCATGGGGCTGGACGTGGAAGTCCTTAAAAAGACCTATGCGGGGAAGGGCAAGGGCAGGTCAAAATACCTGCGCGCCCTCCTTTCCACCGTGTTCGGGTTCAAGGGATTCAGCTTCGCGGCGGAGTACGAGGGCAAATCGGAAAAGCGCTACGGGCTGATAGCCGCCGTCGGCAACGGCAAGCAGATAGGCGGCGGGATAAAGCTCTTCCCCGACGCCTCGATAGACGACGGGCTGATCGACCTAATCATAGTCGACTATATCTCCCGCCCGCGGCTCTTCGCCTCCCTCTTAAAGCTGATGTGCGGCAAGGTGAACTCCATCCCCGAAGCCACGGTTAAAAAGGTCACCTCGGTGAAACTGATAAATCCCGCTAAGGGCTTCTCCATTCAGGCGGAGGGCGAACTCTACGACGATATGCAGATAGAGGCGCACGTTGTGCCCGGCGGGCTGAAATTCTATATATGACGGACAAGCATTTCAGGCGGATGGTCGACGGCATGAAGGTCGCCGTCGTCGCCGTAGACGGAAATTTAAAGGCGGAATATGCCAATCCCGCGTTCAGAACGCTGTTTTCCTCCGAAAACGCCCGCGGGAGCCTCGGGCAGCTCACCTCCTGCGCGGAGAGCGCGGGGGGCTGCTTTAAGTGCGCCGCCAAAAAGAGCTGTCCGCTCGCCGGGGCGTTCGCCGACGCCCTCGCGCGGGACCGCGAGATCTCCCGCAGGATATACCAGCGGGTGACGGGCGGCGGGTTCAGCCACGACGTCTCCTACACCATCACGGTGACCCCCGTCGGCGGGGGACTGTGCATGGGCTCGGTAGACGACGCCTACGAGCTGGAAATAGCCCGCGAAATGCAGACGGCAAAGTCCATCCAGCAGCGCCTTTTGCCCGCGGGCAAGTGGGTAGCGGGCAAAAAATATTCCTATCTCTACGTGCCTTGCAGGGAAATAGGCGGGGATCTGCCCGACGTTTACGCCGTAGGCGGCGAGGCGTGCGGCATGATAGCCGACGTTTCGGGCAAGGGCGTGGCGGCGGGAATGCTCTCCGCGTTCGTGAAAGCGGCGTACGACAAGACCACTTCCTCCCCCGCCGCCGCGATAGCCAACCTCAACGCCAAGTTCAGGGAGCTCAATCTCGACGAGAGGAACTACGTCACCGTCGCCGCGGTAAGGATAGCGGAGGACAGCGTGGTGTATTCCATGGCAGGGCACAATGTGCCTATTCTCCTCAAAACGGAGGGCGGCGTGACCCGCATTATGCTCAACTCCCCGCCCGTATCCAATTGGTTCGACCGCGCGGGGTGGTTCGACGACTCCATCCCCTACAAAAAGGGGGATATCCTCGTATTGCTGACCGACGGCGTCACCGAAAGGCGGGGCGCGCACGGCGAGATGTTCGGCGTGGACGGCGCAATAAAGACTCTGAGCTATTCCAAGACCGCCGACGACTTCATAAAGAACCTCGAAGCGGGGCTGCGGGCGTTTTCTCCCGCGCCGCTCGGCGACGACGTCACGGCGGTGGCGTTCGACCTCTAAATACTATATAACGCGACGCGCGCGGCGAATCCATTCGCCGCGCGCCTTGATTTAACCGAATATCCTATTTATCTCTTCCCTTATCTGTTCGGGCAGCAGCCCCAGCGCGCCGTACATATCCGCAAGGCTGCCGTGCTTCACAAAGCCCTCTATCGCCCTTACCGCCGTACGCTTGCCCGCGGCGGCGAAATGCCCTTCCAGCTTCTGCGCGAGCCCGCCTTCCCTTATCCCCTCTTCGAGGAGATATACGTTCTTTGCCGAAGCGGTGAGCGCGTCGAGCTCCTTCAGATCGGGGGGATAAGTCTTTATGAGCCGCACCACCGCCGTGTTTTTATCCGAGCAGGGCAGGGCGTTTTGGGCAATCCTGCCGCTCGTGACTATAACCGTTCTGCACTTGCGGGAGCACGCGGTGTACGCGGTGTTACCGCTCTCCGTGTACTCCCAGCCGTAGCTCTCCGCCTCGCCGCCCTTGGGATAGCGCACTATCTGCAAGCCCTCTCCGCCGAGCGCCGCCGAAAGGCACCTATCCAGCTCGGCAAATGTGGCGGGGGAATATATCACGGCGCCCGGGAGAGCGCTGAACAGCGGATAGTCGAAAATGCCCTGATGGGTTATCCCGTCGCCCTCGACGAGCCCGCACCTGTCCAGCGCGAGCACGAAGTGCCTGTTCGCCATGGCGACTTCCTGAAAGAGCTGGTCGAAAACCCTCTGCGCGAAGGTCGAATACATGGCGCATACGGGCAGTTTGCCCGCCGCCGCGAGCCCCGCGCCGAACGCCACTGCGTGCTCCTCGGCTATCCCCACGTCGAAAAACCTTTCGGGGAACTCCTTTTCGAACGCGTCGAGCCCCGTGCCCAAGCCCATTGCCGCCGTTATGGCGCATATGCGCCCGTCCTCACGTGCACGCCCGCACATGAATTCGCCGAAGCGGGAGGAAAATCCCACCTCCGCGCCGCAGACCACGCCCTCGGCGGGGTCGAAAGGCGCGACCGAATGATATTTTGCGGGCTCCTTTTCCGCGGGCTCGTAGCCCTTGCCCTTGCGCGTATACACGTGCACGACGCAACAGCCGTTCCTGCGCTTTGCTTCCGCGAGGGCGGAACGGGTCTGCCTGAGGTCGTTGCCGTCCACGGGACCTATGTAGTCCAGCCCCAGATTTTCGAATACGTTCTTTTTCAGAACGATATTTTTGACGAAATTTTTGAACTTCCTGCCCAGCCATATCGTGGCTTTGCCGAGAAGGGGTATCTTTCTGAGAAATTTCTGCAACCCGTGCTTGAAGCGGAAATAGCCCGCGCTCGACCTCATCCTCCTCAGGCTCTTGTTGAGCCCGCCTATGTTTCTGGAAATGGACATCTCATTGTCGTTGAGGATGATTATGAGGCGCACGGGCGCCTCGGCGCAGTTGTTCAGCGCCTCGTAGACCATTCCGTTCGTGAACGAGCCGTCGCCCACGACCGCCACGGTGTAGTTGTCCCTGCCCTCGCGGCTGTCCGCCACGGCGAGGGCGAGCGCTTCGGATATGCACGGACCCGCGTGCCCCTCGTAAAAGAGGTCGTACTCGCTCTCCTCGGGATTGGGGAAGCCCGAGATCCCGCCCGCCTGCCTGAGCGTGGAAAAACGCCCGTATCTGCCCGTCAGCAGTTTATGGGCGTACGATTGGTGCCCCACGTCGAAGATGATCCTGTCTCGGGGCGCGTCGAAAACGGTGTGCAACGCCAAAGTGACCTCGACGCAGCCGAGGTTAGAAGAGAGATGACCGCCGTTTGCGGCGACCGTATTCAGGATTTCGGCGCGCAGTTCCCCCGCGAGGACGGCGAGCTGTTCTTCGGAAAGCCCTTTTACGTCTTCGGGAGAGCGCACGTTTTCAAGTATCGACATATCTGATTGCGCCGTAAGCCCTCTTTCAAGGGCTTACGGTCTATATTATAGCATAATATTCGGAAATGTCAATTTATTGTGCGTTCCCGCCCTCTTTTTCGGCGAGAACGTCCTCGAAACATGCGCCGTAGAAGTGCGACGGCTCCGTCCTCTTTATGCAGCGCGCGACGAAATCTCCCGCCGCGGCGCAGCTCTCGGAAAGGGGGGCGCCGTTCAGGTATCCGGCGGCGAAAACGGCGGCGAAGATATCCCCCGTGCCGTGCAGCCTCGCGGGGAGCAGTTCCGCCGTCACGTATTCGGTCTCGCCGCCCGCGTATATCGCCTCGCCTATCATGCCGTTCTCCTCGACGCCCGTGATTATCACCGCGCCGGAAGTGAGCCGCGCCAACCCTTTCAAGAGCTTTTCCACATAGTCGCGGCCGTAGTTCTCCCTGTAAGGGATGCCCGTGAGATAGCTCGCCTCGGTTATGTTGGGAAGGATCACGTCCGCCCGCCTTATGAGATTTGCCATCGCCTTTACGTATTCCCCGTCAAATCCGCCGTACAGCTTGCCGTTGTCGCCGAACGCGGGGTCTATTATTATCTTTGCGCCCTCGTCCGAAAAATCGTCGAAGCACTTTTCCGCCAGATCCATGAGCGAACTCTTGCCGAGATAGCCCAGCAGAAAGCCGTCGAACAGAAAGCCGTTCTCCCTCCACTTCCCGTATATACTCTCTATTTCGGGAGTGAGGTCGAGATAGCTCCACGTTTTGAACATCGTGTGGTTGGAAAGGAGCGCCGTGGGCAGCACCGCCGCCTCCACGCCGTACGCGGAGAGCACGGGCAGCGCCACTGTGAGCGAACACTGCCCCACGCAGCTCAGATCCTGCATCGTAAGTATTCTCTTTGCCATAAAAAATATCCTCGCCTTTGTCGGTGAGGATATTATAACGCCTGCTTGGTCTTAATGTTATTACCAAAATAATATTTTTTGATAATATCAGATTCAGGATACGCCCTTTATCTTTTCGGAGGCGGCGGCGCGGCTGTCCACCCCGAGTTTGAGGTAAATGGAACTTATGTAGTTCCGCGAAGTGCCGTCCGAGAGTTTAAGTGCCGAGGCTATCTGGCGGTTGGTGAACCCGTCGGCTATCATGAGGGCTATCTCCGCCTCCCTGTCCGAGAGCCCGAACGCCTTTTTCAGCCTCGCCTGTCTGCCGCCCGAGACCATTGCCGCGGCGTCGGTTATCTTCCTCGCTATGCGCGAGGGCAGGATAGTGTCGCCGTTGCAGGCGTTTTTCACGGCGTCGATGAGGGCGGACGAGCTTATGTCTTTCAGAAGATACCCGCTCGCGCCGTTGTTTATCGCGCTGAGGATATAATCGCTGTCGTCGAACGTGGTGAGGATTATTATCTTTATGTCGGGATCTATCTCCTTTATGCGCTTTGTCGCCACAACGCCGTTCACGTTGGGCATCCTTATGTCCATGAGCACGACGTCGGGCGCCTCCTTCGCGCACGCCTCTATGGCGGCGGCGCCGTCGAGGCAGACGCCGCACACCTCTATGTCCCCGCAGCTCTGCAACACCGATCTGATGCCCTCCGCAAGTATTTTCTGGTCGTCAACAAGCAATACTTTTATCAAATTCAATCCTCCTTTACGGGGGGCTCTTCCCCGTCATCCGCGGCGGGAAGGGTTACCGTCACCTCAAAGCCCTCCCCCTCTTCACTCGCGAAAACGCAATCGCCGCCGAGCGAGCGCGCCATTTCGCGCATGTTTTTCAAGCCGAAGCCCGTCTCTATGTTCCCCGAGACCCCTTTGCCGTTGTCCGAGACGTAGAGCACGGCGTTATCGCCATCCTTTCGCAGTTCGGCGTAAAACGCGGTGGCGCCGCCGTGGCGGATGCCGTTGGAAAGGCACTCTTTGAGCGCGCTGCACAGAAATCTGTAACCGCCGTCCGAAACGCGCACGTCCGCAAAATCGCAGCGCACCTTGATGTCGGTGCCGTCCACGGTGCGGGAGATTATCTCCCCGAGCTCCTCCTTTATTGGGCGGGCGTACGTTCTGCCCGCGAGCAGGTGCACGCTCTCCCTCATCTGTTCGAGGGCGCTCCTCGCCTGAATGTTTGCCGCGATTATCCTGTTCTTCGCCTCGGCGGGATCCTTGTCTATCATGAGCTTGGCGGCTTCCGTCTGCATTATGACGGTCGTCATTGAATGCCCCGCGTTGTCGTGAATCTCCCGCGCTATCCTGTTGCGCTCCTCGAAGACCGCCGTCTCGGAGAGCTGCCTGTACGCCTCTTCGAGGCGGGCGCCGCTGTCGTTGGCTTGTTTGAGGGCGGCGGAGAGCTCCCTGTTGGTACGGTAGAAACTCAAAAGAAACTGCACTATTATGAAGTCGAGAGTTATGAACATCAGCCCGAGAAGGGCGCCGCTCACTATCTCGACCGTGGAATTGAATATCGTCGCGCCGGCGTTTGTCAGCACCCAGCCGACGATAAACGAGATGGCGTACAGCCCGCAGCTCACGCCGAAGAGGATGAGCTTGTCCGAAAACTTCTCTATGTTCATGTATATCTGCGTGAGCACCACGCAGTAGAGCGCGGCGAGCAGCGAGTTGCCCGTAAATATGCAGATCACGAGCAAGAGCGTGGCGTCGGCGCAGTAGAACGCGATTTTTGCGGCGAACTTCTTTATGACGAAGCTGTCCACCGTCTCTATCACGGTGAGCGCCACGCAGCATGCCGCCACTATGCTTATGTCCCGCGCCAGCGTGGCGTCGTTGCGCACGGCGACCTGCGCGCAGACTATCGCCTCCACGATGACGAGAACGGCTATGAGCACGACCTTTATGTAGGTTATCAGCTTGCCGGAGTAGATGTTTACCCCTAAATCTATCTCTTTCACGGCTTCTCCCGACGGGAATTTGCGGCAATTTAAATATTTACCGCTCAATTTATTTTACCATAAAATAAAAAAGTTGTATAATGTTTTTGTACATTTTTTGAAAAAGAGACCCATATGGAAGATTTTACCGAAATTTACAACGCAATTTCCGAACAGATCAGGATAGATTCCTCCGAATCGGAACCCGCCGCGGGCGCTCCCTTCGGCAGGGGCGCGCACCGCTCGCTCGACCTCTTTTTGCGCCTTGCGGAGAGCTTCGGCTTCGAAACGCACTGCTACGACGGCTACGCGGGGGAAGTGATATTCGGCGAGGGCGAGGAATTCGCCGTTCTCGCCCACCTCGACGTGGTGCCCGCGGGCGGCGGCTGGACGCGCGAGCCCTTCGGCGGGGAGATAGATGTATCCGAGCAAAAGATCTACGGCAGGGGCGCAATGGACGACAAGGGTCCCGCCGTGATAACCCTTTTCGCCCTCAGATCGCTGAAAGAGAGCGGCTTTGAGCCGAAGAAAAAGATAAAGCTTATCGTCGGGTGCAACGAGGAGAGCGGCTGGCGCTGCATAGACTACTATAAAGCCCACGCGCATATGCCCGACGAGGGCATTTCGCCCGACGCCGACTTCCCCGTCATATATGCGGAAAAGGGCATACTTTCCTTAAAGCTCGCATTCCCCGCCGAGGGGGACTTCTCTTCCCTCAAAGGGGGCGAGAGGACGAACATGGTATGCGACCGCTGCGAGGCGGATGCGGCGGCAGGCGCAAGAAGGCTTGAAGAGCTCGGGCTCTCCCTCGAAGGCGGCAAAGCCGTCTCTTACGGGAAGTCCGCGCACGGCTCCACCCCCGAAAAGGGCATAAACGCCATCCCGCCGATGCTGGAATATCTCGGGCTCGGAGAGAGCGTGCTCTCCCCCATGCTCGCATTAAAAGACCGCCTTACGGCTCTCAAAGACGAGACGGGCGCGCTCACCTTTTCGCCCAACGTGATAAGGGGCGGCAAAAACCGCGTAGAAATAGTGTGCGACATCCGCTATCCCGCCACTTTGGCGCGGAGCGCGGTGACGAAGATAATAGAGGAGAGCGGTATAGAGTATTCCGTCGTCCACGAACAGTCTCCCCTCTTCAACGACAAGAACAGCTTCCTCGTGAAGACCCTCTGCTCCGTGTATAACGAGGTGACGGGCAAAGACGCGCGCCCCGTCGCGATAGGCGGGGGCACATATGCGCGCGCGCTCAGACACGGCGCGGCGTTCGGTCCCGAAGAGGAGGGCGAAGAGAGCACGATACATCAGGCGGACGAATATATCACGTTCGCAAAAGTAAAACGGTGCTTCGAAATTTACAGGCGCGCCATCAGAAGGCTGACGGAATGACAAAGAGAGAAAAGGCGAAAAAACTTTCGCGGCGGGCGGTCGCACTGCTCGTCGCGGGCATAATAATAGCCGTGCTCGGGCTGACGGTGCTCGGACTGTATATCGGCTATTGGGCGGTGGACGCAGGCACGCGCGTGTGGACCCCCTCCTACGCCATGCTCTCAGAAAGCGAGATTTCGGCGATCTACGGGAAAGAGACCCTTTCCGACGGAGATTACGAGACCCTCTTCGCGCAGACGGGGCTCACGCGGGTGGGCATAGACCGCGCGCGCAGGGAGCCCTCGGGCTTGAAGAGGATCTTAGACGTGCAGAAGTCCTACTTCACGCCGCGGGGAGTAAGAAGCGAGGCGTTCGCACCCCTCGTCTGCACCGACTATCTCGACGGCGAGCCCGCAACGGCGGGTTACTTCGAGCGCGGGGATATTATCGTCTCCTCCACCACCCACTTTTCGGGATTCAGGATGGGGCACGCGGCGATCATAACAAGTAAATCGGGATACCTATACCAATCGAACCAAGTGGGCGTCAAAAACGGTTACGCATATTTTTCGGACATGTACGCCGTGCGCGCCGACTTCATGGTGTTCAGGGTGAAGCCCGAATATTTTTCGGCAAGCGGCGAAGAGGACGGGGAATACCGCGAAAATCTCGACAGGGCTACCTCTTTCATCGAGACGGCGTTCGGAGACGTGCCCTACAATATAGCCACGGGCGTGCTCACTAAAAAGAACAGCATGAGCGGCACCACCTGCGCGCATATGCTGTGGTACGGGTTCCTGCACTTCGACGACGCGAACGGCGGGACATACAACCTCGACCTCGACTCGAACGGCAGACTGCTTGTGCTGCCGAAGGACATATCGCGCTCGCCATATCTCGAACTCGTGCAGATCTTCGGGTTCGACCCCGCGGTGCTCTACCCTTAAAAGACTTTAAAATATGCAGGGGCGCGGCTCGCATGAGCCGCGCCCCATTTCCGTCCCCGCACAGGGGTCATTCGTCGCTGTAATCCTTTATGGAGCGGAACCACAGCTTCAAAAGCTGTTTGCCGCCCGTGAGCACCAATTTCTTGCTCTCGTCGGAGAGCTCCGTGAACGCCATGCGCATCTTGTGAAGCTTGCCGAAGGGCTTGTCCTTGAAATCGAATATGGTCTTTGCCCCGCTCGCGCCTATCACCGTGAAGAGGGCGTCCACGAATTTGCGGCGGTCGTCTTCCTCCATGCCGCCTATGAATTCATAGAAAGTGTTGTCGAATATCTTGGCGTTGGCGGTTATATCGGGCAGTTCTTCAAAGGAGTTTTCGTCCTCGACCGACCACGCAAAGGGATTGTGCTGACCTATCAGCACGCTCTTGCTCCTTACCACCTTGTAGTTCTGCGTGTGGAAGAGCAGTATGCCTATCAGCGAGTCGTGTGGCAAGGTCTTGTATATGCGGTCCTCTATCTCCTTGTACTCCCCGAGTTCGAAAATGCTGTCGTGGAAACCGGGGCCGTCGTTGTTGTACACCGCGATAATGCGCGAGCGCACCGAGGGATCGCAGAACACCGATGCGTACACCGCGAGGTTCCCGCCCTTGCTGTGCCCGCACACGTAGAGCCCGCCCTCCGTTTCGGCGGCTATCTTGTTAAGATAGTCCACGGCGAGCTCCTGCGAGGGTATCTTCCTGCGGAAAGCCATGTTGAAGTCCTCTTTCCAGCCGAGTATGGTTATGTCCGTCCCGCGGAATGCGACAAACGCCGCGCCGTCGGGCAGCACAAAGGTCACCGAGGCGTAGCGGATCTCCTTCGTCTCGTCGTTCCTCTCGGAAAAATAACCCACCTTGACGTCCTTGAACCGCTCGCTCGCCGCCGCGGCTTCCAGAAGCCTGCGGTTGCTTTTGGGCAGAAGATTGTCCACTGTGAGCTCGTCCGCGTGCTCTGCAAGCGACTGCAAAGTGTGCGCGGGCTTGCCCCATCCCACCACGCCCGTATAGTTGAGATAGGTCAGCTCGGAAAAGATAAGGGCGTCTATCTGGTTCACGGGTCGCTCCCCGAAAGTCGTGCCCCCGCAATTTTCTATGTACTCGGTGATATTCATTATCCGCCTCCCAGCGCAATAAGTATATCACATTTTACGCCGCAGGGCAACAATATTCGGCGGATTTGCGCAAACCCTGCCGCCCGCGGGCAAAATTATCCCGAAAACGCGCGCCTTCACGCCGCCGATCTTTTTGCCCACCCTTGCCGCCGCATCGTGAATGGCGCAAATTAAAAATTTTTACCCGCATAAAATTTGATTGACAATTAAAATTATATTTTATATAATATGTTCACTGTCAGCCAAATGCTATGCGCTGTCAGCTCAATATGCGCTGTCAGCTCAATTGGATAGTGCGACGAGCGCGGATTTCTCAAAACAGCCTAGTAGCGCTGTTTTGCCGCGCGAGATGAGCTTGCGCATTCGCAAGGCGCAAGCGGTGACCGAGGCAACGGGCTCTCCTTGCCGTTGCCGAGAGGTCTACGAAACATTTCAATTCAATATCTTTATGCGCTGTTAGCTCAATTGGATAGAGCGTTGGTCTACGGAACCAAAGGCTGGGGATTCGAGCTCCTCACGGCGCGCCATTGTACAGACGGTTTGCTTTCGCAAACCGTCTGTATCTTTTGCCGCCGTTCGTCGGGTCGTCTTCATAACGCGATTGACGCGTAGCGTAACAATCGCTACTCCGTCGCGCTGTGTGCTCCTTACGAGCCCTCACGGCGTACCACGACCAACCTAATTCGAACCGAGTTAGGTTGGTCTTTTTTTGCAAAAGCAAGTACAACGCTTGCCTTTTAGTACTTCGCTAAATTGAAATCTACTTGTGTATCTTACAACTTAATTTCTCAACTTCCAATTTAAATACGGCAACCGCATTTAATATTTTCTCGTTAAACGACCACGCATCTTTTTGCTTTATATGCTTCATAAGCACGATCAATCCGTGCTGTTTTTCATCGGGATCATTAACCACACATATTTTCCCTGTACCTATGATACTTTGAAAACGAGCCGTATAGTCGCAAGCCGTTCCGCTATCGTATTTTAAATATACCTCATGATTCGTGTCCATTTCAAAACCGACTTGCGGGTTTTCCTCAATTAAGTGGATTTTCCGCCCCTCTTTTGCACCGTGGAAATATAACACAAGACGCTCTTCGTTGAATTCAAATCCGAAATTTAGCGGTACAATATAGATTTCACCACTATCATAGAAGCCGATCCTGCAACATTGACAGCTTTCCAAAACACTGTAAATTATTTGCGGATCGGTTATTTCTCTATCTTTTTTTCTCATATTACCTCATATAAAACGCAACAATTCGTCGACGCTTTTTCGCTTCGGGGCTACGGGAACGGTTTCGGAATATCCAAGCGCAATGAGAGCCGTTAAGACCTCATCTTTCTGTAAGCCCAAAAATTCAGGTAGATTATCTTCGTCGTAGATCCCCAAAATAACGGTGGACAGTCCCAACTCATGAGCGGCGAGACAAAAAGTTTGGCAAGCAATCCCCGCGTCGAAGTATTGCCAGCGATCTTCTTTTTTTGTGGTGAAACTGCCGTCACGCTCGTACCCGCAACGACCGCACTTTGTAACCATAGCAATCAATACGGGAGCCGAACGCACGGTAGCCGCATTAAAGGACGGAAGCATTTCCGCTGAAATTTTTTCTTTTGTCGCCGAATCGGTGACTGCGATATAGCGTGCCGTCTGTGTATTTTTCCAAGACGGAGCAAAAGCCGCAGCCGATACGATTTCTTTGATTGTATCATTATCCACGGATTTATTCGCAAATCGACGAATACTGCGCCGCGTAGTAATGGCTTCAATAGTATTCATAACTCTCCTTATTTTGCTCGCTAAATTCCTGTTTATCAGTATTAGGATTATACCATAAACCAACATGAAAATCAAGCGGTCAAAAAGTGATTATGGCATTTAGGCGGGTGCTTGCCTTGACAAGCGCGCGGCTATCGCAGCGGGAGGCTTAGATACAATAATATAATTTAAATCTTTTTGCCAACGACAATGCCGCCGCGGCTCAGCCGCGGCGGCATTGCATTTATTCTTATGTGCTTCTTATGTGGCAAATTATTCCTCTTCGCGGTCGGGATTGAAGCTGCCGGAGCCGATAAACGACCTGCCCGCTTCCTCCACCACCAGCTTGACGAGTCCCTTTTCTTCGAGCGCGCGGTCTCCGCTGTACGGCTCGTAATAGTCCACGGGCGCGCGGTCTGTCTTTGCGCTGCCCAGCTTTCCGCAGATATCCGCGATAAGATCCTCGGCATATCTCACGCGCTTTTCGCTCTTTATCCTGTAAAGCGCGGGCGTATCCGAAAACTGCGCTATCTGCGACACGTCCTCGAGTTTATACTTCGTATCGTCGTATGCGGCGGGGTCGAGAGCAAGGTACAGCGTGAGGGTCTTGCCCTTTATCATGAGCTTAGCCACGGGATTTCTCCTGTAAGAAAAGCTCTCGTGTTTCCAGCTCATGCGGCAGGAGACCTTTTCGTATGACAAGAGGCAGTTTTTGAGCCTCGAATACCACGCCTTCATTTCGTCGTCCGCCTGTATTATGCGGGCGCGGAAACTCCTGTTATACCTCGTGGTGCTCTCCTCTTCCGCTGCCGCGACGGGAACGGTGGCAGCCGCCGCACTTTCGTCCTGCGCGGAAGCGATTTCCCCGTCCACCGTGGGCACGGGTTCCTCTTCCCCGTCAGGCGCGCTTTCTGCGGGCTCTTCATGGGACATGGTATCCTCCGCAGCCGCGGGCTCCTCTTCGCGGACTTCCGCCGCGGCGGTTCCCCCACCCACGTCCTCCGTTTTTGCGGCGTCGGCGTTGCGGTAAATGATTATCGTGTGGCTCTCCTTTTTAGCGGACGGGCGCTTTTTCAGATACACGGCGAGAAGCACGCATACGACGGCAAGCGCCACGCACAGAACCGAAAGACAGACGATAGCAACGATCTCCACTCTTGTGAAACCCAGAGCGAGCATAACGCCCGCATGAGGACCGAACATAATTTTCCCTCCGTTTTTAAGCCGTATACAGCGGAACGCAGCGAGTCATTGGTAAAAAGCACGGCTTGCCGATTTATATCGGATATACACCAATTATATTATACCTAACGGCTCCGCAAGTCAAGTATTTGTGAAAAAATTTAGCTTTTAAAGTGCATACCTCAAATAAAAACCCGCGCTGCGTATTTACAATTCCGCCATTCGGGTATATAATAGTACAAAAAAACACAACGGAGCTATATATGAAAGAATACTTTTCCGTACCCTGCGTTGAATACGAGGGACCTTCGGGCAAAAACCCGCTGGCATTCCACTTTTACGACCCCGACAGGGTAGTCGCGGGCAAGAAGATGAAAGAACACCTGCCCTTTGCCATGGCGTGGTGGCACAACCTCGGCGCGAACGGCACCGACATGTTCGGCAGGGGCGTCGCCGACAAGTCGTTCGGCGAAAAAGAGGGCACGATGGCGCACGCAAAAGCCAAGGCGGACGCGGGTTTCGAGTTCATGGAAAAACTCAACATAGGGTATTTCTGTTTTCACGACGTGGACCTCGTCCCCGAAGCCGACGACATAAAGACGACCGAGGCGCGGCTCGACGAGATCAGCGACTACATCCTTGAAAAGATGGATAAGACGGGGATCAGATGCCTCTGGGGCACGGCGAACATGTTCTCCAACCCCCGCTATTGCAACGGCGCGGGGAGCTCAAACAGCGCAGACGTGTTCGCTTTTGCCGCGGCGCAGGTAAAAAAAGCGCTTGACGTCACCATTAAACTCGGCGGCAGGGGCTATGTCTTCTGGGGCGGCAGAGAGGGCTACGAGACCCTACTGAACACCGACGTGAAGTTCGAGCGCGAGAACATAGCGCGGCTCATGCACATGGCTGTGGACTACGGCAGAAAGGCGGGCTTTAAAGGCGATTTTTACATAGAGCCCAAGCCGAAAGAGCCCATGAAGCACCAATACGACTTCGACGCCGCCACCGCCGCCGCCTTTTTGAAGGAATTCGGGCTCGACAGGGATTTCAAACTCAACATAGAAGCCAACCACGCCACACTTGCGGGGCACACTTTCGAGCACGAGCTGAGGATAGCCGCGATAAACGGCATGCTCGGCTCCATAGACGCAAACCAAGGGGACGCGCTCCTCGGCTGGGACACGGACGAATTCCCCTGCGACGTGTATTCGGCGACCATGTGCATGTATGAAGTGCTCAAAAACGGCGGACTGACGGGCGGGTTCAACTTCGACGCCAAAAACCGCCGCCCTTCCTACACCCACGAGGACATGTTCAAGGCGTTCATCCTCGGAATGGACACCTTCGCGCTCGGACTGATAAACGCGGACAAGCTGATCTCCGACGGCAGGCTGGATAAGTTTATCGCGGAGAGATATTCGAGTTACCGCGATACGCCCGTGGGGAAGAGCATACTCTCGGGCAAAGCCACCCTCGAATCGCTCACAACATACGCCGAGGGGCTTGGCAAGCCCGAGCTTCCGGGCAGCGGCAGACAGGAAGAATTGCAGCGCGTGGTGAACGACGTGCTCTTCGGCAAATGAACGCGTATATAGGGGTAGATCTCGGCACCTCAGCCGCCAAATTCATACTCTGCGGGAAGGACGGGTCCGTTTTCGCCTCCGTCTCGGAGGAGTATCCCGTACTGCGCCCCCGCGCGGGCTGGACCGAACAGGACCCCGCCGTCTGGACCGCCGCCGTGGAAAGGGGGATATCCCGCCTTTTGGAGGGCGCCGACAGAAAAGCGGTAAAGGGCATAGGCGTCGCGGGACAGATGCACGGGCTCGTCGCCCTCGGCAAGGACGGCGAAGTACTGCGCCCCTGCATCCTCTGGAACGACGGCAGGACGGAAGAGGAAACGGCATACTTAAACGGCGCGTTCGGCAGGGACAGGCTCACCCGCCTCACAGGCAACATGGCGTACGCGGGCTTTACCCTTCCGAAGATCCTCTGGCTAAAAAAGCACGAGCCCGCCGTGTTCGCCGCGATATCGAAGATAATGCTGCCGAAAGACTATATAACCTATCTCTTCACGGGAGTATTCTCAACCGACTATTCCGACGCCGCGGGCACCCTGCTTTTAGACGTAGAAAACAGGAATTGGAGCGGGGATATGCTCCGATTAACGGGGCTTGGGGAGAGCTGTCTTCCGCGCCTTTACGAGAGCTTTGCGCCCGTAGGGAAGCTCTCTGAAAAACACAAAAAAATGTGGGGGCTCGGCGACGTGACGGTTTGCGCCGGCGCGGGCGACAACGCCGCCGCGGCGGTGGGCACGGGCGCCGTAAACGACGGGGACTGCACACTGTCTCTCGGCACGAGCGGAACGCTCTTCGTGGCGCGCGACAGCTTTTCTTCCCCCGCGGGCAACGCCCTGCACTCCTTCTGCCACGCGAACGGAAAATATCACCTGATGGGCTGCATCCTCTCGGCGGCGAGCTGTTTCGGCTGGTGGACGGGCGTGCTCGGCGAATCCGACCCCGAAAGCGTGCAGGCGGGGCTGGAACCCCTTATGGGGGAAAACGACGTGTTCTTCCTCCCCTACCTCTCGGGCGAGCGCAGCCCGCACAACGACGTGAACGCACGCGGCGCGTTTATAGGGCTGTCTCACGGCACAGACCGCGGAAAGATGACCCTCGCCGTCATGGAAGGCGTGGCGTTCGCGCTGAGGGACTGCCTCGAAGCGGCGAGAGCCTGCGGAATAAAAACGGACAGGGCAAAGCTGTGCGGGGGCGGAGCGAAGAGCCCGCTCTGGCGGAAGGTGATCGCTAACGCGCTCGGGATCACAGTGGAGATCCCCGCCGCGGAAGAGGGTCCATCCTACGGGGCGGCGATGCTCGCCATGACGGCTTGCGGGGAATATCGCAATGTCGGGGAAGCCTGCGCGGCGATCGTGCGCACGGACGGCGAGATCCGCCCCGACAGCCGCGTCGCTGCGCTGTACGACGAAAAATACGGCGTTTTCAGGAAGCTGTATCCCGCGCTGAAAGATATATATTGAAATGAGTTGTGGCTTACGCCCGCCGCGCGGCAGCGCGGCGGGCGGTCTTTCGTGTGTCGCGGCGCGCGGACGGCGCATAATATGGTTCTATGAAAATAAAAGAGTACGACAGGGCGGCGGCGCTCGCCTATGCGAGAAAATGGGCGCTCGGGCGCAATCCCGCATATTACGACTTTTCGCGCATAGGGGGCGACTGCACCAACTTCGCCTCGCAGTGCATCTTCGCAGGCGCGGGCGAAATGAATTTCACTCCCACTTTCGGCTGGTTTTACAGGTCGGCAAACGACCGCACCCCGTCGTGGACGGGAGTGGAATATCTGTATAACTTCCTCACGGGCAACAGCGGCACAGGTCCGTTCGGAACGGAGACGCCGCTCTCACGGCTCGAAACGGGCGATATAGTCCAGCTCGGCAACGCGACGGGCGACTTTTATCACTCCCCCGTGGTCGTCTCCGTCTCGGGCGGCAGGATATTCGTCGCGGCGCACTCCTTCGACGTGTTCGGCAAGCCCCTTTCCTCATATTCGTTTGCCATCGCGAGGGGGATACATATAGAGGGCGTGCGCGAACCCTGACGCCGCGGCGAAAACTCTTTTTGCCCGCCTTGCAATTCGGAGTTAAAAACGCTTGCAAACGGCGGAAGAAATTGTTATAATACAGTCGTTAGCGGTCAAGAGCGGATATTTCGGGGCGGCGCGGATAATTGCGGGCGTTCCCGAGGATAAAACCGACGTTCCGCCGCGCATTTGGGGGCATAGCTCAGTTGGTCAGAGCGCTTGCTTGACATGCAAGAGGTCACAGGTTCAAGTCCCGTTGTTCCCACCACACCGCAAAATCCCCCTCCCCGCGTATGGGGATATGGCTCATTTAGTACGACGAGCGAGCCATTTCATAGCACAGCACAGTGCGCTGTGCGTGGCGAGCGAGACGAGCTTGCGCA